>NZ_CP107939.1:5705792-6007723 GCF_036046055.1 Nocardia sp. NBC_00403
GCCACCGAGTGTATGAGTCGTCGCCTGGTCACGAGCACGAAAAGGATCGGTGCTGTCCGGTTCTCGCTTGGTGGCAGATAGGGCATTGTGTGGCTACTGCGCAGGGCCGTGCGGGGTCACGGTCGGTCCAGGTGCAACGTGGGCTCACCGGGATGTTCTGTGGTTGGGCACGGCCACTGCATCGAACCGGTCCGATCCAGACGTGCGTGCGAAATACCACCGAACAACGGCGCACCTGTAATCGAGCATGCACCGAGAGCCTGCCTGATCCGGACCATTGGTCTCCCTGCAGGTCGGACAAGCACCGACGCGCGCCCCGAGATCGAAAGTATCCGGCGCCTACCCAGGCATAACGTCGCTATGTGCGGCACCCTGCCCGGTTCAGAGCCCATCGCAGTTCATCTCCTCGGAGCATTCGCGTTCATTCCACTGGCTCCACCAACACCCGGAATAGGGCATCAAGTAGTCCGCGGTGCGCGCCCTCCCTGGCGCTACGAGTGACCAAGGTCCCTTGGCTGCCGTTTATTCGGAGACCACCAGATCCGCCCCGGACGCGAGCGGCATTGGCCATAAACCCGGCACCGGTGCGCAGCCATGGCAGGCACGCGGGCGGTGCCCGTCGTAGTGGTGACCGTCGATCGGATCAGGTGCGAAGTGCCTGTCGCGTCATTCGGTCGCAAGGAAGTCCACACAGGCATGTATCGACACCAGCTGCGGATAGTCGTCTTCCTCGATCCGGACGCCAGTGGCTCGGGTGAGTTTTTCGACGAACGTCAAGAAATCGAGAGAGTCGAGTTCCAACGCGGCTCGCAGCGGCTCGTCTTGTGTCAACGCCGCCAGGTCCTCGTCGGAGGCGAAACCGCGCAGCGCGGACCGGACGATGGAGTCCGCTTCGCTCCGGGACAGATTGCCGGGCATGGTCGTTCACAACCTTCCTGTCACAGCTGCTCAGGATGCTGGAGCAGTTCGGCGATCGTGTTCAGGAAGCGCGCGCCGACCGCGCCGTCGCTGGCTCGGTGGTCGGCCGCCAAGGTGGTGGTGACCTGCGGCCGCACACCCAGCAATCCGTTTACCGCGCACGGACGTTCGGCCACCGCACCGAAGCCGACGATCGCCACCTGCGGCGGCGGGATAACACCGAGCACGGATTCCACGCCCAGCTCACCGAGGTTGGTCACGGTGATGGTGGCAGCAACGGTTTCCGAGGAGCGCAGCCGGCCCGACCGGGCGCGGTCGACCACCTCGCGCAGCCGTGCCATCAGCTCGCGCGGCGATGCCGCCTCGGCGTGCGCGATAGTCGGTGCGATGATTCCGCCACGGCGCAATGAGACGATCACCCCGAGGTCGACGGTGTCGGCAGGATGGAAGGCGTCCTCGACCCAGTGTCCGTTTACCGCGGGCACTCTGCGGGCCGCCACAGCGACGGCGCGCAACAACAAGGCCGCCATGACGATTCGGTCCGGCACTGACGCCACCCTGTTTACCTCGCGCAGCCAGCCGCTCGCGGCACCGACATCGATGGTGGTGGACAGATAATAGTGTGGGATGGTCTGTTTGGATCGGGTCATCATCGCCGCGATCGACCGACGCATCGCTGCCCGGTCACGCGACGACGCGACCTGGCGCGACTCGCCGGTTGTCGGGTGGTCTTGCGGTGGAGGCTTTCGGTCTTCGAGCGCTTCCGCAGCGGTTCCCTCAGCATCGGGGCGCGCCCGCACCGCACGAACATCTGCCGCGCGCACAGCTCCGCTCGGACCGGTGCCGCTGACGGCTGACACGTCGACACCGAGCTCCCGTGCCAACCGCCGCGCATACCCGGAAGCCCGCACGGCGCCGGTCGCGGCCTCCGGATTCGCTATCTCGGGTTCCGCTGCGGCGGAGCGGATCTCATCGGCGCGTACAGTGACGGCACTGTCCACATCGGCACGGAGGATCCGCCCGCCCGGTCCGGAACCGACTACCACGGCCAGATCGATGCCCGCTTCCTGCGCCAGTCGCCGTACCAGCGGTGTCGCACGAATATCGGCCCCCGGAGGCCCCGGCCCAGCAGTGCGCGCAGTCCCGGTCATCGTCGACTTGTCCGCCGAACGTCGCGACCGCTTGGTCTTGGGTCGAGACCGCGACGCAGAATGATCTTCCGGCGGCGGCTTGCGCCCCGGCAGACCGCTCTCGACCGAGACCGAGACCGGCTCCACCGAATCAAGCTCCGCCGACGACGGTTTCGCAGGGCCGGACACCGCGGTTGAGGTTTGCGCCGGATCGGCCCCGGCTGGTGCCACACTCGGGGGCATTCGGCAACCGTTCGGCTCGATCGTGGCCAGCACACTGCCGACCGGAACCGTTACTCCCGGCGCAACCAGGATCTCGCCGATGGTGCCCTCATCGAAGCATTCGACTTCTATTGCCGCCTTGGCGGTGTCGACCTCGGCGACAATGTCACCCTTATGCACGACGTCCCCTGGCTGAACCCGCCAGGACAGCAGTGTTCCCTCTTCCATGTCCGCGCCCAGCGACGGCATCCGAAATTCAGCCATTCAGCTCACCGCCCGACGCCCCGCCGCGACGATATCGGCGACCTGCGGCAGCGCCGCTTCTTCCAAATGCTTGGCGTAGGGAATCGGCACCTCCACCGCGCAGACCCGCTGTATCGGGCCGTCGAGCTCGTAGTAGCCGTATTCGGCCGCACGTGCGGCTATTTCGGCAGCGATACCCACGCTGCGCCAGCCCTCGTCGACGACGACGAGACGATGTGTGCGCGTCACCGATTCCAACAGGGTTTTCTCGTCCAGCGGACGCAGCGTGCGCAGGTCGATGACCTCGGCGTCGATGCCGTCGGTGACCAACGCCTCCGCCGCCGCCTGCGCCAGCCGCAAGGCACCGCCGTAGGCGACAAGCGTGACATCGGCGCCCGCGCGGCAAATCTTTGCGCTATCGATATCGGTCGCACCCAGATCACGGGGCAGCTCCGACTCCGCGTTGTACAACGCCGCGGGCTCGAAGATCAGCACGGGATCCGGATCCTGCAGTGCGGGCCACAGCATGCCGCGGGCATCCTCGACTGTCGCCGCGGATAGCACGCGCAGGCCGGGGATGTGCGCGTAGAACGCCTCCAAGCTGTGCGAATGCTGGGCGGCGAGTTGACGGCCCGGGCCAGTGGCCATCCGGATCACCAGCGGAACCGAAAGCTGCCCACCGGACATGTGCCGCAGCGTCGCCGCGTTATTGAGGATCTGATCCAGCGCGAGCAGGCTGAAATTGATGGTCATGATCTCGACAATGGGTCGCATCCCGCCCAGTGCGGCGCCGATGCCTGCGCCGACGAAGGCCGACTCGCTCAGCGGCGTATCTCGGATCCGGCGCGGCCCGAATTCGTCGAGCAATCCTCGGCTCACACCGAAACATCCGCCGTAGGCGCCGACGTCCTCGCCCATGAGGAACACCCGATCGTCTCGAATCAGCGCTTCTCGCAATGCTTCCCGCATCGCGTCCCGATAGGTGGTCATGAGCGCTCCGTGTAGACGTATCTGGTGAGGTCGCCCACAGGTTCGAAAGGTGCCGCCTCGGCCGCCGCGATGGCCACGTCGAGTTCGCTGTCGGCGGCGGCTTGGAGCGAGACCAACGCGTCCTCGGCCAGTTCGCCGGACGCGTGCAGCTGGGCGAACAGCTTCGGGATCGGGTCGCGTTCCTGCCATCGAGCGATCTCGGCCTTGTCCCGATATCGGTCCGCGTCGTACATCGAATGCGCGCGGAAGCGGTAGGTCTGCAGCTCGAGGAAGCACGGGCCGCCGCCGGCGCGAATGGACTCCACAGCTCGCCGCGCCCCGTCGGCGACGGCGAGCGCGTCCATGCCGTCGACCGGCCATGCGGGCATGCCGTATGAAGCCGCGCGCAACGCAAGATCGGTGGCCGCATGCTCGCGGGCCAGCGCGGTGCCCATCGCGTAGCGGTTGTTCTCGCAGGCGAACAGGACTGGAAGTCGCCACAGCGCAGCCAGATTCAGGCATTCGTGGAATTCGCCCTCGGCCACCGCGCCGTCGCCGAACAGGCATACCGTCACCACCGGACGTTCCTGCATCGCGTCGGCCAGTGCAAGACCGACCGCGATCGGGAGCCCGCCGCCGACGATGGCGTTGCCGCCGTAGAAACGGCGCCCGGCATCGAACAGGTGCATCGACCCGCCGTGCCCGTGGCTGCAACCCGTTGCTCTGCCGTACATTTCGGCCAGCAGCGCTGACATCGAAAGGCCGCGGGCCAGTGCATGTCCGTGCTCCCGGTAGGTCGAGACCACCGCGTCCTCGGGCCCGATCGCGCTGAGCACACCGGCCGCCACCGCCTCCTCGCCGATGTACAGATGTAGGAAGCCGCGGATCGATCCGGCACTGTAGAGCTGCACGCATCGCTCCTCGAAGCGGCGGATCCGGACCATCTGCCGCAGCAGCTCGATGCGTTCGTCCTTGTCCAGCGTCGACCCGTTCACACCGCACCTTCAAGTGTCGAGGTATCGCCTTCGGGCAGGCCGAGCTCGCGGGCCTTCAGCAGTCGGCGCATCACCTTGCCGCTGCGGGTGTGCGGCAGACTCTCGGTGAACTCGATTTGTTTGGGAGCCACTGCGCCGAGGGCCTTGCGGCCGAATGCGGTCAGCTCGGCACGCAGTTCCTCCGACGCCTGATAGCCGGGACGCAGTAGCACGAACGCCTTCACCAGCTCCCCCGCGACCGGATCGGGTGTGCCGATGACACCGGCCTCGGCGATGGCGGGGTGCTCCATCAGCGCGCTCTCGACCTCGAAGGGCCCGACCAGGTGACCGGCGGACTTGATGACATCGTCGGCACGGCCGACGAACCAGTAGTAGCCGTCCGCGTCGCGACGGGCGAGATCACCGCTGAGGTACCAACCGCCCGCGAAACACTTTTCGTAGCGTTCGGGTTCACCCCAGTACTCTCGGAACATCGACGGCCAGCCCGGGCGCAGCGCCAGCTCGCCGACCTCTCCTGGGTCGGCCGGCGTGACGGAATCGGCGACGACCGCCGCGCGGCCGTCCTGGCCGCGCTTGAGCGTGGTCGCCTCGACGCCGGGCAGTGGTCGCCCCATGGACCCCGGACGCACCTGCGCAGCAGCGAGATTCGCGATCATGATCGCGCCGGTTTCGGTCTGCCACCAGTTGTCGTGCACCGGGTGGCCGAGCACCCGCTCACCCCACAGCACCACTTCGGGGTTCAACGGTTCCCCCACGCTGGTGATGAACCGCAGCGGCGACAGGTCGGTGCCCTCTGGCAGCCGGTCCCCGTAACGCATCAGCATGCGCAGCGCAGTCGGCGCGGTATACCACACCGATACCCGTTGTGCAGTCAGGACGTCATACCAGCGACGGGCGTCGAATTCCGCTTCGTCACTGATCACGGTCGCCCCCAGGCACAGCGGGGCGATAACGCCGTAGGACATACCTGTCACCCAGCCGGGATCGGCGGTACACCAGAAGATATCGCCAACACGCAGATCCAGAGCGTAGCGGGCAGTCACCCGGTGCGCGAGCACGGCACCGTGAACATGCAAGGCACCCTTGGGTTTCCCGGTGGTGCCGCTGGTGAAATGCAGCAGCGCCGGGTCGTCGGGACCAGTGCGGGCGATCCGGAACTCCGGGCTGGCGACGGCCATCGCTGCGGCCAGGTCGTCGACGTACATTTCACCGGTCTCGGTCAACCCGTCGGTGATCAGCACAGTGCGCAGCGCGGGCACTTCGGCGCGAATGGGGGCGACCTTCTTGCGGTACAGTGCCGTCGAAGTGACCAGAGCCGCCGCCTCGCTGATCGCCAGACGCTGCCGCACCGGTTCCGGGCCGAAGGCCGAGAACAACGGCGAGACCACGCAGCCGACCTTCAACGCGCCCAATATCGCGATGTACAGCTCGGGGGTTCGCCCGAGCAGGACACAGATCCGCTCGCCGCGCCCTATCCCCAACCCCTGCAGGACGTTCGCGAACCGATTGGTTGCCGCGGCCAGCTCCGCATAGGTCAGCACCACCTCACCGCCCGCGGCCGACAACCAGCGCAGCGCAGGCGTCTGCGCGGCTGGACCTTCGGCGTGCCGATCCACGGCCTCATAGGCGATGTTCAGCCCGCCACCGGGCAGCCCGGCGAGTTCAGATCGCGCATGCTCCCAGGAGAATTCGCGACACGCTCGGTCATAGTCGACGAGATTGGCCAGCGCCCGCTCGGACTGCGGCTTCTCGATCGGCGTCCAGCCGAACGTTCCGCTCGTCGATGCGCCGACCGGGACCATATTCGTCATACCCTCATCGTCTGCGCCGCGACCGCCGCGCGGCAGAGTCCCCGGGCCCACACCTGTCGCCGAATTCGACATGGAACGTCCATCACCTAGAGGACTTCCGGCCCTGTCCGAGCACCGCCCGATAAAGTCCGCTCGATCGCGGAGCCACCGCAGCCGAAACCGGGACCATCGGCTCACGCAGGGGCAACCTTCGGCCCTTGGATGGTGGCCGCGCGGGACACAGGCTGAGCGATAAGAACCCAGCATCGCACCCGGTCAGCACCCAGGAGGCCAACCATGTCGCGCCACGACGATCCCCTCGCACCCGCCGTGCAGACTGCCCACGACTGGCTCCGTGCTGTCGCCGACAGTCTCGATACCGACGACCGCGCCTTCGCCTACCGGGCGCTGCGCGCCTGGCTGCACACTGTGCGCGACCGCATCAGCGTCAGCAGTTCGGCCCATCTGACCGCGCAATTGCCCGAGATCCTGCGCGGGGCCTACTACGAGGGCTGGGTGCCCGGCCACGTGCCGGTCCGGCACGGCATCACCGAATTTCTCAGGCAGTTCGCCAGGGAGTCGGGCATCGACGAGGACGAAGTCGGCCCGGTCGCGGGCGCGGTCACGGCGGCATTGTCGGAGCTGTTTTCCCCTGGACAGTTGGACCGGATCTTCGCGGTCCTGCCGATGCAACTGTACGGCGTGCTGTGCGGTGCGCGAATGGCCATCGACGAATCGCTGATCGAATGGCGAGCGGTCGCCGAGGAGCAGGCGGTCCATCCGGTCGCCAGTCTCGAAGACCGCATCCAGGCGCTCGGCGACGCCGTCGCCGTGCTGGCACGCGGCCTCGAACGGCTGCCCGCCGACGAACCCGACAGCGACCGATCGACCCAGGCGGCCCAGCAAGCACACCGCATTCTGCTCGCCGAAGGTCTGGTCGGCGCCGAGACGCGGGACCGCTGACATGCTGCGTGCAACGATCCCACTGGGCCGGGTCGCGGGCATTCGAGTCGGCGCGCACTGGTCTACGCTGGTCACCCTCGGACTGTTCACCTATCTTCTCGGCCGTTCACTGGCCGATACGCACGGGAACTCGGTGGCGGTCTGGCTGGTGGCTGCGGCGGGCGCGGTCGGTCTGCTCGCCACGCTGCTGGGTCATGAACTGGCACACTCGATCGTCGCGCGCCGCCGCGGCACCCGGGTCGAACGCGTCGTGCTGTGGCTACTCGGCGGCGTCTCCGAACTCGGTGAAGAACCGAAAGATCCGCGCTCGGACCTGCGCATCGCATTGGCCGGACCGGTCACCAGCCTCGGGATCGGCATCATCGTGCTGGTCGTCGCGAACCTCGTCGGCAGCCTGGTGAGCGGACCGGTGCCGGATATGCTCGGCTGGCTCGGCGCGATGAATATCCTGCTGGCCGTATTCAACCTGCTGCCCGGCGCACCACTGGACGGCGGCCGCGTACTGCGCGCACTGATCTGGCGACACACCGGCGACCAACTGCGCGCCACCACCATGGCCGCGCAGAGTGGCAGGATCCTCGGACTCGGTCTGCTCATCCTGGGCGGCGCCGAGATGCTACTGGTCGGCAATGGCGGTGGACTCTGGCTGATGCTGCTCGGCTGGTTCCTCTACTCGGCCGCCAATGTCGAGCTCGCCGCTGCCGGGCTGCGACATCGGCTGGGCGACACCCGGATCCGTGACGTTATGACCGAACACCCACTGTCGATTCCTGCGGCCTGGTCCATCGAGGACCTGTTGCACTCGCAGATCGTGCATACCGATCACCGGGTATTTCCGGTCACCGACCCGGCAGATCGACCGATCGCTGTGCTCGCGTGGTCCGATCTCACGGCATTGCCCGCCGCGGCGCGCGCCACCACCGCGGTGCGCACAGTCGCCCGCCCCCTGCCACCGACAGCCCGAGTGTCCGGCGACGAACTGCTCAGCGCCGTGGCGGCCAAGGTGGTCCTGCGACCCGACTTCGATGTCATCACCGCGATCGACCCACACGGCCGACTCATCGGAGTGGTCACCGCGACGGATCTCACGCTCGCCGTCCAGCGCAGCGCGCTCGGTCTGCCCGTCCGCCGATCCGAACGGTTTCGACCACCGAATACCGCACCCTGACAAGATAATTCGGCCCTTTGCGGGTGATAGGAGGCTTTCCATGAGCCCTACGCAAGTCGAGCAGGAAACGCCGCGGCCGATCTTCCGGGATCGGCACGAAGCGGGCCGGGTGCTCGCCGGTTTACTCGGACACTATCGCGGCGATCCGGATGTCCTGGTGCTCGGACTGCCGCGTGGCGGTATCCCGGTCGCCTGGGAGGTCGCCGCGGCGCTGAACGCACCGATGGACGCACTGGTCGTGCGCAAACTCGGCGCCCCCGGTCATCCCGAGTTCGCGATCGGCGCACTCTCCACCGGCGGCCGCATCGTGCTCAACGACGATATGGTGCGCGCACTGCGGCTGACCGCCGATCAGGTGCGCCGCATCGCCCGCGACGAGGCCCAGGAGATGATCCGGCGCGAGGCCGCCTATCGCGCCGACCGGGGCCCGATCGAGGTGGCCGGGCGGACGGTGATCCTGGTGGACGACGGATTGGCCACCGGCGCGAGCATGTTCGCAGCCATCGAGGCGATCCGGGCAGGCGAGCCGAAGCGGATCGTCGTCGCGGTCCCCGCCGCGCCGGAGTCGACCTGCCGGGAGCTCGGTGCCTCCGTCGACGAAATGGTGTGCGCGACAATGCCTTCGCCGTTCCGCGCGGTCGGCGAATGGTTCTGGGACTTCACCCAGGTCACCGACGAGCAAGTGCGTACTCTGCTCGGCATCTCGACCACCGGAGTCGCCGTCCCGCCCATCGACACCGCGGCGACCATCCGGGCCGCGGCCATCGACGCGCCCGACGGCGTCCCGCCTATCCAGGTGCTCGAGGAACTCATCGGCGACGCCCAATTCGTGCTGATCGGCGAGAGTTCGCACGGCACACACGAGTTCTACCGGGCCCGCGCGGTGATCACGCGCTGGCTGATCGAGGAGAAAGGCTTCACCGCGGTCGCCGCCGAGGCGGACTGGCCCGATGCCATTCGGGTGAACCAGTACGTGCACGGGCGCGGCAACGACACCAGCGCCGAACAGGCGCTGCGCGGATTCGAACGATTTCCGACCTGGATGTGGCGCAACACCGAGGTCCGCGAATTCGTCATCTGGCTGCGCGCACACAACGCCGAACAACAACGCGACAACCGAATTCAGACCGGCTTCTATGGTCTGGACCTCTACAGCCTGCACCGCTCGATGCACGAGGTCGTGGACTACCTCGACCGCGTCGATCCGAAGGCCGCGCAGCGCGCCAAGATTCGCTACGCTTGCTTCGACCACGTCGCGGGCGATGACGGCGAGGCCTACGGCTTCGCCGCCGCCTTCGGTGCGGGCAAATCCTGTGAAGCCCAAGTGATCCGGCAACTGCTCGAACTGCAGCGCCTGGCCATCGCCCGCGGCGAGCAGGAAGCCTATGCCGCTGACGAACAGTTCGACGCGCTGCGCAATGCCTGGTCAGTGCGCGACGCCGAGGCCTACTACCGAGCCATGTTCGGCGACCGAGTGTCCTCGTGGAATCTGCGTGACCGGCACATGGCCGACACCCTCGACGCACTCGCCACCCATCTGGACCGCTCCGGCGGCTCCGGCGCCAGAATCGTGGTGTGGGCGCACAACTCCCACGTCGGCGATGCCCGCGCCACCGAACTGGGCAGCGAAGGCGAACTCAACCTCGGCCAACTGATCCGCGAACGCCACGGCGACGCCTGCCACATCATCGGCTTCAGCACCTGCTCGGGCACGGTCACCGCCGCGCAAGATTGGGGTGGGCCCACCATCCGCGAAACCGTACGCCCCGCACTGCCATCCAGCGTTGAAGAGCTGTTACACGACACCGGCAACCCGGAATTCCTACTCCGCATGGATATTCCTGGCGAGGTCACCGACCTGCTGCGTCAACCGCGCCTACAGCGCGCCATCGGCGTGGTATACCGCCCCGGCACCGAACGCCAGAGCCACTACTTCCACACCAGACCCGCCGACCAATACGACGCCCTCATCCACATCGACCACACCACCGCACTGGAGCCACTGGAACCAAGCGGCGAATGGATCGCGGGCACGATCCCCGAGACGTACCCGTCTGGTTTGTGACCAACGACCGATGCAGCATGTTCGCGATGACCGTGCCAAGTCGACGGCGAGCAACAGATCTGCGGCTCGCCGTCGCCGGTGTGCTGCTGACCATGCTGGGCGCCCTGGCCACCGGGTCCGCCGCGCTCGTGCGCGTAGACCGCGAACTGTTTCTGCGCGTCAACGCACTCCCCGACGCGCTGTACCGGCCGCTCTGGCTGCTACAGCTGACGGGCGTGCTGGGCGCACCGCTACCCGACGACGGGTCCATCGGCCCTGATCCGGGAGCCGTACGCCCCTGGTCGCGCCGTGGGCTCGGTTGCGACACTGCAGTTCCACCGACGAAAGACCGATGACGATGACGGCTGAGGCGACACGGATCGAGGCGGTGCCGGCCGGCGTGACACCGACCTCGGCGTCGCAGGCCACGACCGCAGCCGACATCCCACCCCGGGCCCGAGTCGTCGAGCGGCATGCGGGCGATGCCATCCGAGTCGTGCTCGGCCTGGTGGCACTGACCATTTCAGCGCTGGCGGCCCGCCATACCGAGGTGCCGCAACTCGAGGTCGACCTGTTCCGGGTGATCAACGACCTGCCCTCGTGGGTGGCGCCGGTCTTGTGGGTCATCATGCAGCTGGGCACCATCGGCGCGGTCGGCGTCGCGGCGGGCGCGGCGCTGGTGGCGCGGCGGTTCCGGATGGCCCGCGACATCGCCGCGGCGGGCGTGCTCTCCTATCTGCTCGCCATCGAGGTGAAAACGCTGATCGGTCGCGCGCGACCGGATGTCCTGCTCAACGAGCTGAACCTGCGCACACACCAGGGCGGACTCGGCTTCGTCTCCGGG
This sequence comes from Nocardia sp. NBC_00403, assembly GCF_036046055.1. Classification (NCBI taxonomy): domain Bacteria; kingdom Bacillati; phylum Actinomycetota; class Actinomycetes; order Mycobacteriales; family Nocardiaceae; genus Nocardia; species Nocardia sp. NBC_00403. Next base: position 5,717,079 of record NZ_CP107939.1, read on the forward strand.
CACGCTGCGGTCGCGGCAGCTATGGCGGCCGCGGCGAGCCCGTGGCTGCCCCGGCCCTGGCGACGCGCCGTCTGGGCGCTTGCCGGAGCGGTCGCCCTGTCGCGGGTCTTCGTCGGGGCGCATTTCGTGCTGGACGTTTTCGGCGGCGCGGCGCTGGGTTGGACGGTTGCCGCCGCGCTGCACCTACTCTGGGGCGCTCCCGTGCACCGCGCTGAGGCGCCTGCGGTGCTGCGGGCTCTTACCGCCGCCGGACTGCGCCCGGTGCGGGTCATCCCCGCGGTCCTCGACGCGCGTGGGTCCCGGCCGTTCTACGTCACCACCGAGACCTGTGAGCTGTTCGTGAAGGTAATCGGCTATCACGAACGCAATGCCGATGTGCTGTTCAAACTGTTCCGGCACCTCATATTCCGGGAGGTCGAGGACGAATCGCCGTTCGCGACCCCGAAACAGAAGGCCGAACATGAAGCGTTCCTGACTCTGCTGGCCCGACGCGCGGGCGTGCGCACGCCGACGATCGCCTCGGTCGGCGTCGCCGCGAGCGGTGACGCGTGGATCGCCGAAGAACGCGTTCCGAGCCGCAATCTCGCCCGCACGGTGTCCGGCCCGATCTCCGACGAATCCCTGTGCGATATCTGGTGCCAGATCGCGCTGTTGCGCGCAGCCCGCATCGCCCACCGCGATCTGCGCCTGGCCAATATCCTCATCGACGAACAGGACGCACCGTGGATCGTCGATTTCGGCTTCGGCGAATCCGGCGCCTCCGACCATCTGCTCGACGCCGACGTCGCCGAACTGCTCGTCTCGATGAGCTTCAAGGTCGGTCCGGAACGTGCGGTCGCGACGGCGCATATGGTGCTCGGCACCGACGCGTTGACCAGCGCGACGCCCCTGCTCCAGCCGCTGGCGCTGGCCGTGGCCACCCGCCGCGCGACCCGGCATCAGCCTCGCCTGCTGCACGAACTGCTTGCCACCATCGCGGATACGACCGGTGTGGCGGCCGTCGTACCGGAGGTGCTGGTGCGGTTCCGTTGGCGCACCCTCGGCTGGATCGCCGCGACGATCTTCGCGACCTATGTGCTGCTACCGCGGGTCGGTCAACTCGGCACCACCATCGCCACCCTGGACGACGCGCAATGGCAATGGCTGGCCGGCGCCTTGGCGATGTCGGTGGTGACCTATGCGGCGGCGGCGCTGGTACTGATGGGAGCGAGTCCCCGCCCGCTCGCATTCGGCCGCACAATGAATGTGCAACTGGCGACCTCGTTCGCCAACCAGCTGGTGCCCTACGGCATCGGAGGTACCGCGGTCAACGAACGCTATCTGGAACGTTCCGGGATGACCAGGGCCACCGCCGTCGCCGCCGTCGCACTGACAGTCGCCTCGGGCGCGATCCTGCATGTCATCGAGCTCGTCGGAGCGGGAGTGTGGCTCGGCCGGACCCGAGTGCTGCTGAGTTCCGCACTGCCCAGCGGCTGGGTGCTGCTCATCGGCTTCGTGGCCGTGATGACCGTGCTCGGCGGCGCCGTCGCGCTGCTGCTGCGTCGCCCTGACCAGCTCGCCCAGGTGCGGAGCGCGGCCGGTTCGATGACCGATGTGCTGCGCAGGCCACGACGTGCCGCGATGGTGATCGGCGGCCAAATCTGCGTAAATGTCGCTTACGTTGCGGCCCTAGGTTTTTCAGTACAAGCATTCGGCGGACACCCGTCCGCGGCCCTGGTCGCCGCCGTCTTCCTCGGCGGGGCGGCGTTGGGCGCGGCCAGCCCGACCCCGGCGGGCCTCGGTGTGGTCGAGGCCGCCCTGGTGGCCGGTCTCATGGTGGGCGGTGTGCCCAGCGCGTCGGCGGTCGCCGGTGTCCTCGCCTACCGGTTGGCGACCTTCTGGATCCCTGGCGCTATCGGGTTCGTCTCCCTCAAATCCCTGCAACGTCAACGGATGCTGTGAGGTGAGGCGCTGGCCCGTTGTACAGCGGCCGGAGCAACGCGACTCAGCTCGTCAGGGACGGCGCTATGCGGGGTGTCGGATGACGCAGGTACGCAACGGTCCGACATGCCTTTGGCTGCGTTCACCGCGGCGTCGGCACCGGACCTCGTGCAGATACGAGAGCAATTCCGCGAGCTGTCGCGGCTATGGGATGCGATTCGGCACGAGTACTGGGCGGAGGTCGCTCCGCCCCTGAAACATTCACGAGGACGGCTGCGCCAGCGGACGACGACAAGCAGGTGAGGCCGGTGCCAACTGATCCGGAGTCGGCGCGGAATCGACAACTCGGCGCACGAGCCGGACGTGCGGGGTATCGGCTGGTATGCGCTCCTGGGTACCGTGCGACTGGGAGTTGCTCGACGCCGAAGACGGTACATGCCTCGAGGCGGGCCACCGCATCCGTACCTACCCACCGCGACCGACCGAGTCCTCGACGCGGTAACTCGCTGAGGCCCAGAGGTTTTCGACTACCGGAGGACCTCGGTCATCTGGTCATGGGACCTTCGGCTCTTTCCGGTCAGCCCAGGCGAGGGTGAATCTGGGGGTGCCTGCCGAATGTGCTGTCACTATCGAAGAAGAAGGGGGACTGCCGCCGTGCGTACACCGTGCCCGAGTGAGTACCCGACGTTTCCCGATGTCGTTGTCTCTGTTCGGGGCCGAATCGCGGATCTCGAGATCGAACGGATAGGTAGTGCGGTCGGCCGGGTGTTGGCGCGGCGCGGGACCACCAGCGGGGCGCGGGTCCGAGTGACCGGTGCAAACTGCGATGACGGCCCGATGCTTGTGCAGGTGAATCTGCGCGTACTCGGCACGCCGACCCGCATCCAGACGATGGTCCCCGGCAAGGGTGTCGTACTGCCCGCGGTCGACCGGCTGGACAAGCAGATCTCCCGACTATCGGGACCGTGGCAGCCGTGGACTCTGCCCGATCCGACCCGATCCGCGCTGGCCGCACCGGGGGAAGGGGCAGTAGCGCGCCGCAAACCGTACTCACTGGCAACAGCGGATGTCCGTGTGGCGGTGGCGTCAATGGACGCAATGGATTACGACGTGCACCTGTTCACCGACGCCGAGACCGGCGAGGATGCGATCGTTTATCGGGCCGCTCGCTCGGGGCTGCGGCTGGCTCGACAGCGGCATCAGCATTTACCGCGATTGCCCAACCCTCCGCGGGCGCTGCCACTGACGGTGCCCCCAAGTCCGCCGCCGGCCCTGCCAGAGGCCGAAGCGGTGAAACGGTTGTGCGAGCACGGCCTGCCGTTCCTGTTCTTCACCGACTTGGCCGACGGTCGCGGCCATCTGCTGTATCGCCGCTATGACGGCGATCTCGGCCTGATCTCACCCAACCCGGCAAATCGGACGGCATAACGAACGTAGCGGCATCGACCCCGCCCACGTCTCCATCCCCGCAGCCAACCCGAATGCTCGCGACGTCGAAGAAGGTAGGGCCGGAGCCCGGCAGAGCCTGCATGCTTGGTTCCTTATTTCGTTCAGTCGTCCCGGCTCACGCTTTCGCCGACACCCACTCGAACACCGGCGCGAACATCCGACACGGTCCGCACCACGGAGCTCACAAATTGTGGTCGGTGTAGAACTCGGTGAACGCGGCGTAGGCGCGTGCGCCATAGACAGTGGCGGGGCCGCCGTTCATCAGGAAGGTGACGCCGATGGTCTCGGCCGCCTGCTCGGGGGTCGCCCCGTGTAGAACCGCCGCGTGCGCGTGCGCGGCGATGCAGCCGTCGCATTCCTTGCTCACCGCGATGGCAAGGGCGATCAGCTCTTTGGTTTTGGTATCCAACACACCGGCGGCGAACGCCGCATCGTGCAATTGCTTGTAACCGGCGTACACCTGCGGGATCGCGCGCCGCAGCTCGCGGGTCGGCGTACGCAGCTCGTCCCGGACCGTCGCACCGTAATTGCTCATCTCGCTCCTTACCAATTGTCCCTTGGGTCCACGGTGCACGTAGTCGGCCAGGCCGCGATGCGGTCTTTGGTCCTGTCCGCGGGCGGCTTTGGTCGCACACCTGGAGCAGTTGCGTCGCTGGCACAATGAATTTCGGCACTGGTGATCAAGCCGACCTGAACCGCCGACTGACATTGCGCCGCTCGACTGCTGGTCGGCATCATCACCGAGGCCGATCTGTCGCGGCAATTGGCGGAAGACACAGTCGGCGAATTCGTCGAAGCGATCTGCGCACCGAACCTGCCGAGTGCCACCCAGGCATGAATCGGACTTCCCGCCCTCGGCTGGTGCCACCAGTTCGATGGACAGCATCACAAGGCGGCGACCGGCGTGCCATCTCGGTTCGATCCTGAGGTGGCGGGTGGCGCCGTCGTAGCGTCCTTCGGCCCACGGATCGGGGACCATCGCCAGCAGTTGGATCCGTCGGGAACTCGTACCGTTCGGGTATCCGGCTCAGCGCAGATCGAAGGGCTTCGCCATGAACACGCAGCAGCGCGATAATTCACACCAGCTGGCCTCGGCACCGGTTGTCGTCGGCGTCGACGGGTCCGACGGAAGCGACCTCGCCGTCCGCTGGGCCGCCGAGCTCGCCGCGCAGCGCGGCCGCCGACTGCTCATCGTGCACGGCCTTGATCTCGTCGCGACCCAATCGCTGCTCGGCGGCTACCACGTGATACCCACCTCCGTGGTCGAGACGGTCCGCACGCGCGGCACGAAAATCGTCGCCGCCGCACGCAGACTCGCCCACGAAATCGCACCCGGAGTGGACATCGCCACCGAGCTGTCCGATGCGAGCCCTTCCCGGCTGCTGATATATCTGTCGAAGACCGCATACCTTGTGGTGCTCGGCGCCACCGGCAATGCGGGAACCATCGCCCACCTGGGCTCCACCCTGCTCGCGGTCACCAGCCACGGACACGGCAGCGTCGTCGTGGTCCGCCCGACCGATACCGAAGGCCAGATCCGCGACGATGGACCCGTCGTCGTCGGTATCGATGGCAGCCCCGTCGGCGAGGCGGCCATCGCGGCCGCGTTCGCCGAAGCATGCGACCGCAAGACCGAACTGATCGCCTTGCATTCCTGGAGCGAATGGCATTTCGGTGAATTCGCCGGACCTGCCGACCCTATGGCCGGGCCCGGCTTGGAAACCGCCGAGAACGCGGTGCTCGCTGAACGACTCGCCGGATGGACAGAGAAGTATCCCGACGTCCCGGTCACCCGCAAGGTGTACCGGGCCGGGCCGATGGATCGGCTGACGGAGTGGTCGAAATCCGCGCAACTGGTCGTGGTCGGCAGTCGCGGCCGGGGCGGCTTCACCGGCCTGCTACTCGGCTCCACCTCCAATTTCCTCGTGCAGCACGGCCATTGCCCTGTCATGGTCACCCGAACCACGTAATGACAAGAAAATCCCGCACCGGATCGAGTATGGACCGCGCCCAGCGCTCAACTGTGCTGTTCGGTCCTTCGGTTGGGGACCTTCGGCCCATCCCGATCCGCCCGTTCAGAGATGCTTTGCTCGAGAAACAATTTCGATCTCGGAGGCTGGGAGTCCACAGCATGATCACCTCGACCGAAACCATCACCGTCCGCCCACTCGGCCCAGCCGATACCGCCACCGTCGCGGATCTGCACGCTGGGATGCCCGATAAGGACAGCCTCTTCCGAAATGTCGTGCCGCGTCCGACCGAGCTACCCAACGTCGCTCACGCCCTCGCCATCGGCGATCCGGCACACTGTGTGCTCGGCGCTTTCACCGACGACCGGATCGTCGGCCTCGGTAACTTCGTCGTGCTCGGCACGACCAAGACGGCCGAGCTCGCCATGACCATCGCTCCCGATCAGAACGACCGGACGGGCGCTTTCGGCCCCGACCTCCTTCACCGCCTGGCGCAGCTCGCGCGTGACCGCGGCATCGAACGATTCATCGCCGAGTTGATTCCGGCGAATTCCAGGCTGATGCGGTTGGTCGTCGCCGCGGACTTCACCGTGACGGCCTACCGCCAGAACCGTATCGCGCTAGTCGGCATCCAACTCTGACGGCACAAAGCTGTTCGCCGCTGGTTTCGCCGCACCGCGTAGTGACATTCGAAATATGCTGGCAAACCCTACACCGCCGACATCCACGCCGAAAACTGCTGTGCCACCAAAGATCTCGGATCATCACTCGAATCGAAGCGCCCACAGAACACCATCGACTACCGAAAACAACCGCATCCTCGATGCGGGTCACACGGCCCGCAGTGTGAGCCGATCGTGTCAGCGGGCCGACGCGAACCCCCGGATAGCCGCCGACATGTCGGCCCTACGCTGAATGAATGTTGCACAGCGACACAGCAGAATGACCAGAGTGTTCCTGGTGGATGACCACCACATCGTGCGTCGCGGTGTTGCCGACCTGATCAGCGCCGACCCCGACCTCGAAGTCAAGAAGACAGTGAAGAACTATGCCTCCCGGCTGTTGACCAAGCTCGGCGTCGAACGACGCACCCAGTCCGCCGTGCTGGCCACGTAGCTCAATCCACCACACCAGGAGGAATGAGCAGGCGCACCCGCAACGGTCCCGCGCAGCATCTCTACACCCTGGAATCGTGCACTGCCGTCTGAGGACCATCGCCCCGCCGGGCACCGCCTTTGGACCCTTGGGCCCTTGCCGCGAACACCTCAGGCTGAGCAGTACGCCCCCCTGATTCGCCTGGGGCCTGCCCGAGGAGGACACCATGCCCCGTCGTCTCGACACCGACGACCGCGCCTTCTCCTACCGCGCGCCGCGCGCCTGGATACCTACCGCGCGGGACCGCATCAGCGTCACTGGCTCAGCTGGCCGCCCAACTGCCCGAGATACTGCGCCGGGCCTACTACCTCGAACGCCCTGCCGCCCTCGAAAATCGACCACACGCGATCGGCCAAGCGGTAGCCCTGCTGGCCGCCGGGCCCGAGCCAGTCCCGGAGGACGAATCAGGTTATGCACGAACGACTTCCACCGCCGAGCGAATACACCGCATTCTGCTCGCGGCAGGCGTGAACAGCGCCGATACGAATGGTCGGACCAACTGACATGCTGCGCGGAATACCGACCAGTCCGACAAAGGAGAAGTCATGCATGCAATGGTCTTTCACGGCCCAGGAAACACCTCATGGGAGGAAATACCCGACCCGACGATTCAGCAGGGAACCGATGTCATCGTCCGCGTCGATGCTGTCACGATCTGCGGAACCGATCTGCACATCCTGAAAGGCGATGTGCCCGAAGTGAGCGCCGGACGTGTACTCGGTCACGAGGCCGGCGGCACCGTGACCGACGTCGGCAGCGCGGTGCGGACCCTTCAGGCCGGTGACCGCGTCCTGATCTCCTGCATCTCCGCATGCGGCAGCTGCCGATTCTGCCGCGAAGGCAGGTACGGCCAATGCCTCGATGGAGGCGGTTGGATTCTCGGCCACCTGATCGATGGCACACAAGCCGAGTTGGTGCGTGTCCCCTTCGCCGATACCTCGACCTACCGTATTCCGGCCGGACTCACTGACGAGCAGATGCTCATGCTGGCCGACATCCTGCCGACCAGCTATGAGGTCGGGGTCCGCAACGGCCGCGTCGAACCCGGTGATGTCGTGGTGATCATCGGCGCCGGTCCAATCGGATTGGCCGCGGTCTTGACCGCCCGGCTCTACAGTCCCGGTCGCATCGTCGTGGTCGATGTCGCGGACAACCGCCTCGAAGCCGCACACAAGCTGGGCGCCGATATCGTGATCAACAGCCGCACAACCGATGTCCGCGACGCCGTCGCCGCGATCACCGACGGCCTGGGCGCCGATGTGGCGATCGAGGCCGTCGGCGTTCCCGAAACCTTCGAACTCGCGGTAGCCCTGGTGCGCCCGGGAGGCCGCGTCGCGAACATCGGCGTACACGGCGCGTCCGCCACTTTGCATTTGAAAAACGTGTGGATCCGGGATCTGACCATCACCACCGGACTCGTGGACACCTTGACCACACCCACCCTCATCCGGCTCGTGCAGACCGGACAGCTCGACCCGGCAGCGCTGGTCACCCACCGCTTCGGCATGCACGAATTCCCCGCCGCCTACGATGTATTCGCGCGGGCACAGGAAACCGACGCACTCAAGGTCGTGGTTTCGAGAACCTGAGTCGACCAGCCATCCCCGGGGTAGCACTGGGGCTATTCATCCCGAATGAGCGAGATCCGTGATAGCCCACAGACCAACACGGAAAGGCAGCAAGAGATGTCCACTGATCAGCCGACCCCCCCGATCGCCGTCGGCGTCGACGACTTTACCGCCGCCACTGCCGCAGTGCGGTGGGCAGCCGTCGAGGCCGCCCGGCACGCCCATCGCGCCTCATCGACACAATCGGCGTACCGACCGACGATGGCAGCTGATTGCGTCGGCAGCCATGGACGCGGTGGCTTCGCAGAGATGACGCTCGGCTCGGTCGGCAAAGCTGTCCTGCAAGCCGCCGACATCCCGGTCATCATCGCCCGACCGCGCTGATTCGTATGAACACGCCAGTTTCGCCATCAGTGGACAGTTCCACTGCGGTCGGCGCCGAACAGGCCGAAGGAGCGTCCGGACTGCGGCTCGACCCGACGGAGCGGATAGAGCTCCTACTTCGCGATCTGCGCAGTTCTCGATCCGGGCTGACCGGTCGGGAGGCGCAGCGGCGGCTGATCCACGTCGGCCCCAACGCGCTGCGCCGACGAGGCGTACGGACCTGGCCGCGTGAGCTACTGGCGCAGTTCACCCATCCGCTGGCACTGCTGCTATGGGCAGCCGCGGGCCTGGCCTGGCTGGTCGGCATCGAACCAGTAGCCATCGCCGTGATCGTCGTCATCCTGATCAACGCGGCATTCGCGTTTATACAGGAGCGGCATGCCGAGCGAGCGGTGGAGTTACTCGCGGCGTATCTACCGGCGCGAGCGACGGTAGTGCGCGACAGGGAGATCACCCAGATCGATGCCGTCGATGTGGTGCCCGGCGATGTGCTGGTGATCCAGGAAGGCGATCGAATCTCGGCCGACGCCCGGCTGCTCGAGGGCGGGATCGAGGTCGATCTGTCCGAACTGACGGGGGAATCGCTGCCGGTGTTCCGCTCGGCCGATGCCCCGGACACCGGTGTGCCGCTGGCCCAGGCACAGGACATCGCCTTCAGCGGGACGGCATGCACCGGCGGCGACGCGCACGCGGTCGTTTTCGCCACCGGCATGCGTACCGAGCTCGGCCGCATCGCGGCGCTGTCGGAACGGGTCGGGCATGACGAGAGCCCGCTAGAACATCAAGTGCGCCGGGTCGCCTGGCTGATCGCCTTGGTCTCGCTGCTGCTCGGGGCGGCGTTTGTACCGCTCGCCACCATAGGCGCCGGGCTGTCGCTGCTCAACGCGGTGGTCTTCGCGGTCGGGCTCCTGGTAGGCAATGTACCGGAGGGCCTGCTGCCGACAATCACCTTGGCATTGGCGATCGGCGTCCGCGACCTGGCGCGACGCGGTGCGGTCGTGAAGCGGCTCAGCGCCGTGGAGACACTCGGGTCGACCGATGTGATCTGCACCGACAAGACCGGCACCCTCACCGAGAACCGGATGCGGGTCACCGTGATCCATACGTCGACCGGTGCGCACGACCTCCAACCGCGCCCGGCCGACCCGACGCTCATTCGGGTGGCTGCCGCGATGATCGCCTGCAACAACGCCCGCTTCGATCAGACCGGACGGGCGCTGGGTGATCCGACCGAGACCGCCATACTCGTCGCCGGTGCGGCACTGGGTGCGCATACGGACTTTGACGACCGGCAGCGCCTGCGGCAGAGGCAGTTTCACTTCGACCCAGCGTGGAAGCGCATGTCGACGATCGACAGCTCGAGTGACGGCATCTGGGTGCACACGAAGGGCGCACCCGAAACAGTGCTCCCGCTGTGCACTTCCGAACTCGATGGCGACGGCCGACCGCAACCGTTGCACCCCGCCCGGCGCGCAACGCTGGTGGATCTGGTGGATACACAAGCGCGGCAAGGACTTCGGGTGCTCGCGGTCGCCGAACGCAGACTGCCGGCCGATACCGTGCCCGCGGTGCGCGAATACGCCGAACAGCAGCTGGTATTGCTCGGACTTGTCGCGATGACGGACCCGCCTCGCGCCGAGGTCGCCGATGCCGTCGCAGCGTGCCACAGCGCGGGTATCCGCATCATCGTCATCACCGGCGACCACGGCCTGACCGCAGCGACCGTCGCCGCCCAGGTGGGGATCACCCGCGGCGAACCAGTCGTGGTGACCGGCGAAGAGCTCGACCGGATGAGCGAAACCGACCTGGACACCCTGCTCTCCGCGACGCCCGACCTGATCTTCGCTCGATCCTCACCCGAGGCGAAACTCCGTGTCGCGGACGCACTTCGCGATGCCGGCCACGTGGTGGCGATGACCGGTGACGGCGTCAACGACGCGCCCGCCCTGCGCCGCGCCGATATCGGCATCGCGATGGGCCGCTCCGGCACGGATGTGGCCCGCGAGGCCGCGACCATGGTCCTCACCGACGACAACTTCGCGACCATCGCCGCGGCGATCGAGGCCGGGCGGCGGGTCTACGACAACATTCGCAAGTTCATCTTCTACATTTTCGCCCACGCAACACCCGAGGTGACCCCGTTCATCGTGTTCGCGCTCTCGGGTGGTGCGATCCCCTTGCCACTGACCGTCTTACAGCTACTGGCGATCGATATCGGCACCGAAACCCTGCCCGCGCTCGCACTGGGTCGCGAACCGGCCGAGCCCGGTCTCATGCGACGACCACCTCGGCGACGCACCGAAGCGATCATCCGGATTCCGATGGTGTTGCGCGCGTGGCTGTTCCTCGGCACGATCGCGGCGGCACTGGGCATGGCGGGTTTCTTCTATGTTCTGCTGGGCGCGGGATGGCATCCGGGCGATCCCACCGGCCCCGGTACGCCACTGCACCACGCCTACCTCCAGGCCACCACGATGACCTTCTTCGGCCTCGTCGCCGGTCAGATCGGCACCGCGTTCGCGGCCCGCACCGAACGGGCCTCGCTGCGCTCGATCGGCGTGCTGTCCAACCCTCTCCTGTTGTGGGGTATCGCGTTCGAACTCGCGCTCGCGGCCGTGATCGTCTATTTCCCGCCGGTTCAGCACCTACTCGACACGGCAGCGCTCACCCCGGACATGCTCGCCTTCGCCGCACCCTTCCCGGTGATCATCTGGGGTGCGGACGAAATTCGGCGCTGGCTGTTGCGTCGCAGTGACATCGCACTGCCGTAGACGTCTTTCGCACCCCTTGATCGTGGCCAACGCCTGGAATGGGACCAGTCCGCGAATTCGTACCGCACCCGTATTCCCCCAATCGAACATTTGGGTAATCGTGGCAGCGCGGGCTGAGGAGTCCGACGGTCTTCTAGCGTCGCCGCAGGTCGATCTGTGTGGTTAGCGCACGTATCCCCCCGGACACCAGTGCTAACCACACAAGGGGTGGCTAACACTGTGGCGATTTTGCTGTCGATGGTCGTATCGAATCTCAACGTTGAGCGCCGTGTAGAGCGCGATCTTGTCCTCGGGTGCGCCCGCGTTGAGGACCGCTGACATGTCGCCCAGCGAGTCGATCAGCTTGTTGGCCTCGGCGGCCGTCAGTACAACGGTCAGTGGGATGATACGGCCGCGGCAGCGTCGTTTGCCGAGCTCGCTCCAGCTGACTGCGGGAGCGGTTACTGGTGCCCGCCTTGGCGCGCCGGATCAGGTGTGCCTCGGTGAAGGCCTCGACCGACACGATTTTCGGGTGTGCCGGTCGACGTGAGCGGACGATGCGACCAGCGCGCGACCGACGAAACCGCACCACATGCCCCGCGGCCACATCATCGGGGTCCGACAGTTCCTCGACCTTGGACCATCGGCCGAAGACTCCATAGCCGGTGTAGCGGGGATTCTGCAGGATCGCCGAGACGGTAGGAGCCTGCCGGCCATCGCCCGCGCGATGCCGATTCTGCTCGGGCCGAGGCGCCTCGGGAACGGGATCGACGGTTTCTCGTACTTCAAGGGGGGCCACCTCGAAGTACGACTGCACGCATAGTTCTCTTTCGCCGTTGTCGCAGGTGGCGGCGGTCCACTGTCCAGACATGGGATGCGATCGACCGATTCGCTTCTCCGACAACGTGTACCGGGCCATTCCCGATGTTTTCGATGATTTCACTGGCCACGTCGCCGGGCTGCATAGTCTGCGCGTCGGGGGTGACACCCATACGTTGCATTGCCTCGGTGGCCGTCTTGCCGAGCGCCGTGCACTCGGGCCTCCAGCAGATCAACCGCTTCCCGCGTGGTCGCGGCCTTGACCTGTACCCGCACCGATCGGCCGTCCATATCCACATTCGCCTGGGCGACAATCGACCGCCGGATCCGCATGCCAGGTCAATCGCACCCTGGCCCCCGACACGGCTCCAGCGGCGGACACGTGCTGGCCGAGCGAAATCCGCACGACCGACTCCGTCCCTGACGTAGCTCTGGACATGATCCCTTCTTCCCGCCGACCATGCCACCCGGTCGAACAACCCCGCCAGAGCCGAAAGTCTCCTTGACAGACCCGTTCGACTCCATGGCCGGCTTCATAAAGCCGGGCCGGCCGCTGTCACTGGGAACTCTTCGCCGCTACCCGCCTGCATCACCCGCTACGCTGCCGTCATGCCGTACTACGCGACGGTTCCGGACAGCATGCGGGAACGGCTCGCAGAGCTGGCGGCGCTCCTGCGCGGGTGCCGGGACACCTACCTGCGCATCGACGAGGACCATCATTGGATGGTCCACCCGAGTTCGGCTGCCGCCTCGGATCTTGCCGTATTCGCCGGTACGGTCGGCCGTCGCCGACTGTTCGCCGAGTTCGACGACGGCGGGCGAAGAGCACAGACGATCCGGCTCGATGGCGTCGAGTGGCTGACATCGCTTGCCGCAATGGGGATCTACGACGCTTTATCGTCGGTCTACCAGTACTGCGGTTGGGAATTCGATATCGATTCCGAGTTCGAAACGATGATCGACCGGACCCTCCCCGGCTTCCTATGGCCTTCACCGTAGGTGCCGCAGCGTAACGGTGACCATAGACCCGTAAGTACGTGCGCAAAGGCCGTACTCCCGGACGCCTCGGCCGACCAGACTCACCGATATGACCGCAAGTGATGTCTCGCTATCCGAGGTGCCGGATCACCCGACGATGCTGGCAGCGATGCGGCTCGCCGCGCACGCCCCCTCTGTGCACAACACCCAGCCATGGCGCTGGATATTCGACGGCGTCCGGCTGCATCTCTACAGTGACACCGACCGGCAATTGCCCGCCGCCGACCCGCGCGGACGCCAACTGGTGATCAGCTGCGGCGCCATGTTGCATCACGTGCGCACGGTCTTCGCCGCATACAACTGGCACACCGATGTCGTGCGCCTGCCCGATCCCGAGCAGCCACAGCACCTTGCCGCGATCGGATTCCGTCCGTGGCCCGACCCACCCGCCGAAATACGCGCCTGCAGCAACGCCATCCATCACCGGCACACCGACCGGCTGCCGATGCTCGAACCGGACAGCTGGGCCGAAATCGTGCCCGCGCTGCGAAACCTGGTGTCGGCGTGCGATATCCAACTCGACGTGCTCGACGAGAGTGCCCGGCCGCAGCTGGCGACGGCCTCGGAGCATGCCTCGGCGCTGCATCGGTACGACATGTCGTACCAGACCGAATTGCATTGGTGGACAGGGCATTCCCAGCTGTCCGAGGGTATTCCGCGCTCAGCCATGATCTCCGATGCCGAGGCTGCCCGGGTCGGCGTCGCGCGCGCGTTTCCGTCCGTCGCGCACTCGATGCGCCGGGCCGACCTCCGAGACCGCGCCCGGCTGGTGGTGCTCAGCTCACCCGGTGAGACCGTGGGGGAATGGCTGCATGCCGGAGAAGCGCTCTCAGCGGTCCTGTTGGAATGCACGGTGTTCGGGCTGACCACGTGCGCGCTCACTCACATCACCGAAACCACGACGGGCCGAAAAGTTATGGCACGTCTAATCGCTCACCCGTCCGTGCCGCAGGTCCTCATCCGCATCGGGACCGCACCGGACGAGCCGGAGCCACCGCCCACCCCGCGACGGCCCCTACTCGACATGTTCACAATTCGTCGAGCTGGTTGACCGCGAGCCACGCGGATAACCGATCTCCGCCGCGGGCGATCAGGTCAACTGGAACATGTGCCGGTGCGCATCGATGGCATGCCCCAGCTCGGTTCGTGACAGTTCGTGCATACCGCACTCGCAGTTGGCGGGAACGAGGTCATCGCTGAAGCGGTCGCCACGCAAGATATCGGTGTAGCGGGTGCCGTGCCGACCCGCGTGGTGTGCCTCGTCGATGAAATCGCGCTGCCCATGGGCGTGCGGGCCGACCAACGACTCGTACACCGCACCCAGAGCTGTATCGAAAACCGTTGCGACGTGGTGACTACGACCGCAGCGAACCTGCAGCAGGATGTGGTCGTCTCGGTCCGAGCCGAGGTCGTCCACGGCCTTCCCGGCAACGAGCTGACGTTCGGTCGGGCTGAGATCAGAGAGGCTGCTCATTGTTCCTCCAAAGATGGGCTACTCGAATAACGACCGGGACGTCGCCTGCACCGCACGGTAGTGAAATGGCTACTGCTACAACCATTCCGGGAGCGGCACAGTGGTGCGCTCCGGCACCTCGTAGTCGAGCACCTTGACGTGGTCGACGCCGGGTACGGTGCGAGCAAGGGTGGTGATGACGCGTTCTTCGGTGGGATCGATGCGGTTGCCGCGGATGGTGACTCGGCCGGATGCCACGTCGATGGTCCAATCTTTGCGGCTGCCCGCATAGTCATCGAGCAGGGCTCGGATCTTGGCTTCGATCGTGGCGTCGTCATTGATCAAGGTGCGCAGCAGATCTCGTCGGGAGACGATGCCGACCAGAATGCCCGCCTCGACCACCGGCATCGAACGCAGCCGTCCGGCGAGCATCTCGGTGGCGACGGTGGCGATATCGGTACCCGGGTGGACCACCTGCACCGGCACTGTCATCACCGCCTCGACCACCGCAGACTGTACGGCGGACTTCGCGGCTAGCGCATCGGATTCAGAGAGCAGGCCGATCACCCGGAAACGCTCGTCGATGACCGGGAGTGCGGCGAATCCATGCTCGGTGAGCAGCCCGATGGCCTCGGTCAGAGGTGTTTCCGGCCGGACCGTGACGACCGGGCGGCTGAGGATGTCGCGTGCATGCATTCGAAGTCACCTCGCAGGTGGATGATGTCGACGGTGTTTCGGTACCTGTCAGCATCATGTGCCGATGCGGCCTGGCACACGATGCAACGGACCTCTACTCGGGTGACCTTGGGCCCGAATGAAAAGCCGGTCCGCACAACTCTGCGACAGCCGGCGATGGCGTGCGTGTGATGGGCCCGTGACCTCGGCTGCAGGGTCACAGACCTGACAGAAGGCTTGCCGGGCTTCATCGCACACGGCGATGAAGTACCCAGCGGGCGGTGCCGTTCGGCACTGTGAAATCGGTGTACGCGGGCCGCATTCTGAAGATGGCGAGCCGCGATCGTCGCGGGTATCCGCGTCGAGCCGGCCGCTGGTGATCGCCATGTCGGCATGGTCGGCGCCACCGTCAACCACCCCGTTTCAGATGCCGACGCGAATTCGCGTCGATAAGGAGAAGTTGTGAATGCACTCGTGATTGCTTTCGCAGTGCTCATCGTGGCACTGATCGTGGTGTGGCTGTCGATTCGGGTGGTGACCCAGTATGAGAAGGGAGTGTTGTTCCGCCTCGGACGCGTGATCGCAGTCCGAGAACCTGGGCTGAGATTCATCATCCCGGTCGTCGATCGACTACGGAAGGTGTCGATGCGCATCATCACCATGCCGATTCAATCCCAAGGCATCATCACCCGAGACAACGTCAGCGTAGACATCTCCGCCGTCGCCTACTTCCGCGTCGTCGACGCCGAGAAATCGGTCGTCGCCATCGAAAACGTCTACGCCGCCATCGACCAGATCGCCCAAACCACGCTCCGCAAAGTCGTCGGACAGCACACCCTCGACCAAGCACTCGCCGAGACCGACACCATCAACGCCGACATCCGGCAGATCCTCGACACCACCACTCTGGAGTGGGGTGTCGAGGTCACCCTGGTCGAGCTGAAGGACATCCAACTGCCCGACACCATGAAACGGGCCATGGCCCGCCAAGCCGAAGCCGAACGGGAGAAGCGAGCCAAAATCATTGCCGCCGAAGGCGAATCCATGGCCGCCGCAGCACTCGGCGACGCCTCCGACACCATGATGGCCCACCCACTCGCCCTCCAACTACGCAACCTGCAGACCCTCCTCGAACTGGGCGTCGACAAGAACACCACCGTCGTGTTCCCGGCACCACTGATGAGCGCGATCGGCGACATCGGCGCCTTCTTCGCCCGCGAAACCACCGCCTCCACGACCCTGACCCCCACCGTCCAGACGCCGCCGGTGTCGACACCGCCGGTGTCGACACCGATACACAACGGGACGGCGAGCACCGCGGTCAAAGCGCACACGCCGGACTGACCCGCCGCAGATCCACCAGACCTTGCGGCTCCGGCGGTATGGAACACACCGGATATCACCGGCGCGCCAAGGATTTTCGACCGATGACATTCGCGAAAACACCGACCGCGTGGGGTACAGGTGGTCGAATGGCCGCTGCGATCACCGGCCGAGGGGACTGTGCCGAGGAGACGCGCATGAGCGCACACAAGAATGCGGGAATCGTGGTCACCGTCGACCGACCCCCGATCGGGCACGACGCGGCCCTGTGGTCGGCCGCTCTCGCCGAACGCCTGCACTGTTCCCTTCGCATCGTCTACATCGCACCCGAGGCGCATCCCATGGTTGCGGACATCGTCCGGCCCCACCACGTCCCGATCCTCGTGTCGGCGCACGCGCGCGCGACAGCGGTCCTCGACGCAGCAATCGCGGCGGTCCGTCGAGGTTCCCCCGATCTCGAACTGATCGGTGAGCTGATCGAGGGACCGGCCACCGAGGTGTTGGCCACCGTCGGGAGGGGTGCCCGGATGCTCGTACTCGGGCACCCCGATGCCGGAACCACTGATGTCCTCGCGGCCACCTCGCGGGCCAGCACCGTCACCGAACACACCACATATCCGGTCACCGTTTGGCGGGGAGAATCCGGGCAGCTACCAGCGGCGGCCCGTGGTCCTCGGTGTCGACGAAGACGCCGACAGCGCCGAAGCCACCGGCATGGCGTTCGAGTACGCGCACCTGTTCGCCGCACCACTCGTCGCGGTGCACTCCCGCCCCGCCCGACCGCCACCAGACCTGACGACAGTCCCCGACCTGCACCCCGAGCAGGACACCCTCGACGAAACCCTGTCCGCGGCACGACAGGCGTTCCCCGACGTCGCCGTCACCGCTACCGTCGTATCCGAGCCACCACCTCAAGCGCTGATCGAACGCGCCGCGGACGCACAACTGGTTGTTATCGGAACCCATGGCCGAAGGCGCATGCCCGCTGGTGCCGGCGCGTCGGTAAGCCCGTACCTGTTTCGCCACAGCCCCTGCCCGACCATGGTCTGCCCGCCCTGCCGCCGCCGACCGAGACCGGACGACGATATCGCGCGGCCACCGCGCATATCGGCACGCCCAGGGCAGCGGACGACACCGTGATCGCCGACATCACCCTCCGCTCCTCAGTCATAGAGGGCGTCGATGCGGTCCGCGAGATTGTCGACGACTATCCTGCGGCGCAGCTTCATACTCGGTGTGAGATCACCTGCCTCGACGGACAGTTCGCGGTCGATGATGCCGAATCTCTTGATCTGCTCCCAGCGATTGAGTTGGGCGTTCAGGTCATCGATGTAACCGGCGATCACGTCGTGGGTCTTCTTGTCCCGCGCGATTTCGGCGAGCGGCATGTCAGCCAAGTCGTGCTTGTCGGCCCATTCGGTAATGGCCGGGGCATCGAGACCGACCAAGGCGACGCAATAGGGTCGGGTCTCTCCGTAGACGATGAATTCTCCGACGTACGGACAGAGTCCCTTGAACGTCGCGGCAATCGCGGAGGGCGCGACGTACTTGCCTTGCGAGGTCTTGAACAAGTCTTTCTTGCGATCGGTGATGTGCAGGAAGCCGTCGGCGTCGATCTCGCCGATGTCGCCGGTGCGGAACCAACCGTCCGCGTCGAAAGCCTCGGCGGTGGCGTCGGGGCGGTCGTGATAGCCGCTCATCACCCCCGGGCTCTTGAGCAGGATCTCGCCGTCCTCGGCGATCTTGACCTCGGTGCCGGGGAACGGTTTGCCGACGGTACCGAACCGGTAAGCACCTGGGCGGTTGATGAACGAGGCGGCGGCGGTCTCGGTCAGGCCGTAGCCCTCGAGCACGATGATGCCGATCGCGTCGAACCACTGCGCGACATCGCGGTCCAAAGGGGCTGCTGCCGAGACGAAGTACCGCAGCCGACCACCGAAGCGTTCACGGATGGTGGACAGCACCAGCCTGTCCGCAACTTTGTGCTGCAATGAAACGAGCAGCGTCGGATTCTCGCCGGCCTGTCTGGCACGCGAGACCTTCAGGCCAACCCCGATCGCCCAGTCGAAGATCTTCTTCTTGATCCCGCCTTCTTCGGCCACCATGCCCTCGATACGCGCATGCGCCTTCTCGAAAATGCGAGGAGCGGCCCCCACGATGGTGGGGTGCAGTATCGCAAGGTTCTCCACGATCTTGTCGACCCGGCCGTCGATTGCCGTCGGAAAGCCGATCAGCGGTGACAGTGCCAACATCACCTTGCCGAACGCGTGAGACAGCGGCAGCCACAGAAAGTTCAGGTCGTCCGGGCCGAGAACGTTCAGGGCATCGATCGCGGCGGCGCTGTAGGTCCATGCGGAATGCGGTAGCCGAACCCCCTTCGGGGTGCCGGTCGTCCCGGAGGTGTACATGATGCTGCCCAGGTGCTCGGGCCGGATCTCGCGGATGCGGTCGACCACCGCATCGGGGGATCCGGCAAGCAGTTTCCGTCCCTGCTCTTCGAGGTCGTCGAGAGTGATCACCCAGTTTCCGTCGCCCTCGCCGTCGAAGATCACTACCTGTTGCACGTCAGGCAGTTCGGCGCGGTGCTCGATCAGTTTGTCGACCTGGGTCTGATTCTCGGCAACAACGACACGGCTGCCCGAGTTGGCGACGATGAACGTGACGCCGGTGGCGTTGGTGGTGGGGTAAACGGTGGTGGTGGCCGCACCGGCGCACATCACCGCGAAATCGACGAGCACCCATTCATACCGTGTGGACGACACGAGCGCGATCCGGTCCTGAGCGTCGATTCCCAGCGCGATCAATCCGGCGGCGAGGATGTTGATTCGGTCACCGACCTGCTGCCAGGACACACTGGTCCAACCCTCGCCGTCGGGGAATCGGAATGCCTCTACGTCTGGAGTTGCGGCGACGCGGTCGACCAGTATCTGGGCGACCGACGGTGCCCGATTCTCGATCTTGCCGAGGTCGGGAGGTTCCTCGGATTCCTGGAGGAACGTCATCATTCGATCCTACGAGTCCCCGGCCGATCGCCGGGGCGTTCGGATGAGAAACATGTGCGCAAAGACAGCCACTCCGCAGGTGAAGAGCGGGAGCAGTGAAAGCGGCCGGACGTGCACCGTAGATCGGGATGGCGTGCTGAGCTGGCGGCCTGGGTGAGGCGGGCGGTGAGTGACGAATTCACTCCCGTCGGCTCTTTCGGATTGCTCGGTTTGGTACTTCCCGCTTGCGGGAGTATCTCGGCCGCTAGATGGGCCACCCGTGTAGGTAGGCGAGAGAAGTCTCCCTTCGAGGGGATGAGATCGTGTGGCTACCGGCCTGCGGTCGGGACCGCCGGGATCGGTTCCGAACGTTGTGCGAGACGCACGAGGCGGGTACGTGGTCGTCCTCGATGTCCACTCTCAGGCTGGACTCGTCGCGGAGTTGTCGGCCGGGTTGCGCGCCAGCGTGAACAGCGCCTCGTCCTCCTGCGCGAAGTGCAGGGTGAGGACCGCGTCGAGTCCGTAGAGGGTGGCACGCAGATCGTCGATCTGGTCGGCGCGGATTCCGTGTGGTGAGTCGTCGAGGTGGCGGCGGATCCGGTCGACGAGCCGTTCGATCTCGGTGTGCTCGCGGCTCATCGTCACCATCGCCTCCGGGTCGCGCAAATAGTCGGCCAGCGCTGGATACAACTGCGACTCCTCGGCATGTTCGTGCGGCAGTATGTGCTCGACGAGAAGATCGAATGCGCGGCGGACTGCCGCATCGGCGCGCGGGCCAGGGCCACGGGACAGCGCGTCGGCCGCTTGCCGAACCGAGGCGCGTGCAGTCTGCAGCCGGTCGTGCTCCCGCGCGAAACGAGCGACCAGAGGGTCGATCTCTGCGGTGCGACGCCCACGATGAATCCGTAAGGCCCGCAACGCGTTCAGGATCACCACGATGTCGATCCCCTCCTGTACCAGCGCGCCGGCAGCGGGCACGAGCAGCCCCAAGGCAGCAGCGATCATCGCCGCCAGTGACAGCGTCATACCCGCGACCGCGCTCTGCACGGCCAGCCGATGCGCCCGCTGGGCGACCTCGACCGCGTCTGCGAGGCGATCGATGCGGTCGTCTACGATCACCGCGTCGGCGGCCTGTACGGCGGCCGTGGACCCACGAGATCCGAGGGCGACGCCCACATCCGCCACTGCGAGTGCCGGTGCGTCGTTCACACCATCACCGACCATGACGGTCACGCCGTCGCCGCGTTCCGCGCGGATGGCCGCGATCTTGTCGGCAGGGTCGGCGTCGGCGACAACTTCGGTGAGCCCAGTAAATGTGCCACCTCGGCGGCGTTATCGACCCGGTCGCCGGTGAGCAGGAGCAGCCGCCGCAGGCCCGCGGATCGCAGGCGACGCATAGTGCGTGCGGCGTCGGCGCGAATGCGGTCACGCACCAGCAGTGCAGCCATGGGCACATCATCGACGCACACCCACACGAGGACTGCCAGATCCAGCCGCGCCCGCCGCTGGGCGGCTTGCGCCCAGGGCGCGGGCTCGGTTCGCGACGGCAGCCGCCCGACCCGAACCCTATGACCGTCCACGGTCCCCGTGGCACCCAGGCCGGGTTGCTCCGAAACATCCTGCGCGGCATCGGGCTCCAGCCCGCGAGCCGTGGCCGCGGCGGTGACGGCGTTGGCGAGCACATGCGGTGAGAACCGTTCGACCGCGGCGGCCTGTCGCAGCACCCGGTCGGCGTCGGCACCGGGCGCGGTGACGATGTCGATCACCGCTGGTCGGCCTACGGTGACGGTACCGGTCTTGTCCATCGCCAGACACCGTGCGTGCCCAAGAGTTTCGAGCGCTGCGCCGTCCTTCACCACCACACCCGCTCGGGCAGCCCGCGACATTCCGGCCGTGATCGCGACCGGCACCGCCAGCAGTAGCGGACAGGGCGTGGCGGTAACCACCACGGCAACAGCCCGCACTGGATCCCGCGTGAGTATCCAGGCGAGACCGGCGATCACGAGCGCGAGCGGCAGGAACCATACCGCAACTCGATCGGCCAGCCGCGCCGTCGGCGCCACCGTGGCGGCCGCCTGCCGCGCCAGCGTGACGATTCCGGCATAGGTACTCTCATCCACGGTTGCGGAGGCCCGAATATCCACGGCCGCACCGGCATTCACCACACCGCTGCGTACCTCGGTGCTCACGCGGCGCACTACGGGGACCGACTCCCCGGTCAGTGCCGATTCGTCGAAAACCCCCGCCATGGCGAGCACTCCGTCGACGGGCACCGTCTCACCGGGCAGAACGACCACGACATCGCCCGGAGAAATCTCGGTGGCCGCAACGGTTTCGATGCCGCCGGCACGCCGCTGATGCGTCTGCATCGGCGCCCGCCCCAATAACGCGGATAGGTCGCGCCCGGCCCGGCGGCTCGCATACGCCTCCAATACCCGGCCGGTGGCCACCATCAACGCGATCAGCGCGCCCGCGAAATACTCGCCGACCGCGGCGGCACCTACCAGCGCCACCAGCGCGAGCAGATCGGCGCCGTAACGTCCACGCCGAAGATCCTGGAAAACCCACACTGCTGCGGGCACGAGCGCGACCACTGTGGCCACGAGCCACAACATATCGGCGACCGCCCCACTGAACGGACGTACGACCAGCCCGGCCGCACCCAACACGCCGATCACGGCGACGAGGACCGCCTCACGAAGCACCCTCCGCGCCGGTGTCTTCGACGTGGTCTCTGCAGTTTTCATGGAGTCTCCTCGATCTCGAACCGCGGCGACGAAGCACCGATCCGGGCGCTGCCCGCCCGCGAGAAGGGACTACTCGGCCACGGAGCTGCGATCGACCGTGCCGTAAGTGGCTTGTGTTGCAGCTGCGCTGTGGAGACGAGCGATGGCATTCGCCCGCAGCGGGCCGATCACGCAGACCTCGATCGGCGGGGTCGCGTCCTGGTATGTGAGGGTGTCGCCTTCCACGACACGACGCAGGCCGAGATCACGCAGTCAGCGGCCCGTGCGTGGCGGCCACGACGATGTCGCCGGCGTGGTCATGACCGTGTGTCCGTCGTCGAGCCGCTCCGGTCGTCGGCCGCAGGCGCGGGCGCCAGCTGGTTGACCAACCAGTCGCGGGCGAGTTCGGCGACTTTCTCCAATGCGCCCGGCTCGGCGAACAGGTGGGTGGCGCCGGGCACCACCGTCAGTGCGGTCTCGCACGACATCTCCTGCGCCGCGAGACGGTTCAGCTCCAGCACGACATGGTCGTGCCCGCCCACGATCAGCAAAGTCGGCGCGCACACCGCCGCAAGGGCCGTACCTGCCAGATCCGGCCGGCCGCCACGTGACACCACTGCGGCGATGTCCACGCCGGGGTCGGCCGCCGCCCGAAGCGCCGCGGCGGCACCCGTGCTGGCCCCGAAGTACCCGATCCGCAGGCCGCTGACGTCGTCTTGACGAGTCAGCCAGCCGGTCGCGTCGACCAGTCGCCGCGACAGCAGCTCGATATCGAAGACCAGTGCCCGGTGGATCTCCTCTTCCGGAGTGAGCAGGTCGAAAAGCAGGGTGCCCAACCCGGCTCGGTTCAGCACCGCGGCCACATAGCGATTGCGCGGGCTGTGGCGGCTGCTGCCGCTGCCGTGTGCGAACACCACCATCCCGATCGGGTTCTCCGGAACGGTGAGATGCCCGGCCAGTTCGACCTCCCCGACCCGGACTCGCACCTCGTCGTCGCGCAGCGGTGGATCAACCGCGGGATCCGCCTGGGGCTCCCGCACATCTCCGGCGGCCCGGCGCAGCAACTCGGTGACCTCTGCATCGGAGACCTGGCCGAACCGCCGATACCAGCAGCCGACAGCGCCGAACCACGTCGGTAGCTCCAGGCAGACCACCTCGTCGGCTTCGTCTTTCAGCATCGCCAGCGTGTCCCGGGGCGCCACCGGAACGGCAAGTACGACGCGCTGTGCGCCGTGTGCCCACGCGACCTGGCAGGCCGCACGGGCGGTCGCGCCGGTGGCGATGCCGTCGTCGACGACGACGACGGTGCGGCCCGACAGCGGGATACGCGGATGTGCGCGCCGCAGCCGCTCGGCCCGCCGCGAGAGTTCCTCGCGTTCGCGGCGCTCCACAGTCCCCATATCCGCACTGGTGAGTTGCGTGTACGCGACCACGACGTTGTTGATCACCTGGACGTCGTCCTCGCCGATCGCGCCGAAAGCCAGCTCCGTCTGATATGGGACACCGAGTTTGCGCACCACGATCACATCCAATGGCGCTTCCAGCGCCCGCGCGACCTCGTACGCGACCGGAACACCGCCGCGCGGTAGGCCGACCACGACAACATCCTCGTCCCGGAGATATTCCAGCCGCCCCGCCAGTCGGCGTCCGGCGTCGCGGCGATCGTCGAATAGCATCGCAGGCCTCCTCACAGATCTCCTCCAGCGTGGACATCGACGGAGCGCGGCGACAGGTCCGATCGTCGCCGAGTGGAGAGCCGTTGGTCCCGGATGCCTGCACTGTATCGCCGTCGTCGACGCGCACTCGGCCTGCGACCAGCAGTTCGTTCAGGCACATGCTGTGCCGTGCTCAGTAGGGCCCGACTGGGCCGGACGATCGACACCGACAGCGGATGATCAACGCCCGTGCCGCGAGTGAGCAGTTGCGCGCTGGCCGAGGCACACGGCGAAACAGCGTAATCCGGACCGTCGGCGATTCCAGGCCGGCCAGAGCCAGCGGAGAGGACGAAAGGCCTCGTCATAAGGGTCTTCATGATCGGTTGCCTGCGGTCGGGATCGAGCAGGCTTAGTGGTATGGATACCGCCGAGCATGCCGCCGTTCGGGCACGCGCGATCGAGCGAAGGCTAGGCGGCATGGTATGCGATGTCCGCTGGTCGCCACGGGATTCGGCCTATATCGCGTTCGGCGCCGAGTTCCCGGAACTGACGTGCGCCGATGCCTGGTCATCGCGGGCGGCGATCAATGGTCTGGAAGACAAGATCCGCGCGGCACTCTCGGCGGAACCGAGCCGGACCGTGGAGGTCTGAGGAAGCAGAAGCGAAGTGGTACAACGTACAACGGCGAAGACGAAGACAGCAGGCTATGGACCCCGCGAATTCCACATGTCGCAATCGGACCTGTTCTCGTGGAACATGGAGCGTGATCCGATCCTGCGTTCGACCATCGTCTCGGTTCTGATTCTCGATACCGATCCGGACTGGGATCGCCTGGTGGAGACGATCGAACGCGGCACCCGCCTGGTGCCGAGGTTGCGGCATCGGTTGGTCACCGCGCCATTCGGTCTCGCCCCGCCCAGGTGGGCGCTCGATCCGGATTTCGACCTGTCCTGGCACCTGCGACGGGCCGCGCTGCCGGAACCGGCGACCATGTCCGCGGTACTCGAATTCGCGCGCACCGAGGCGATGACCGCTTTCGATCCGGCTCGTGCACTGTGGCGCTCGACGTTGCTCAGCGGTTTGTCGGGTGGGGGGTCCGCGCTGGTGATGACAGTCCACCACAGCCTCACCGATGGTATCGGCGGCATCCAGATCGCCACAGCGCTACTCGATTTCGACCGTGCGGGCACTGATCGTGGCCATCCGCCCCAGCCGCCGTACGACCATGACGGCGCGCTGCGCGATATCGTGGCATGGAACTGGTCTATCGGCTCGGATCTCCTGCGCGGCGGCATCCGGGCGGCGCCACAAACCGCGTGGCGAGCTGTCACTCATCCCGCGCGGGCGGTACGCGACAGCGCCGCGCTCGCGACCTCACTGGTCCGCCTGGCCATGCCCGTTACCGCAACGCTGTCGCCAGTGATGATCGAACGCAGTCTCGGTCGCCGACTGGCGGTGCTGGATGCACCCGTCGAGCAAATGCGCCGCGCCGCGCGGGCTGCGGGCTGCACAATGAACGATGCCTTTCTGACCGCGGTGGTCATCGGGCTGCGCAGGTATCACGATCGGCACGGGGCGAAGGTCGACCATCTGCGGCTGACCATGCCGATCAGTCTTCGGACGGCCGATGATCCACTCGGCGGCAACCGGATCACGCTCGCTCGTTTCGCATTGCCGGTCGGCATCGCCGAGACCCCAGAGTTGATGCGCGCTGTGGACGCCGCGGTCGGCGGTTGGCGCCGCGAGCCTGCCATACCGCTGTCCGGTGCTGTCGCGGCAGCGTTCAATCGGTTGCCGGTCGGAGTGGTCACCGAGATGCTCAAACATGTCGACTTCGTCGCCTCCAACGTCCCGGGTTCCCCGGTGCCCCTCTATATCGCCGGGGCGCGCATCGACCGTATGTACGCTTTCGGCCCTACCATCGGCACGGCCGTCAACGTGACATTGACCTCGCACGCCGGAACCTGCTACGTCGCGATCAACGCAGACACCGCCGCGATCCCGGACCTCGAGACCCTGACCGAATGCCTCGCCGCAGGCTTCGCCACCGTGCTCCGCCTCGGCGGCGAGTGCGCACAGCAAGCCGCCGCCGACGGCACAGCCGAAGCATCTCGATCGACACCGGTCTGATCGGTTCCCGAGCGATCAGAACACCCCCGCTTCTTGCGATCGTCCGACCAGGCATCGTCACATGCTCTTGGTCATCGCGGCCGATGACGTTCGGCACCTCACAGCCGCGTCGGTCGGGCGAGATGCTGTGTTCGACACACCGACTCGAACATCGCGACCTAAGGGGCAGCGGAATGAGCACCCGACATGATGCGGATCGACACCAGCTTGCCTCGGCCGCGGTGGTAGTGGGGACCGATGGGTCCGCGACCGCCGATGCCGCCGTCCGATGGGCGGCTGAAACGGCGGCTCGGAAGGGACGGCACTTGCTGATCGTGCACGGCCTCGACCTCGCGGTCACTCGCACGGTCCTCGGGAGCCACCTCCCCATGATGTCCTCGGTCATCGAGGCGATGCACGGCCACGGCGATCACATCCTCGCCGAGGCCCGTGCCCTTGCGTGCGACATCGCTCCCGATCGCACCGTAGCCACCGAACTCTCCGAAGCGAACCCGGCGAAGTCGCTGATCGCGCTCTCGGAAAGTGCGCACCTCGTTGTCATCGGCGCGACCAGAGGCGACGGCATGCTCGCGCACCTCGGATCGACATTGCTCGCGGTGGCCGGGCACGGCCACGGCACAACCGTGGTCGTGCCGGGCACCGGAGAACCGAATCATCGCAGCGGTCCGGTCGTAGTGGGCGCGGACGGCAGCCCGGTCGGTGAAGCCGCCCTCGGCGCGGCATTCGCCGAGGCATCCGAGCGCAATGCCGAACTCGTCACCATGCACGCCTGGAGCGACCTGACTTTCGGCGCGTACGCCGGAAATTCATATCTCGAAATCCCTATCGTCGACCTCGAGATCGCCGAACACGCACTGCTGGCCGAGCGTCTCGCGGGTTGGCAGGAGAAATACCCTGACGTCACCGTGACCCGTAAGGTCTCCGTTACCGGGCCGCGCGAGCAGTTAGCGAACTGGTCGAAGTCCGCGCAGCTGCTCGTGGTCGGCAGCCGCGGCCGCGGCGGATTCCGCGGTCTACTCCTCGGCTCGACCAGCAGCTGGCTCGTGCAGCATGCGGACTGTCCGGTCATGGTCGTGCACCCGAACTAGTTCGCACTCCCACAGCGGCGAAACAAACCGCCGCCGTCGCCATCGCGCTGATCATGGTGATCATGCCCCGTGCCCGGGGCCGTCGTATCGCAGGCCCGATGCCGAGTGATGCGCCCCGGTGGTGACTGGCCCCAGGAGGCCCGGAAGTCCGATGGCACACCGTCATCTGGCAACCGCGCGCCGTGATCCGGCATGCACGCTCCCCGAGGGCTCCAGGACCACGGCAGCCGACCGCCGCAGACAAGAACGGTTGATGGGTTGGCAACATGCGCACTAACCTGTATCGCCGAATTGCCCACGGGCCGACAGGTCCTCGCGATCCTGCTCGCCCATCCCGGCGTGCCGCAGGTCGTGATTCGCATCGGCACAGCGCCCGACAAGGAAGCCGAGGCCCCGCCGGCCCTCGTCGATATCCTCACCAGCCGCCGGTGACCCCGAGCCGTCTTCACGATGCGAGCCAACGACTACGAGAGGACACCGCGGGATGCGGCGCTCGCGGCCGACCCGTCGTCGCGGTCTGATCAGGCACGGGCGCGGTCGCGAGCCAGAGCGCGGTCGCGCTGTTCCTCGAAGCGCGGGATCTTCACCTTCTCCATATCCTCTAGGAACGCGGCGAGCCGCTCTCGGATCTGTTCGCCGCGTGCACTGAAGTCGGTGCGGCCGAACAGATTCCACTGCCGCAATACCGGCTGCAGCACCTCTTCGAGGTGCTGACGCAGGTCGTAGACACCGTGTTTGGCCATGAGTACACCGTTGCGGCGGAAGTGCGGCATCCCGGCGCCGGGCATCCGGAAATTCTGCACGATGTTGGCGACAGCCTCGATCGCCTGATCCGGCACCAGATCCAGCGCCCCGCCGCACATAGTGCGATAAAAGATCATGTGCAGGTTCTCGTCGGCGGCGATGCGTTGCAACATCTTGTCGGCAATCGGATCATTGCACACCCGGCCGGTATTGCGGTGGGTGACCCGGGTGGCCAACTCCTGAAAGCTCACGTAGGCAACCGAATGCAGGAAGCCCGCGCCGCTGTCGACCTCGGCCTCGCTGACTCCCGAGGAGAAGCCATTGGTCATATGCACCATCCTGGCCTCTTCCAACGCGACCGGGTCGACACCGCGGGTCACCACCAGATAATCGCGAATTACGGTGCTGTGCCGCATTTCTTCAGCGGTCCACCGCCCCACCCAGGTGCCCCAAGCACCGTCGCGGGAGAAGTTCTCGGCGATCTCGCGGTGGTAGGAGGGCAGATTATCCTCGGTCAGGAGGTTCGTGACCATCGCCGCCTTGGCGACCTCGCTGAGCCCGGATTGTTCGGCCTCCCAGTCGATTCCGCCGAGGGCGGCGAAGTTGCGGCCTTCGTCCCATGGTATGTAGTCGTGCGGATGCCAATCCTTGGTCATCGATAAGTGCCGATGCACGCAGTCCCCAGCCATCGGCTCCAGCTCGGTGAGTATTTCGCGTTGGGTCAGGTCACGCGTCAAAGGTGGTACCTACCTTTCCTTCTCGTTGAGTCCAAGGCCGTCTGTCGGCTCCCATGCCACCACCGAGTTCCGGCGGCCCCCAGGGCCGAAGGTCCCGCAGAGTTCGGGACCGAATGCCCTTATCTCGAGGCCGCGAAATGGACCACACTCCCGCGATGTCGCGGCGGTCCAAGACCGGCAGGGCGGCCACCAGCGCCACCGCACCCGCCAGCACCAGCCAGCCGTATGCGGCGGGCAGCCCGGCACCGAGTGGGCCGCCCTCGATCACCTGAACGGCGGTGCCAGTCTCCACGGCCGGACGGCCTCGACCAGTTTGCTCGCGACGTAGCGCACATACGCGCCGACCGCGAGCACCGACGTGACGGCAGGTGCCGCAGTCCGCCTCCGCCGAGAGGCATCCCCGCACCTCAGGTTTCGCCGATCGTGCCGGTCAGCCGGAGGAGTGCTGATCGTTAGTGAGCGGGAGATCAGGGTGATCTCGCCGGTGTCGCGTCGGCGGATGAGCTCCTCGCGGGTGATGGCATCGTCGGGAGTCCGAGGACCTCGGAGGCGGCGCGAGCGACGTCGGCCAGGTGCGTCTCGGCGACGATTTGCACCTGGGGCGAACAGATGGGCGGCGTCGGTCCCTGCGACGCGGTAGTACGGTATGACCGCCCTGCGATCACATTTCCGATCGGGGTGGTAGCGAGCGCGGCCGATGGCCCAACGGCGGCGGATATGCGAGAGTGAATCCAGGACGACAGCAGTGCCGCAAGACCATCGCGGACAGGGGCTTTGGGCCCTGGGCAGTCGAGGAGCGCGTCATGCGGGGTTACGGCAACTATCTGCGCTCGCTGTATCGCACCGGTCGGCCGAATTGGTTCGCTCGACTACAGAATCGTTGGTCGGCATGGGTCTTCGCGGCAGGGATCGCACCGCGGCGGGTCGCCGCCCTCGGTGTCCGCGGGCGCCACAGCGGGCGGCTGATCTGGTTTCCGGTGGTGCTGACAGATCTCGACGGCGCCCGCTATGTGGTGTCGATGCTGGGGCGGAACGTGAACTGGGTCCGTAACTTGGCCGCCGCCGACGGCCGGGCCGAGTTGCGGCACGGTGCACGCGAGCGCGTGCACCTCGTGGCGGTCGAACCGGAACAGCGGGCGCCGATCCTGCGGCGGTACGTGCGCATCGCACCCGGAGCCCGCCCACACATCCCGGTATCGCGGCACGCCGCGGCGGCGGACTTCGAGCGGATAGCCGCGAAGTACCCGGTGTTCCGCATCGAATCCGAGCCGGTACCCGGCTGACCGAGTGGGCGGCGGTCACACCTTGTCGACCGCGTCCTCGTCGTCTTGCTCATCGAACGGTCCCGTGTTGATACCGAACAGCAGGTTGCGAGCGATGGCAGATCGAAATCACCTACACCGAACTCGTATCGACCATCCGCAATGGCCACGGGCTACGCGCCCGCACCCAGGACGGGATCAACCAAGAGGTCTACGCCCTTCTAGCTCGAGTCTTAACCTTGCGGGTGCCGGGCGCAGCACCCGGTTGATCTTGAACGAAGGCCCTTGGCCGATGATTCTTCTTGCGACAGAACGAATCTCACAACTTGGGGCTTCAATTGATCAGTGTAAACGACAGCTGGCTGCGTCCAGGGGCCCGTACCTGCCCGCAGCGGATCCTGTGCCACACCCATGGCCGCGGTAGGGACCAGCCATCTGATGATTCCCGGCTGGCCGTATTCGCTGATCTGTGCGTTTGAATCGGGCCATAGTTCCTGGACCGCGCAGCAGATGCGAAGGGTCGTGGAGAACCTGATCGCCGCCGGGCACGGGCAGCCCGGTGATCCCAACATCTGGGTGCTCATCGACGCCGGATACGACGCACCCCAGCTAGCGTTCCTGCGAGTCTCCGGTCGCAGAGGCAATCGATATCGGCGCCGGTGACGCTGTGCTCGATCGGGATTCCGACCTGCTGACACAGCGATCGCGCCACTGCCGCGGAGTCGCCGGTGAAGCACCTTCAGTGCGACACCCTCGCTGCGGAACCCGGCCGCCGCGGCGGTGGTTCTCGACCTTGCCTACGCTGGCGTCGACATCCGACGATGGCGGATCCCCGCGACCGGTCTACAAGTTGCTAAGATTAGAAAACAATCTCGGGGCCGTGTACATGCGGGGAGTGGAGGACGTCATGGCGGATTCGCGTCAGCCGCTCTATCGGATGAAAGCCGACTTCTTCAAAACGCTCGGTCATCCCGCGCGGATCCGGGTGCTCGAGTTGCTCAGCGAACGCGATTACGCGGTCTCGGAGATGTTGCCCGAGGTCGGTATCGAGCCGGCCAATCTGTCGCAGCAGTTGTCGATCCTGCGCCGCACCGGCCTGGTCACCGCCCGTCGTGAGGGGCTGTCGGTGTCCTACGCTCTGACCTCGCCGCGCGTCGCGGAGCTTCTGACAGTGGCCCGGGCGATTCTCACCGGGGTCGTCGCCGGGCAAGCCGAGCTGCTCGAAGAGCTGCCCGAACCCGCGCTGATCACCGAGTCCACCGGCTGACCCCACCATCCACAGCGAGGCAAGCAGGGCTTCGCAGGATTTCTGAAGTGCGTACCTTGCACAGAATGGGTCTGCGCCTACGGTGACCACCGATTCCGCCGCCGAAGAGGCCACGCCACGTCGGAAACCCGCGACAAGCTGCCGAAGTTCTGGTGCTGGCCGCGGTGCGATGGTGCACGAGTACCAAGCGCGGCCGCGGCGTCGCGTCCAGGGTCCGTTGCAGTGGTTCAGCCATATTCCGGGTGACGACCCCGGTCACCAGCAACGCATCGGCGTGACGAGGGGACGCCACCAGTCGCGCACCGTAGCGTTCCGCGTCGTACACCGGCCCGAACGCACCCGAGATCTCCACCTCGCAGCCGTTGCACGAGTCGGCGTCGACGTGCCGGATCCGCAGTGAACCCCGCACGGCGGCAGGAACATCGGCGGCTGCTGGCGCTGCCGGTGCCGGTTCGGCCACCCGACCGACCCGCAGGATCTTGCGCACTCAACCATCGCGAGCTCTGCCGGCTGCCGGGTCGATCTACCTCGCCCACAGTTAGACGTCGACCAGACTACGAGCCAGCAATCTCTTTGATTGCGAAAACATGCAACCGCACATATTGTGTCGCTTCGAGCTGAGTCGTGATCCGCCGCCCGTGCGGCCGCAAGTCGGTGTACGGATTCAGCCTGGAATGTGGGTAAGCCGCTGAGCTCGAGGCGTGTTGGTGGGTGTGGGGGTCTGGGCCGCCGGTGGCCGGTGTGCGATGGGTGCCCGGCACAGCGGAACGTAGCGGCGCGCGTGGTCTATCGCCTCACAGGTATTGGCGAACAGGCTGTCGCGACCGTCGGCCGGTAGCGCGCCGAGGGCGGCTAGGCGTCGTTGATGGTCGGTGCGTAGTCCGGACAGCAGCACTGTGATGTGACGGTGTTCGAGCTTGCCGATGGCGTCTTTGAGCACCAGCGCGCCGGTGGTGTCCAGGGCGGTGATCTTGGACATGCGCAGGATGACGACCTTGACGTCGGCGACCTCGGCCAGTTCCAGCAGGAACCGGTGCGCGGCAGCGAAGAATAGCGGTCCGTCGATGCGGTAGGCGACGATGTGGTCGCGCAGGAGATCGTGTTCCTCAGCGAGGTGGTCGGTTTCGTCGAGGGATACCTGTTCGAGCCGGGCCTCGCGTGCCACCGAGCGCAGCGCGAGGACGACGGCGAACCCGACGCCGACCGCGACGGCGGTGACCAGGTCGAGCGCGACGGTGACGCCGAAGGTGACGACCATGATGATCGCGTCACCGCGCGAGGCGCGGGCAATCGCGATCAGCGCAGTGGTTTCCACCATCCGCACCGTAGTCGCCAGCAGCACGCCCGCGAGGGCAGCCAGAGGGATGTCGGCGACGAGCGGCGCGGCCAGGTAGATGATGGCGGCCAGAATCACCGCGTGGGTGAGCGCGGCCAGGCGGGTGCGTGCGCCGGAGCGGACGTTGACCGCGGTGCGGGCGATCGCGCCGGTGGCGGGTACACCACCGAACAGCGGTGCTGCGATGTTGGCCAGGCCTTGGCCGAACAGTTCCCGGTCCGGGTCGTGCCGGGTGCCCACAGCCATCGAATCCGCCGCAGTCGCCGACAACAGTGATTCGAGTGCGGCCAACGCCGCAACCGCCAGCGCGGGTCCGATCAGCGACCCAAGCTCGTCTAGTTGCAGGAAACTCAGCGACGGTGCGGGCAACCCGGACGGAATAGTGCCGATCCGTGTGAGGCCCATCCCGAACAACTGCGCAGCCACGGTGGCGGCGACGACCGCGACCAAAGCGAAGGGCAGCTTCGGCAGGTAGCGTCCGCCAATCAAGACGGTCGCGGCCACCACCAGTGCGGTAACCGGTGTCGCTGCGCTCGGCTCCTCGGCGAAGCGGCGCACGGCGTCGAGAGCGGACTGCCATACTTTCTCGCCCTCGGCGTGAGCGATGCCCAGCGCGGACGGGAACTGTTGCAGCGCGATCACGACCGCGATCCCCGCGGTGAACCCCTCGATCACCGGGGCAGGCATGTACCGCACCGCGCGCCCGACACCCGTGACCGCCAGCACGACCAGCACGAGTCCTGCCATCAATCCGACCGCAAGGACCCCGGTTGCGCCGTGCGCGGCCACGATCGGCACGAGCACCACGGTCATCGCGCCCGTCGGACCTGACACCTGGAACCGCGAACCGCCGAAAACCGCCGCCAGCACACCGGCGATGACCGCGGTGGCCAGACCGGCCGCCGCGCCGAGCCCGGAGCTGATCCCGAATCCCAGCGCCAGCGGCAGCGCGACCAAAGCGACGATGAGTCCGGCCATCAGGTCCGCACCCGGAGCGCGCGCGGCGGGTTTCCATTCCGACCAGGTCGGCAGCAGCGTTCGCACCGTCATCGAGCACCGAGCAGGCGCAGCTTCAGTGCGGCCAGCTGGTCGCGCAGCTCTTCGGGCAACCGGTTGCCGCCGATGGTGGCGTACCACTCATCGATCGAACGGGTTTCGGCTACCCATTCCTCGTTGTCGACTTCCAGCGCCGTGCCGACCAGTGACCGGTACCGCTCATCGAGACCGGTGAAATCGAGTGCGTTCAGGGTCGGTACATGTCCGATCGGCGTCCACCTGGCGGGGGCAGTGCCGTCCAAGCGTTCCAGCGCCCACTTCAGAACCCGGATGTTGTCGCCGAATCCCGGCCACAGGAATTTTCCGTCCGCGCTGCGCCGGAACCAGTTGACTTGGAAGATCTTCGGTAGCTTCGCTGCATCAGCACCAGCGCCGAGCGACAGCCAGTGTGCGAAATAGTCCCCGACGTGATAGCCGAGGAACGGTAGCATCGCCATCGGGTCGCGCCGCACCACGCCGACCTTGCCGGCTGCCGCGGCGGTGGTCTCCGAGGACAGCGTGGAGGCCACGAATACCCCATGGGCCCAGTCGAAGGATTCGGCGATCAAGGGGATGGTGCTGGCGCGGCGCCCGCCGAAGAAGATCGCTGAGATGGGCACCCCGGTGGGGTCGTTCCATTCCGGTGCGACCGATGGGCACTGCTCGATGGGGGTGCAGTATCGCGAATTCGGGTGTGCGGCGGGCGTTGCGGATTCCGGTGTCCAGTCCCGGTGATGCCAGTCGGTCAGGTGCGCTGGCGGGGTGTCGGTCAGGCCCTCCCACCACACGTCGCCGTTGTCGGTGAGCGCGGTGTTGGTGAAGATCGAATTGCCGCGATCGATGGTCGCGATCGCGTTCGGATTGGTCTTGGCACCAGTCCCCGGGGCGACGCCGAAGAAACCGGCCTCCGGGTTCACCGCGTAGAGGCGGCCGTCGACGCCGAAACGCATCCAGGCGATGTCGTCACCGACTGTTTCGGCCTTCCATCCGGCCAGCGCCGGTTCGAGCATCGCGAGGTTGGTCTTGCCGCACGAGGATGGGAACGCGGCGGCAATGTAGTGCACCTTCTGCTGCGGGGAGGTGAGTTTGAGGATGAGCATGTGCTCGGCAAGCCAGCCTTCGTCGCGGCCCAGTACCGAGGCGATCCGCAGCGCGAAGCACTTCTTGCCCAGCAGCGCGTTGCCGCCGTAGCCGGAGCCGTAGCTCCAGATGGTGCGCGACTCCGGGAAATGCGCAATGTATTTTGTGTTGTCGCACGGCCACGGCACGTCTGCCTCACCTGCGGCCAGGGGCGCACCCACCGAGTGCAGGCACTGCACGAATTCGTCACCGGCGGTGAGCTTCTCCCAGACCGGGGCGCCCGATCGCGTCATGATCTGCATCGAGACCGCCACGTACTCCGAATCGGTGATCTGCACACCGAATTTCGGCTCCGCCGCATCCAATGGGCCCATGCAGAACGCGATGACGTACATGGTCCGCCCGGACATCGCGCCGCGAAAGTGTTCGGTCATCACTGTGCGCATGTCGAGCGGGTCGACCCAGTTGTTCGTCGGCCCCGCGTCCAACGCCGACTCCGAACAGATGAAGGTCCGGTCCTCCACTCTGGCCACATCGTCGGGATCCGACACACACCAGAACGAATTCGGCTTTTCCGCCAACCGGACGAACGTGCCTCTATCCACCAGCTCCGCGGTAAGCCGGTCCCATTCCTGCCGGGATCCGTCGCACCAGACGATCCGATCCGGCGCCGTCAGTTCGGCGACTTCGCGGACCCAGGCGGCGATACCCGGGTGATCGGTCGGGCGCTTCGGGGTCAGGGTGGACGCGGAGCGTTCGGTCACGGGTGCTCTCCTTCGAACTAACTAGGTACTTAGTTTAGAAATTATGCAATCAGTTGGCCATGGGTGGAGCAGGTGATCATGCCCACTGCCTCACGCGCGCCCGCCACCCGGCCCCCAGAGTCCGGTATCGATGGCGCTCTCCAGCAGTTCGGCCTGCACTGCCACCACACCGGCCAGGATTGCGCGAGCGGCGACCAGGAGGTCCACGATCTGCGGCGAGGTCGGGGCATAGGTCGCCGACAACCCCTCGCAGCGTGCGGTAAACAGACCGGCCCGCCGCAAAATCGACAGTTGCTGGGACAGGTTCGCCGGCTCCACCCCCACATCCGCCAGGATCTCCGACACCGCATGCTCACGTTCACTGAGCAACTCCAGTACCCGGATCCGAACTGGGTGCCCGAGGGCCTTGAAGAAGTCCGCCTTCATCTGATGCAGGGGTGTACTCGATCCCGGCACTCGCGAACTTTCCTCCCACCACATACGACACCAGCGCCCGTAGTCGATATATTGATTGCGCAGTTTAGCAAGCAGGGAGAACACAGTTGATCATCGCATTACATACCAACCCAGCCCAGCAACCGGATCAGTCCACACTGCCCCCACGCGGCTGCCCCACCGCGCACGCAGCCGGGGCGATGCACCGATGACCGAACATGCAACTCCGACCCCCGCCCAGCGGATCGGCTACATCTGCGGGCGCACACTGCCCGCGGAGATGGCGCAGTGGGTTGGCAACGACCTGACAGGACCTGGCGCCACCCGCCGGTATCTGATGCGGATCCTGATCCCGATCACTCCGGTACTGATGTTGTTCCTGCTGGTACCGGGACCGATCTGGATGGGCCTGGCCATGATGGCCCTGTTGTATCTGCCGCTGATCTATTTCACCGTCGCGCTGAGCAACGTTTATCGGCGCAACCGGCTGATCAAACACGGACTCGACCCCGAACTCGCCGACGCCCGTGCCACAAGCCACGCCGAGGCCGAACGCCTCGCCTACGAACGCCGACATGGCCGCGCCTGATCCAGCAAACGACTCAGCGGTCGACGGCAGTGCAACCAGCCAGGCCAGACAACCTTCGACTAGATACTTGCTAACATTAGCAAGCATCTAGGGAGGTCGATGTGATGCGTGTGACCCCGATCGGCCGATTCCGCGGGCGGATCTTGCGGTGCCCGGACTGCGGCCTTCTGTGCAGAACATCGGCGCTGGCGGCGGGGACCGCGGCCTGCCCCCGATGTGGGGCGCAACCGCTGACAGTTCTCGGCACAGGCAAGTCGTACAGCGCCTCCAGAACAGAGTGAGGCGCTCGGCGTACCATGCTGCGAACATCCGAATTCGCCTGGACCGGGCTCGGTCCGCAGCGAACAGGATGCGCATCGGATCGATCCGTCGACGCCCGGGTGATGGCGTCGACTCACCCCGCACCACAACACCATTCGTCACACATCGCACGCTGTTCCACGGAAGAAGGACCATGCCCATCGCCACCCTCAACGGGACCCGTATCAACTACGACATCACTGGAACGGGTCCGCTGGTCGTGCTGGTGATGGGGACCGGCAGCCCGGGGAGAGTCTGGCGGACCTATCAAGTGCCTGCCCTGGTCAAGGCCGGATTCCGGGTCGCAACACCAGACAACCGCGGGATCGCACCGTCGGACGAATGCGCCGGGGGCTTCGACATCGACGATCTGGTCGCCGACACCGCCGCGCTGATCGAGCATCTCGGCGTCGGCCGCGCCAACGTGGTCGGCCACTCGATGGGCGCAAGAGTCGTCCAGGAGTTGGCTCTGGCCCGTCCTGACCTCGTCGACAAAGCCGTCATGCTCGGAGCCGCCGGACGACCGCATCCGTTGGCGCGCACCTTCAACGTCGGTGAACAAGCCCTGTACGACCAAGGAATTCAGTTGCCTGCGCAGTACGCGGCAGCCATCAAGGCAATGCTGAACCTGTCCCCGCACACCCTGAAAGATGAGACAAAAGCCCAGGAATGGCTCGACATCTTCGAGTTCACCACGGGCAAAACAACACCGGGGGTCCGCGCGCAGATCGGCATGGACCGCTCCCGCGACCGACTGCCCGACTACGCGCGAATTACCGCACCGAGTCTGGTCGTCGGATTCGCCGACGACCAGATGACGCCGACCTTGTTCGGCCGCGAGGTCGCCGCCGCCATCCCCCGCGCCCGCTACGTCGAAATCGAACGCTGCGGACACTACGGCTATCTGGAACGACCGGACGAAGTCAACCGCGTGATCATCGAATTCCTCACCGCCGCATAACAATCGGTAAACGTGAAAGGACAACTCCGTGACCGGCGAGGAGCACGACATCGACAACGACCTGTGGCTTGTGTACGGTCTGTCCTTCAAGAACGCCGTTGACGGCGAAATTCGACATATGCGTTCGGCAGATTCCATGTGTGCTCGCCGGTGAGCAGGATGATGTCCGCGGCCCGAGCGGATCGAGCACATCGCAGACGATCATCGTGCTCTGGCTGTATTGCCAGTAGACAGGCAGGCCCTGGGTGGTGCCTTTGACCTCAATTCGCGCGACCGTGAATGGATCGGCTTGGTAGCCCTCGGCGGTGTCGACCTCATCAATCCAGCAACCCCGAACACAGCCACTGCGGCGATCAATACGGCCTCGCTGAACATGCAAAGCCGCAACACT
Organism: Nocardia sp. NBC_00403; assembly: GCF_036046055.1. Classification (NCBI taxonomy): domain Bacteria; kingdom Bacillati; phylum Actinomycetota; class Actinomycetes; order Mycobacteriales; family Nocardiaceae; genus Nocardia; species Nocardia sp. NBC_00403. The sequence continues at coordinate 5,755,064 of NZ_CP107939.1, forward strand.
TTTCGAAGCTCACCCAGCGGCTTCATCAGGTCACGCCAGAGCTGAGTCGGAGGATTCGCGTGGGCCTTGGTCGAGGCGGAACGGCGGGTACTCGTCACGCATCAGCGCGGCGTAGGCCAGCACGCGATAGGACCAGCGGTTGATGCCGACGATGAAGTCGAACATCGGGCGCGGGTATCGGGCGGTGAACAGCAGCGTCACCATGGAGACCAGGACGAGTAGTCCGAGCAGAGAGATCCCGGCAGAACCATTGTCACCGTCGCCCCAACTTATGGTCGCCCCCGCGCTGGTCATCGCGGCGACGATCAAGTAGTGCGGGATCGCCAGTAGCCACCACTTCACCAGCACCTGGCCACGGGACAGCTTTTCCGGGTAGCCGACCTGCAAGTCCGCCGGATAGGCGGTGGGGCGCAGCGTGAACGGCGGGTACTTATCGGTGCCGATCGGGGAGAACGCGTAGAACTGGACGCGCCACATCCAGCGCAGCACGCCGACGTTGAAGTCGAATATTCCCCGCGGGTAGCGGCCGGTGAACAGGATCGCGAAGCCCGCGACGACGGTGAGCACCACGAAGGCGATCCAGAAGAAGAACAGGACGACGTAGTGCGGTATCGCGAGGATCCATTTCACGAGCCAGAGCCAACGTGACAGCGGTTCGTCGAGATCACCGCGGAAGTTCACAGGGTAGAGGGGGGTCTTGTCGGGGTTCATGATCGGCGCTCCTGACCGGGTGCAGCGTTATGCTCCGCGCCGACGCCGTGCAGCGCGCACGCGGTTCGTATCCAGCATTGCCGGATTCGATGCGACCTCCGAGGCCGAAATGTCATTCATCGGGAGGACGTTGGACCTCAGGTTCGGCTGCTGTATTGCCACAATGCCCACGATGCCGAGGCGGGGATGGCGACCCTCCTCTGATATCGGAGCCGACGCCGAGGGCCCTTGGTCCCGGCGCAACGGGCATCACGCCTCTGCCCGCCAGGTACGCGACGCGCGACGCTGTTCACATGGAAGCGAACAAGACCCGCATCGCCGTCATCTACGCGACGGCACAAGGATCGACCCGCGATATCGCCGAGTTCATCGGCGAAACACTCACCGCTCGCGGCGTTGCCGTCGAATTGAGCGATATCGAACACGCACCGGAGCTGTCCGGCTTCGACGCGGTGATCCTGGGCAGCGCGGTGCACGACAGAGCCCTGTTGCCCGCGGTGACATCGTTTGTCAGCACACACCGCGACGCATTGGCGGACACCGACGTCTGGCTGTTCAGCGTCGGCCTCGGGCCGGCGCTGCGCGGCCCGATCGGTCGGCGCATCGGCCGCACCGTCCCGAAGAAGATCGCCGCACTGCGTGATTCGATATCGCCGCGCGACTATCGTGCCTTCGCGGGACACTACGAACGCGCAGGCGTCTCGTTGCAAGCGCGGGCGCTCTACCGGCTCATGGGTGGCACCCGCTACGGCGATCTGCGCGACTGGACCGCGATCCGCACATGGGCCACCGACATCGCCGTTTCGCTCGGCCTGCCGAAAGCGAAATCGACGCCGATCCACCCCTAGCTGATATCCGGCCGCGGGCCCAAGGCCGCCGGACGCCGGGACCTGCGGTAGTAGTGGTCGCCCCGTGGTCGGAGTGACGCTGAGATCCGAGTCCATTCCAGGTGCTAACGATGGGAAATCGACATGGGCGACTACGTAGCCGAACTCGGCGAGCTGCGACTCACCGACGCGAATCAGGCAGGCGGCAAGGGTGCGAACCTGGGCGAGCTGGTGGCAACCGGAGTACCAGTACCCCCGGGTTTCGTCATCCTGCGCTCCTGCTACGAGCAGGTGATCGCGGACGGACCGAATGGCGCGGAGCTCGATCGCCTACACAGCGAAGCGCTGCGGTCGAGCACCGATGGACCTCGGGTGAACGAACTATGTCGCAGAATGCGGGAACTCGTGCATCAAAGCATGCTGGACGCGCCAATGCGCGAGATGATCCTGGCGGCCTATCAGGCACTCGGCGATGATGTTTCGGTGGCCGTTCGCTCGTCGGCGGTCGGCGAGGACAGCGCCACCTCTTCGTTCGCCGGAATGAACCTCTCACGGACCAACGTGCACGGCGACGAGAAGCTGCTCGCCGCCGTGATCGACTGCTGGGCTTCACTGTTCACCCCGCGCGTTGTCACCTATCGGTCGCGACGCGGAATGGATCAGCGGCCGGTGATGGCCGTGGTCGTGCAGCGCATGGTCAGCGCGCTATGTTCCGGGGTCGCGTTCACCGCCGACCCGACGACCGGGCGCCGCGACCGGGTGGTGATCGACGCCGCACGCGGGCAGGGCGAGGTCGTGGTATCCGGAGCCACCGAACCCGACACTTATCTACTCGACGCCGAGGGGCCCACCCTGCTGGAGACCCGCAACGGCCACCAGAGTTTCGCCATCGTGGCAGGCCCTGACGGCGACCGGCGAGTCGAATTGACCGGAGCCGAATCGGACGCACCGGCGCTGAGTGAGGAGCAGGCCGTCGAGGTGGCTCGGCTCGCGTTGACGGTGCAGAAACATCACGGCTGTCCGCAGGACGTCGAGTGGGCCTTCGACACGGACATGCTGTGGTTGGTGCAAGCCCGCCCGATCACCACACTGCCGGACTATCCGGCCGGACCGACCATGGCGGGCACGATGCCCCGGACTGTGCTGGTGCGTGGTCTCGCCGCGGCACCGGGTCGTGCGAGCGGACCGGTCCGCGTCCTTACCTCCCCCACCCAGGGCCAGGCGTTGCGCGACGGCGAGGTCCTGGTGGCGCCGATGACCAACCCGGACTGGCTGCCGACCATCACACGGGCAGCGGCCGTTGTCACCGACAGCGGCGGCATGACCTGTCACGCCGCCATCGTCGCACGCGAATTGGGAGTCCCGTGTGTGGTCGGCACCCGCACGGCCACAACCGCGCTGGCCGATGGAACGTCGGTGACCGTCGATGGCTCGACAGGCGAAATCCAAGCGGGGCAAGTGCCTTCGAGCACCAGTGCCGTCATCCCTACGCCCACGGTGGCCGCTGCAGAGCCGACGGCCACCCGAATCTACGTCAACCTCGCGCTGCCCGAGGCGGCCGAGCGCGTCGCGGCGAGCGACGTGGACGGCGTCGGCTTGCTGCGTGCGGAAACGCTGCTCACCGAGGCGCTCGGCGGTCGACATCCGCGGGACATGATCGCCCGCGGCGAGGGGCACGCCTTCGTAGATCGGATGACGGAGTCGCTGCACCGCATCACGGCCGCCTTCCAGCCTCGACCCGTGGTGTATCGAGCCATCGATATGCGCAGCAACGAGTTTCGCGCACTGGAGGGCGGCGCCCGATACGAGCCCGTCGAGCACAACCCGATGATCGGCTATCGGGGCTGCTACCGCTATGTCCACGAACCCGAACTGTTCGGACTGGAGCTCGCCGCACTCGCCCAGGTGCGTGAACGAACCCCGAACCTGCACTTGATGATTCCGTTCGTCCGCACCCGCTGGGAGCTGGAGGCGTGTCTGGAACTCGTCGATACAAGCCCACTCGGGCGGCAGCGTGGCCTGCACCGCTGGGTGATGGCAGAGGTGCCCTCGGTGGTGCATTGGCTGCCAGAATACGTCGGTCTCGGGATCGACGGGGTGTCCATCGGCACCAACGATCTCACCCAGCTGATGCTCGGTGTCGACCGCGATTCCGAGCAGTGCGCCGAGTTGTTCGACGAATCCGATCCCGCGGTACTGGACGCCATCGGCCGTATCGTCTCGACCGCGCGCCGTCTCGGGATCACCTCCTCACTGTGCGGGCAGGCACCATCGAATAGACCGGAGTTCGCCGAACACCTTGTGCGCATGGGTATCACTTCGATTTCGGTGACACCGGACGCGGTATCGGCAACCCGACGAGCGGTCGCCACAGCCGAGCGGCGCCTGTTGCTCGACCGAGCGTTGGCAGACGGCCAGCGGAAATCGACCGCATCGCACTGACAATCGCGACCGTGACCCTGCGCTGGAGCGTGGGGCCACAAGTGGGTCGCTGTTGCGCGAACAGTGACGACAGTCAACGCTATTTCGCTGAGAACGAATGCTTCCCACCCGAGTTCACAGCACACTCCAAAAGTCCGCCGAATGCCCATCGTCTGCCGGGCGTTCGGCAAATCCGGTGGCGCGGGGTCCGATTCCGAACACCACGCCATCGGCAGATCGAATCAGCTCTTGCGGGCAGATCGAATCAGGTCTTGCGCACCACGACCATCGGGCACTCCACCGAATGCAGCAGCGCGTTGCTCGTGGAGCCGAGGACCATGCTCTCGAAACCTCCGCGTCCGTGACTTCCGACCACAAGCAGCTGAGCGTTCGCCGATTCCTCGAGGAGAGCACGAACAGGCCTGTCGCACTTCAGGATTCGCTTCAAAGGTACTTCGGGGTAGCGGTCGCAGAAGCCGGCCAGCTGCTCGGCCAATCGTGCCTGTTCCGATTCGCGTTGCGCTTCCCACCCGGAATACGGCAGCTCGATCCCGCTGGCATCGCTCCAGGTGTGCAGTGCGGTCACGCCGACCTTGCGCCGCGATGCCTCCTCGAATGCGAGCTCGATGGCGGGCACGCTGTTGGCGGTCCCGTCGACGCCGACCAGAACAGGCATACTCGCCGACACCGGATCGATCGCCGCGATACCGTGGATCACGGCGACCGGGCAGTGCGCGTGGTGAGTCACCGCGGTGCTGACCGAACCGAGCAGCCCGCGGTGGAACGCTCCGATGCCGCGACTGCCCACAACGAGCATCTTGGCGCGCGCTGAGCGCTCGATCATGGTCGGGATGATCTCGACGAAGGTCAGTTCCGTCGTGAGGTCCAGCTCCTCGGCCGGTGCGGCCTGACGCGCCACCCGCGCGGCCTCGGTCAGGATCCGCTCACCGTCGCTTCGCAGCCACTCCACGTCGGCCTTGCCCAACGACATCCCGGACCCGAAGCCGGTGGAGATCGCCATCGAGGTGAGGATATGCAGCGAGTGGTGGTGCAGCGTAGCGTCGACCGCCGCCCAGGCGACCGCCTGGTACGAGCTCGCCGAACCGTCGACGGCTGCCACGATCGGCGGCAGCGGCGTGGAGGGGTTGGGCATGATTGTTCCTTTCGGTGCCACAGATGTCACGGACGCCGCAGCGGTGTCGGCGGACTCATTGAGTGTCTTCTCTGATCGGGCGATTCAGCTGCCGCCACTGCCGGGCGCATTGGGCGTCATGATGGCGTTCGAGCAGCCACCCTGAGCCTTTGACCAGCGACCACGCGGCGAACCAGGTGGCGACCAGCACCACGACCCCGACACCGATCCCGGTCATCGCGGCCACGCCGGGCGGGTGCGGTGGCGTCGTCGGAAGGACGTCGGAGTCGAGCCACACGACGACCTGATCACCGAGAGACGCTTTGCTCGACACCCGCACCGTGGCGGTGCCGGGTCGGCCATCGCGGGTCCACTGCACAGGCGCTTCGAACAAATGCGCCTTCAGCTGCCCGGGTTCAGCGGTAATCGTCGCGCTGACAGCGGTTTTCGCCGCGTCCTCGGTGCGGATCCGTGCGGCGTCGGAGGTGTAGGCGGTCGTTGCCAGCGCACCGGCAATTGGTATCGCGACGAGTACCACGAGCGTTGCGATGATCCGCAATACGGCCTCGAGCCGATCCGACGGGCGCAGCAGCGGATTGGGATTCCATGGACGCATCCACCACAGGCGCGCCACGGGTGACCATGCTCCGCGGATCGGGAACGCCGAGTACTCGGACATCGCCGGTCACCTTCTTTCGGTGGCATCTCTCTCGACTTCGAGCATCTCGCGTCGGCGCGCGGGCAGGCAGAGACGAAAGTCATTGCTCGTGAGGGTCTACGGGCCCTGCTTTGCGGTACGCCCGGTACGCCGCGATCGCGGTCGGCAACGTCGGATACAGATGCTCGGCACCGATCTTCGCGGTCAGCCCGGCCGCGTCCAGATCGTCGCGCAGATCTTGTTTGACGCGCGCCATCGCGAAGACCACCCCGCGCGCCGCCAAGTCCGACCGCAGCTGCTCGACCGCGTCCATCGCGGTGAGGTCGACCTCCACGTTGGCTTCGGCGTTGAGCACGAACCAGTGCACACTCGCGCCGCGCTCGGCCCATTGATCGACCGCGGCGAGTGCCCGACGGTGGAAGTCCTCGGCATTGGCGAAGCACAGTGGCGCGTCGTAGCGGTAGACGACCAGTCCGGGAACCGGTTTCGCGTCCGGATAGTCGTCGACGTCGTGCATCCCCGCCAGCCCGGGAACGAACCCGAGGATCGCGTCGTGCGCCCGCGCCACTCGACGCAGCAGATCGAAGATCGACAGCGCGATCGCCACCAGCACGCCGTAGAGCACACCCAGTGCGAGCACCGCGACAACCGTGCCGAGCGCAAGGACGAACTCGCTGCGCCGAAATCGAGCGATCCGCCGGAACTCCGTCACATCGATCAGGCGCAGCGCCGCATAGATGACCAGCGCGCCCAGTGCCGCCGTCGGGAACCCCGCCAGGATTCCGCGTGCCCCGAGCAGGACTACCAGCACACTCCCCAACGCGACAACGGAATACATCTGGGTGCGCGCGCCCATGGCGTCGGCGATGGTCGTCCGACTGCCACTGCAACTCACCGGGAAACCGTGCAGCAACCCCGCCGCCACGTTCGTCGCGCCCAACGCGGCCAGTTCGGTGTTCGCCTCGATGTGACGTCCGTGCCGGGCCGCGAAAGCCCGCGCGGTCAACGCATTGTCGGAGAAGGCGACCACCGCGATCCCGACAGCGGGCAGGATCAACTGGGCGATATCGGCGGTGGCGACGCCGGCGAACCCCGGAACCGGCAGCCCCGCGGGAATCGACCCCACAACCTCGATGCCGTAGCGCCGCAACGAAAAGATCGCCACCACGCCGGTGGCGAGCAGCACCGCGAGCAACGGCCCTGGCACGCGCGGCGCATACCAAGCCCCCAACAGCAGACCGGTCAGCACAAGCACGGCAAGGACCACGGTCTGCCAGCGCCATTGATCAGCATGCGCGACGAACGAACGGAGCTGCGCGAAAATCGATTCCCCATCGACCGGCACTCCGGAGACCCGCCCGAGCTGGCCGACGATCATGATCACGGCGGTACCTGTCAGATAGCCGACCAGGACCGGCTTCGACAGTAGATCGGCAAGGACACCGAGCCGCCCCGCCGCCCCCACCAGGCACAGCGCACCGACCAGCAGTGCCAGCACCGCCGCCAAGGCTGCATATCGGCCAGGATCACCGAGCGCCAACGGCGCGAGTGCCACCGCCGTCAGCAAAGCCGTTGTCGATTCCGGCCCGACCGACAGCTGTCGCGAGGTGCCGAACAGTACGTACACCGCGAGCGGCCCGATCGCCGCCCACAACCCCACCACCGGTGGCAGACCAGCGACGGTCGCATATGCCATCACCTGCGGCACCAGATAGGCCGCGACCGTGACGCCCGCAAGTACATCCGATCGGAGCCGAACTCGGTCGTAACCCTCGAATTGCCGTAGCCCCGGAAACAGAAGCGCCCGCACCCCGTCAGCATGACGTGCTTCGTTGCCCGATGTGACTGTCTTAGGTCCCTCGGCAAGCGTCGGTTCGGCACTGTGCCGCCGCCATCGCCGGTGCGTAGCGTCGAGATCGACAAGATCTTCGCAGGTCGAGACGCATAGGAGACCGAGATGCGTGCCCGGGTCGTCTACGAATCCATGTTCGGCAATACCGCCGCCATCGCCGAAGCCATCGCACAGGGGTTGGGCGAACACGCCGCGGTGGAAGTGCTCGATGTGGCAGCCGCCGCCGAGGTACCTGCCCCCGTGCTGGACTTGCTGGTCGTCGGCGGTCCGACGCATGCCTTCGGTCTGAGCAGAACCCGGACCCGACTCGACGCCGCGAATCGGACCGACACGCCGGTCGTCGTCGACATCGGTATCCGCGAATGGCTCGACGCGGCATTCCCGGTGGCACCGGGGTCCAGGGCCGCAGCCTTCGGCACCCGGACCGCCAAACCGTCCTGGCTGCCGGGGTCGGCCGCCCGTGGCGCCGGAAAGCGGTTGCGACGCTTGGGCTATGAGCTTGTCGAGGACCCCATGGACTTCCTGGTCGACGGCATCCTCGGACCGATCACGAAGGGCGAGCTGGAGCGAGCCCATGCGTGGGCCGAACGGTTGGCCCGCACCGAGGCCGACCGCATCGCGCACCGGGCGTGACGGTGAAGGAGCCGACGATGGCATATCGGGTCGACGTCGTCGAATCGACGCCGCAAACGGTGCTCGAGCTGCGCCGCACGGTGCGCGCCGACCATGCGGGCGATGATATCGGCGCGGGAATGCGGGCGCTGTACGACGTGGCCGACCGCATCGGGCTCGTGCCCGAAGGACCGCCGTCGACCACCTACCGAGGCGACTTCGTTCCCGACGGCGCCACCCAGGTCGACTTCGGTCTTCCCGTCGCTGCGGGACCGCTCGACGGCACCGCCGAACAGGTCACGGTCCGGCAAACTGAGCCTGCGCTGTTCGCGCGCATCACCCACCAAGGCGACTACCACCGGATCCGTGCGGCCTACCAGGCACTCGACGACGGCATCCTCGCCTCGAACCTGCGACCCGTCGGCCCGCCAACCGAGGTGTATCTCATCGCACCCGATGACGCGATCAACCCGCGAGATCTGTTGACCGAGATACGGATACCGGTGATCGCCGCCGAACAATTGGCCATCAGAGTGCAGACGATGTTCGCCGACACCGTGTCCGAACTTCGAAACGCATTGGCCGACCAGGGCTTCGGCATCATTACCGAGGTCGACCTGCGCGCGGTACTGCAAACGAAGCTCGGCGTGCGAATGGACAATTACCTCATCCTAGGGGCCTGCAACCCGGTCCTCGCGCAGCGAGCACTCGCGGCCGACCCTCGCGTCGGCCTGCTGCTCCCGTGCAACATTGTCGTACGTACAGACGGCGCTGCGACCGTCGTCGAGGCGGTCGACCCGAACATGCTGCTGAACGGCGATATCCTGCACGACACCGACCGACCTCAACTGCGCGCGGTCGCCCGAGAAGCCAGAGCCGCGCTCGCGGCCGCGCTGGAGACCGTCGAGAAACGTGTGCTCCCCTCATAGGGACCTCCTACCGGCATAGGGGGCCCTCTTCCGGGCGAGAGATCGTCCCTCCAACTCCGACTCACCTCCGACGAAAGGCGGGGAGCGGGCCTTCGGACGCACCGCAGACTGCAGTGAGATTCAGTGAAACCGAACATCCCCGCAGTCTTGCCTCTGTTCCCAGGCCCGCCTCCGGCTCTACCGAAGGTCGATGTTCGGGTTCAGCACGCCACCATGCTCAGCACGCCCTCACCTCGATCGGGTCAAAAGGGTCCAGCATGTCCTCGATCAGGCGGCGCGGTGTGACCGGCCTCGACGCGGCGCTGGTCGGGGCCCAACCGATTCTGACGACGGCCTGCGGGTAGGCAAAATCGTCGAGTACTCCGCCGCGAACCGAGCGGCGCAACGAGGGAATCTCGAGCGGCTCGGTCAGCGTGCAGGTGGCCAAGCCGATGTTCGTCGCGGTCAGCAGCACGGCGCTCAACGCCTCTCCCGCGCGTAAGCGCGAGAGTCGATCGTCGGCCGTGGTGCCGATTACCAGCAGCTCGGCGAAGTCGGGCTCGATGGCAGTGTCCGCGTGCCGCTCGGCCGGTTCGAACCGATCGCCCGGGTCCCCTGCATGCCGTTCGGCGGCGGCACGCATCGCTATGGCCAGCCGGTCGCGTGCGTGGTCGGTCGCCAGCCGCAGGATCGCCCCCTGAGCGGCGGCGCGCTCGGTGACAAGCCCGAGATAGCCGGGCGGAACCGGCCACGACGTGTAGGGCCTGCGATCGGTCGACCTGCGCGAGATCGCCGCACATAGCGCGATGTCGAGCGGAGACGGCCGATGGCGCACCAATCCCACCGTCGCCAGATGATTCGGATTCGCCGGATTCGGCAGCCGCCGCACTACGGCCGACCAGCCCAGCGCCGCGAACGTGATACGTAGGTGATGAAGGACCGCACCACAGCTCAGCACGAGGTCTCGTGCCTCGGAATCGGTCGACGAGACCGCCCGCGACGGGTCGAGGTCGAGCCGCACACTGCGGTCCTCGATCCGCCACCGCCACGGTTGGATGTTGTCGATCGACGGGGCCCGCACCGCGAGCGCCAGCGCTGTCTTCACGGTGCGGTCGTCAGGTAGTCCGCGGTCCATCACCTATGCCCTTCCTCTCGTCACGACCCACGTTCGCACCGGCGGGCTTCACGGATAAGAGCAGGAGGACCCCAACCGGCAGGACTTCAGACGCCGGTGCGTCAAGACGATCCCTAAGACCTTCGACATCGATGACCTTCGGCCATCACCTCACGGTCTCCGTTGCGAAATTCTGAATGTGTCAGCAGAAGCCGGAACCTATCGAAAGGTCGGCATCATGCCCGAATTCCATGGCCGTAGCGCGGTCGTCACCGGCGGCGCACGTGGCATCGGTGCGGCGATCGCGCGCACGCTCGTCAAATCCGGCCTCGGCGTCGTCGTGGCGGACCTGCTTGCCGCGGAAGGTCGGGCCACCGCCGAATCTCTCGGCGCGACCGCGATGTTCCGACGCCTCGATGTCACCGACGAGCGCGAGTGGCGGCAGGTGCTCGACGACGCGGAAGCGAACTTCGGTCCGCTGGCCGTGCTGATCAACAATGCGGGCATCGTCGATTTCGGCGGCATCGAGACCGAGTCGCCGGCGATGTTCCGACACGTCCTCGACGTCAATTTGGTGGGTGCCTGGCTCGGCATGCACCTGGCCGCGCCACGACTGCGTGCCGCGGGCGACGGCGTGATCGTCAATATCTCCTCAACCGCGGGCTTGACCGGTTACCCCGGGATCGCCGGCTACGTGGCCAGCAAATGGGGCCTGCGTGGATTGACCAAGGCAGCCGCGATCGAACTCGGCGGTTCCGGAGTCCGGGTCTGTTCGGTACATCCCGGCCCGATCCATACACCGATGACGGCCGGTTTCGATGCGAGTATGACCGCGGGTCAACCGCTTCCACGCTTCGGTGAACCAGAAGAGGTCGCGGCAATGGTCGGCTTCATCGTCGACAAAGCAACCTTCTCGACCGGGTCGGAGTTCGTCATCGACGGCGGTGCGACGGCGGGCCAGGCCCTCGTCGAGCCTGTTCGAGCCCACGACTCCCAGCGATGATCGGGTCGAGGCCCGCACAGCTGCGGGAAACCCATACCGGGATCGTGGTGCTGTGCGGGGAACGAGCGTACAAACTGAAGAAGCCGATCGCCACCGACTTCCTCGACTTCAGCACACCGGAACGTCGGGAACGCGCATGTGCGCGCGAATTCGAGTTGAATCGACGGCTCGCTCCGGACGTATATCTCGGCATCGCACACCTGACCGATCCCGAAGGCGGACCCGACGAACCGGTGGTGGTCATGCGCAGGATGCCGGAAGAACGGCGCCTGTCGAACATCCTGGCCGATCCGGCAGTGCGCAGATCGGAACTGTCAGCGCTCGTGCAGGTGTTGACCCACTTTCACCACACGGCGCGCCGCGGACCAGACATCGATCGAGCGGGCACACCGGACGAACTGCGCAGCCGCTGGCGGATACTGCTGCACAGCCTCGGCGAACAGCAGGCCGACCTGGTCGACCCAGCGCAGCTGGCGCGAATCGCTGAGCTCTCGATGCGCTATGTCGACGGCCGAAAGCCGTTGCTGGCGACCAGGGTGGCCGAGGGCCGAATTGTCGACGGACACGGCGATCTGCTCGCAGAGGACATCTTCGATCTCGCCGATGGATTCCGGGTACTGGACTGTCTCGACTTCGACGATCGGCTGCGCTACGTCGACTGCCTCGACGACATCGCCTTTCTGGCAATGGATCTCGAATTCATGGGACATCGCGAGCTGGGTGATCGGCTGCTCGACGACTACCTGCATGCCGCCGCGGACCCGGCGCCGACGTCGCTACGCGACCACTATGTCGCTTACCGTGCGCTGGTCCGCGCGAAGGTGGACACCATCAGGTTCGGACAGGGCGAGGCGGCCGCGCGCGACTGCGCGCACCGACACCTGGAGATCGCGGCTCGCCACCTCGAACGAGGCGCTGTGCGTCTCGTGCTCGTCGGAGGCTTGCCCGGCACCGGGAAATCTACTGTGGCCGAAACCCTGGCGGCGACCACGGGCGCGGTGGTGATCTCCAGCGATCGTGTACGCAGAGAACTGCGTGCCGGTCACGAGATCACCGGCGCCATCGGCACCTTCGGCGTCGGAGCCTATGCTCCCGCCGACAAAGCCCTTGTCTACACCCAAATACTGGCCAGGGCCCGAACGCTCTTGGAGTCCGGTGTGTCGGTGATCCTCGACGCGAGCTGGATAGACGCGGCACAGCGGCGCCGTGCCACCGCGCTCGCCGACGAAACAGCTGCCGAGCTGGTCGCCCTGCGGTGCGAATGTTCACGTGCTCTGGCGAACCACCGGATCCGGCAACGCGCAGCCTGCGAATCCGACGCGACGCCGCATATCGCTGACGCCATGGCAGTCACGGCATCGTCATGGCCGGAAGCGGTCGTTCTCGATACCGCCTTGCCACTCGACCAGACAGTTGCTGCCGCCGTTCGGGCCTGGCAGCGAGCCGAGAGCGATCAATCAAAGGACTTTCGTCACCAAAACGGGGTCGATCTACGACGTGCCGAGCTCGATCGGTCAGTAATCTGAATGCACAGTTCAGGGAGGTGTATCAGGTGATCACGGTGTTTCTGGTCGATGACCATCAAATTGTGCGGCGCGGTGTGCGTGACCTGATCGACAGCGAATCCGATCTCGAGGTGATCGGTGAGGCGGGCAACGTGTCGCAAGCCTTGGCACGTATCCCGGCATTGCGCCCCGATGTAGTGGTCCTGGATGTGCGACTCCCGGACGGCAATGGCATCGAACTCTGCCGCGATCTACTGAACCAGCACCCCGACTTACGCTGCTTGATCCTCACCTCCTTCACCGATGAGCAGGCCATGCTCGATGCGATCCTGGCCGGGGCCAGCGGCTATGTGGTCAAGGACATCGGAACGCTGGAACTGATCGACGCCATTCGAGATGTCGGGGCGGGCAAATCGCTGCTCGACAATCGAGCCGCCGCCGCCCTCATGGCGAAATTACGCGAGGAGGCCGAGACCAAGACCGGCCCGCTGTCGACTCTCACCGAGCAGGAACGGACCTTGCTCGATCTGCTGGGCGAGGGGCTGACGAATCGGCAGATCGCGGGCCGGATGTTCCTGGCGGAGAAAACCGTGAAGAACTATGTTTCCCGGCTATTGACCAAACTGGGAGTGGAGCGCCGTACCCAGGCGGCGGTGCTCGCCTCGAAGCTCAATACGCCCACGAAACGAGAAGGCTGACCTGCGCCGAGCAGGTAGTGCACGCCGTGGCGCTGCTCTGAACTCGGCTTTCGTGCGAAAATGTCATATATGGATCGCACGTCCTCCGAGTCGGCTGTGCCTGGCCCGGCTCCAGTGTTGGAGACCTTGGCGCAGCTGCGCTTGCGCGAGCTGCTCGGCCAGGTCCAGGACCGAATCGCGGAAATCGTCGGCGTTCGCGATCAGATGGACCGCCTGATCGAGGCCATGCTGGTCGTCACCGCGGGATTGGATCTGGACAACACGCTGCGCACGATCGTGCATACCGCCATCGAATTGGTCGACGCCGAGTACGGGGCGCTCGGTGTCCGGGAAACCGACAAGACGAGTCACCAGCTCGCCGAATTCGTCTACGAGGGCATCGACGATCGGACCCGGGTCATGATCGGCGACCTACCCCGCGGCCACGGGGTGCTCGGACTGCTCATCGAGGAGCCGAAACCCATTCGGCTGACTGATCTTTCGACCCATCCCTCGTCCGTCGGCTTCCCCCCGAATCATCCGCCGATGCACACCTTCCTCGGTGTTCCGGTGAAAGTCCGCGACGAGGTATTCGGCAATCTGTACCTCACCGAAAAATCCGGCGGCCAGGAATTCACCGAGGATGACGAAGTAGTGGTCCAAGCGCTGGCGGCCGCGGCGGGCATCGCCATCGCGAATGCCAGGCTCTACGAGCAGTCCAGGGTCCGCCAGCAGTGGCTGGAAGCGACCGGCGATGTGGCAACTCAACTACTTGCGGGTGGGGAACCCGGGGCAGCCCTCGACCTGGTCGCCGACCGGGCTTTGACACTCACGCAATCCACCTGCGCCTTCCTCGCGCTACCCGACGACCCCGACATCCCGCACGACGAGGTCACCGAGCTGGTCGTGGTCGCCGCGGCCGGCGTCGGCGCCGACGAGATCATCGGTGAGCGAATCCCGGTGCGCGAATCCCATTCCGGTAGCGCCTTCCAGCACGGCCGGGTTGTTGCGGTCGACGAACTGAACTTCAACCCGCTGTTCCACAATCCGTCCAGGTTCGGCCCGGCACTGATCCTGCCCTTGCGGGCTGAGCATTCCGTGATCGGCGTCCTCGCCACCGTCCGGCCCCCCGGCGCACAACCACTGGACGCCGCCCTTCAGTCGATGATGGCATCGTTCTCCGGTCAAGCCGCACTGGCCTTGCAGCTGGCCCACACACAGCGGCGGATGCGGGAACTCGACGTGCTGGCCGACCGCGACCGGATTGCCCGAGACCTGCACGACCACGTCATCCAGCGACTCTTCGCCGTCGGTCTCTCCCTACAGGGCACCGCGCAACGGGCCCGGGTACCCGAGATCAAGTCCCGGCTCGCTGACACGATCCTCGATATCCAGGGGATTGTGCAGGACATTCGGCACTCCATCTTCGACCTGCACAGCAGCACGACCACAGATTCACCGACGCTGCGCAAGCGGCTGCACGGCGTGATCGCCGACATGGTCGGCGAAAGCGGCCTACGCACCACCATTCGACTTGCCGGTCCGGTCTCGGTGCTCGCGCCGCCACTGTCGGACGATGTCGAGGCGGTGCTGCGCGAGACAGTGAGCAACGTGGTGCGCCACGCGGACGCGACCAAGGTGTCGGTCTATCTGCGGGTGGATGACGATGTCACTATCGAGGTGACCGATGACGGTAAGGGCGTGCCCGATGACCTCACGCAGATGAGTGGGTTGGTGAACCTGGCGAAACGAGCCGAGCTGTCAGGTGGCAGCTTCAGTGTGGCGAAGGGCCAAGAAGGGGGCACCGTGGTGCGCTGGTCGGTGCCGCTGCCCTAGGCAATATCGCCGAGCACATGAGCGGTCTTTGGGCCCTGCGGTTCATGACCAACGACAGGCGTGCCGGACCCCCTCGAATTCCTAACCTACGGGTAACCGAAATATCGGAACCTGAAGGGACGCCGCTCATGACCGCACAGCACAACGATGACCCGCACCGACTGGCGTCGGCCGCGGTCGTGGTCGGCGTCGACGGCTCGGAAGCCGCCGACCTGGCCGTCCGCTGGGCGGCCGAAACGGCGTCACAGCGACACCGCCGACTGCACATAGTAGAAGGCATCGACCTCACCGCGTCCGCGTCCGCCTTCGGCGCGTACGACGTCATCGAGCCCTCCGTGATCGATGCGATTCGCCGACTCGGCGCCGACCGCGTGAGCGCGGCTCGCAGGCTCGCCCTCGAGGTCGACCCGAATCTGGACGTGGAAACCGAAGTCTCCGAAGCGAATCCGGCCAGGCTGCTGATCGACCGGTCCAGGACGGCGCATCTCCTCGCGATCGGCGCGGCGGGCGAGGGTGGCACGCTCAGCCATCTCGGTTCCACCCTGCTTGCGGTGGCCGCGCACGGCCACGGCGCCGTCGTGGTAGTCCGCGACACCGGTACCGAGCAGCAGACCCGATGCACAGGTCCGGTCGTGCTCGGCGTCGATGGCAGCCAGGTCTCCGACGCCGCGGCGGCGGCCGCGTTCGCCGAGTCGAGCGAACGCGGTACCCAACTCGTCGCCGTCCACTCGTGGAACGATCTGTATCTCGACCGCGTCGCCGGGGTCCCCTACACCATCCCGGACCGCGACGCGGAGGCTGCCGGCGAGGCGATCATCGCCGAACAGCTTGCCGGCTGGCAGGAGAAATATCCGAACGTCGAGGTCATCCGCAGGGTGTACCTGACAGGACCGCGGCAGCCGCTGCTCGAGTTGTCGAAGTCGGCCCAGCTCGTCGTTGTCGGCAGCCGGGGACGGGGTGGATTCCGCGGATTACTGCTGGGCTCCACCAGCAATTTCCTGGTCCAACGCGCTCACTGCCCGGTCATGGTCGTCCACCCCAACTAACGCCCAGTCACAGAAGGGGACGAGATCACATGTCCGCCAACGCCGCCAATCCACCCGTCATCGTCGGTATCGACGGCTCCTCCGCCGCCACCGAAGCCTTGCGCTGGGCAGCCGTCGACGCCGTCCGTCACCGTGCGCCCTTGCATATCGTGTACGGCATCGGAGCCCCTGCCGACTTCGGCCCGGGGATCGCTTTCAATCAAATCGACTACGACGCCTACCGAGAGGCCGGGGCAAAGGCCGTCGCCGCGGCCAGTGAATTCGCCACGGCCGCCGCAGCACCCCTCGATGATCTCGACATCGCCACCTTCGTCGTCGAAGCACCACCGATTCCGGTACTGCTCGATCGCTCGAAGGACGCCCGCATGCTGGTTGTCGGCACGCGCGGCATGGGCGCATTCCGCCGGGGCCTGCTCGGCTCGGTGAGCACCGCCGTAGCCCGGCACGCGCACTGCCCGGTTGCCGTCGTCCCCGAGCCCCCGAAATTCGATCCGCGTCGGGTGCTCGGTCCCGTTCTCGTCGGCGTCGACGGCTCGCCGAGCAGCACCCGTGCCATCGATATCGCCTTCGACGAAGCCTGCCGTCGTGACGTCGCTGTGCGCGCAGTACTCACCTGGTCGGAATTCAACCGCTACATCCCCCGCGCCGACATGCAGAAGGAGGCCGAGGAACTACTGTCGGAAAGCCTGGCAGGCCGCGCGGAGAAGTACCCCGACGTGGAGGTGCAGCGGATCGTCGCCGAGGACCGGCCCGCCAAACGACTGCTCGCGGAAGCCGAAACGGCCCAGCTCATCGTCGTGGGCAGCCACGGCCGTGGCGGCTTCGCCGGTATGACCCTCGGCTCGGTCAGCCAAGCCGTCCTCCACAGCGCGGACTGCCCGGTCATCGTCATCCGGCCACAAAGCTGATGCGCTCGGTTATGACCATCGCTGTGTGGTGGTCATGATCGATACCGACCGCTTCGTGCCCGAGTATTCGACCAGGAGCCATCTCGGGCACGTCACCTTTGCGGATGTGCAGGTCCGTGCCGCAGATCGTGACCGCGTCCACGCGCACGATCACATCGGCGCTTTCCAGGAGCACCGGGTCGGGTACCTGCTCCCACGAACTCCCGGCCGTGAAAAACCATGGCATACATGACGACTCCCTCTCAGACCGCGAGCACGATCAGTTCTGCTGGAAACTGTCAGCCGACGCGGCTGCCGGAGTGACGGTGCGATCGACGGTGTAGGTGCGCACCTCACACAACAGCGTCTCCACGGTCGAGCGTTCGAATATGTCGGTGCCCGGTCTCATGACGGTCGCCGCGGCCGCGGCGACGCCGTACTCGCATGCATGCAGGCAATCTGCTCCCGCAGCGAGCTGATAGGTGAACGCACCGACCAGGCTGTCGCCCGCGCACGCGTCGCTGCTGCACGGCAGGTGCGGCAGCCGTGGCGCGGAAAGTCTGTGGTGCGAAATGGAATTCGAGCAGACCGCGCCCAGGGCGCCGACCGTGGTGATCGCGTTGGCAACCGAGCCTTTGCCGAGCACGAGTTCGTTGGCGTCTTGGGCGTCGGCGAATCGCTCGATCGGTCTACCGAGTAGTCCCGCGGCCTCGCGGCGGTCGAGCCGGATCGCGAAAGCGGTTTTCTCGAGCACCGCACGTAATTGGGCGCCGGCGATATCGAGTACGGTCCGAGTCTCGGCCGGGTCGATGCGGCGCAGGATCTCGGCGCAGAAGTCGTCGGGTAGCCCTGGAGGTACGCTACCGGTCAGTACCAGATACGGAAACTGTTGCGCGGCAGTGACAATCGTCTCCGCACACCGTTGCCACTCGGGAATGGTCAGTTCAGCGCCCGGTGGCACGATGTGGTAGCTGTGTCCCGAGTGCGCTTCTGCGACAACAACTGCCTCTCGGGTGTCGGAACCGATCTCGATACCGCGATGCGCCAAACCCTCCTCATCGAGCAGCCGATCCAGTCGCCGACCGACCTCACGCCCACACGTGTGCAGCGCGACCGCCGAACCGCCGAGCGTGCGCACGCAACGCGCGACATTGATCCCGCCACCGCCCCCTTGCACCGACCGCACCTGAGCGCGGTTCTTGCCTTCACCGATCAGTCGGTCCACTTCGAGGGAGATGTCGACGGTCGGGTTCAGCGTTACCGTCAGGATCGTTGGAAGCACAGGC
This sequence comes from Nocardia sp. NBC_00403, assembly GCF_036046055.1. Classification (NCBI taxonomy): domain Bacteria; kingdom Bacillati; phylum Actinomycetota; class Actinomycetes; order Mycobacteriales; family Nocardiaceae; genus Nocardia; species Nocardia sp. NBC_00403. The sequence continues at coordinate 5,773,539 of NZ_CP107939.1, forward strand.
ATCGAGTCCTCCTCGAACAGGTGGGCACATTCAGATTCCCGCGCCGACGGCGCGTCACCACAGTGCCGAAAGGCCCACACCCGAGGACATTGGTCCAGACCGGACCATAACCCCGGTTGCGCCGCAGGCGGTCCCGGCGATACCCACCACAGACTCGAGCGCTTACACGGCGACGATTGCTTCGCCCGATGGATCCGTGGACATACCGAGCAAGAGAGCGCGAAGATCGATCGGCAGCACAGCGAACACCTGCTCCAGCGCGCCAGGAGAGAACTGCTCCCGTAGCCCGTCGGTGACCAGCCACGCCAAGTCGGCCGCCTCGTCCTCGGTCACCCCGGCCGCTTCGGCGAACTCGGTGATGAACACCGAGGTTCGATGCGAGACAGGCACTTTCGCAGGCTCCCACCCTTCGAAGAAGACGCCACGAAGCAATAGGGGCAATTGCGCGCTCAGACGCGCGGCTGCGGTGACCTCGAGCCGGTCGCGGACACTGTGCAACCAGGCGCGGGCCACCCGGTAGGCGAAGGCGCGGTCCCGGGTAGCCAGGTCGTCGGTAGTCCAGCGCAACCAGACGTGTGCGGTGTGCTCGGCGTGGGCAAAAGGATCATCACGATACGACATAGTCGTAACGGTATGGACGAAGTCCACGAAGCCGCTGCCGGATATCGTCACCCGTTTCGGGGCCAAAGGACCATACCCCGCCATGGTGACCGACCGCACCGCGACGTCAGCGATGACGTGCTCGGGCAGCGGCAAGATGCGGTACCCGAGACCGCCGCGGTGCCTGACCCGTCACAGCTGCCGAGCGCCTCCATGGCGGCTGAATCCGCAGCTCACTGGAGGTCCGCTCTGCCCGCAATCGGCTTGTTCACCGATCCTTGTCCGGTCATGCGCCCAAGTGAGCTCGGAATCCGCCTTGCCTCGAACCACAGCCACCGACAATCGGCGGGGAGGGCAGGTCGTCGGACGGCAGGACGTGGCGTTGTCCGGTGCTGATGGCCGATATTGGTGCACAATCCTCGCGTGTACCCGTTGCGTCGTATCAGCCGCGTATTGCTGGCGTTCTTGCTGGTGGTGCTGGGCGGTACCGTCGGCTACCTGATCCTCGGATTCGGGGTGCTCGACGCGCTCTACCAGACGGTGACGACGATCACCACGGTCGGCTTTCGCGAGATCCATCCGCTCGGCCCGGCAGGCCAGGTGTTCACCATGGTGCTCATCCTGGTCGGCGCGGGCACCGCCCTGTATATGTTCGGTGTGCTGCTCGAGGCACTCATCGAAGGACATCTACGCCAACACATGGAGAGACGTCGAATGGACCGCCAGATACTCCGGATGTCCGGTCACATCATCGTGTGCGGCTGGGGACGTGTCGGCTGCTCGACCGCGCAGTACCTCCGTGGGCTCGGCAAACAAATCGTGGTAATCGATCACGATCCGGCACGCCTACAAAACCTCGAATACCCGAACGTCCTCGGCGACGTCACCGACGACAGCGTCCTCGAGGCCGCCGGAATCGGGCGCGCCCGCGCATTGATCGCCGCACTCGACAGCGACGCCGACAACGTCTACGTGACGCTGTCCAGCAGAGCGCTACGCCACGATCTGGTGATCATCGCGCGAGCGCGGACCGAAAGTTCCAAATCGAAACTCCTTCGCGCCGGGGCGAACAGGGCGGTGAACCCCCAGTTGATCGGGGGTCGCCGGATGGCGGCATTTGCTCTGCAACCCAACGTGGCCGAATTCCTCGACGTCGTCATGCACGACGACACCCTCGAATACCGGATCGAGGAAGTCCAGATCGCGTCGGAGTCACCATTGATCGGCCGCTCCCTGAAAGAATCGGCGTTGCGCCAGCGAACCGGCGCGCTGGTGCTGGCGATCCGGATGCCGACCGGCAAGTTCATCGCTAACCCAACCGGTGAAACCCAGCTTGTCGCCGACACGATCCTGATCGTCCTCGGCACACCAACCCAACTCGACGCCATACGCGACCACACCAATATCTGACACTGAGCTATCGCGCTACCGAGGTCTTCGAGCGACCGAGGCCGGGAAGCAGGCGCTGGCCGAGGACCGCAGGGCACTGCCGGAACCCGCCCGCGAAGTCTTCGGCGACCGCCCCGCAGCCTGAACGCCCCTGTCGCATCGAGGTTCTCAGCGCCGGGGCGCGCGCACTTGATCGAGGCCGGCGCGCAATCCTTGTGCGAGGATGGCGGCGTCTCCGGTGGCCCAGAAGTGCAGGTAGAACAGTCGGGGGGATTCGTGAAGCATGTGGTTGTGCAGCTCGATAACTTGGATGTCGTGGGAGCGCAGCGCCGCGATGACGGGGTTGACCTGGTCGGCGGTCATCGCGAAGTCTCCGTTGATCGCGACCTTTCCGCCGCCCAGCGGCTGGAACATCAACAGCGTGGACGCCTCCATCTGAGGCGGGAGTGTCACATCCGCCCGGGTTTCGGTCACCTTTTGCGCCACCGGAACGCGCACATGGTAGGTGCCGTGCTCAACCTCGCCGGTGGCACCGAGAATAGTGTCGATCGCGGTGGTGTCCAGATCGATCGGCGCCTGGTCCCCTTCGACCTCGGGTGACTGGCCTAGGGGGATGCCGGTCCGTGCCAGGGCCTCACGCAAAGTCCGGGCGATGGGCGCGGGGTCGCCGTAGGCGGCGTAGTGCAGGGCGAACAGGCGGGGTGTTTCGTCTTGGAGGTGCTTGTGGATCGCGGTAATCTCGACGCCGCCTTGTTCTAGCCGCGGTCCCACCGCGTTCAGTTCCTCGGTGGTGAGAGCGGCTTCCCCGATCATGACGACGTTGCCCGGCGTGGTCTCGCGGAAGTCGGCCTCGGCGACGAGTTCCATTCCAGGATCGAGGGTGACGCCGGCGTTGACCACGTGCAGATCAGTCCGCAGCCACTCGATCGCATGCACCCCTCCGTCTTCGATGTGCAGCGGCATTCCCAGTGCTCGGTTCACCGCATCCCAATTCACGCCGGGAGATTGCTCTGGCTCCGATGACGTGCAACCAGCGGTGAGCAGCCCCAGGACGGCGGCGAAGGTCACGGTCGTTGCTGCCCGGCGGTGCCGGTAGGCGGTGCGAATGGTCATGTCACGCCTCCTCGGTCTGAGCTGTGCGTTGTGAGGGTGCGCGGTGAAGGCGGGCGTCTAGAGACCAGGCGCCTGCACCGACGACGAGCAGGAGCAGGCTTCCACACAGTTGTGCGAGATCGGTTCGGGATTCGTGGATGAAGTTCCACCAACCGGATTTGCCGGTGAACAAGGGGGCGTCACCCCACAGGATCGGCAGTTTGGTGATCAGCAGCGCACCTACCATGTCGACGATCATCGGAAGGGCGGCAAGGCGGGTGAACAGGCCGGCGAGAATGAGTGCGCCGCAGGCGATTTCGAAGCCCCCGTCCAGTGGTCCGAAGAAACCCGGGGCGGGGATACCGGCCTTGTCGAACCGTCCGGTGCCCAGGGCGTCCGGATAGAGGAACTTCTGGATCCCCTCGAACAGGAACACCACACCGACATAGAGACGGATCAGGATCACTGAGGCCGGGGCGGTGGTCGCGGTCAGCCGGGCCTGCCAGGTGTCGAGCTGTAACACGGGAATGCCCTTTCTGATCAGCTACTTCGAACACTCACCAGCGGCCATGCGCGGCATCACCGGTCGACTCGGCCCGGATCACAACCGCCGATAACAGCCTCACCTGCATCTACGCGATCTTCGTTGTTTGCTGCGTGGATACTACGGCGACCCCGGCTTGGCCGGAATGACCCTCGGCTCGGTCGGCCGTGCCGTGCTGCACGGGAGCTCAGGTGCCGCTGATCATCGCCAGGTCGGCGAAGACGCGAATCAGCGCATCGGCCGTCGTCACTCTCCGGGTCGGGGTGTCGAGTTCATCGGCAGGCGAACCATGTTCCCAGCCGAGAGCCGTGCGATCTGGCCTCGGCAGTCGATCTCGATCGGCGGCGACGTACCGGGATCCGAGCCGATCTCGACACTGTCGCCGCTGACGCGCACGGTAAGACCGTGGCCTCGGTAGAGGATCGGAAACGATAGCACCCCGAGCGATTTCGGCAAGGACGGACAGAAGATCAGACGGTCGCTGCGGATCTCCAGCCCGGTGAAGCAGCGCTGCAGCAGGTCGATGCTGCCGGCCATCGCGCCGAGGTGAATCCCCTCCGCGGTGGTGCCGCCCTGGATGTCGGCAACGTCGGATTGGAGCACAAGGTCGTAGAACTCCATGGCGCGGTCGCGGTTGGCCCGGGCCAGCACCCACGAATGCACCAGGGCGCTCAGCGTCGAACCGTGCGAGGTGCGGGCCAGGTAGTACTCGATGGTGCGTGGGATCATCTCCGGGGGCAGCTCGTAGCCGAGCCGCTCCATTAGTTCCCGCAGTTCGTCGGCCGACAGCAGGTAGAACAGCATCAGCGCATCGGCCTGCTTGGCAGCGCGGTATCGGTTCACGTCGTCGCCCTCGGCCTCCAGGATCCGGTCCAGCCGCTGGATGTCGCCGTAACGCTGCCGATAGTGGTGCCAATCCAGTTCGGCGAGTTGGTCGTAGCCCTCGAATTGGCTGATCACGCCGTCGTGGAAGGGCACGAACATGCGGACGGTGACATCGGCCCAGTGCACCGGCTCGGACGGCGCCACTGCCAGCGATTCCAGCAGCTGAGCCCGGGAACTCGGGGCGAGCAGCTCGAGTGCGTCGAGCGCACGCAGGATCGTCCACACGGCCATCACGTTCGTGTAAGCGTTGCTATCGATGCCGGCGCGGGGTGTGTGCGGGTATCCGGTGTGGAATTCGTCGGGACCGATCACACCACGGATGGTGTAGCGGTCCCGCGCGGCGTCGTAGGTGGCCAGGCTCGACCAGAAGCGCGCGATCTCCACAAGCAGCTCGGCACCGCAATCGCTCAGGAACTCGAGATCGCCGGTCACCTGGTAGTACTGCCACACGTTGTAGGCGATCGCGGTGCCGATGTGGTAGGCGCGTCGACTGACATCTGGATTCCAACGCCCCGACAGTGGATTGAGATGCAGCCGCTGGCTCTCCTCGCGGCCGTCGGAGCCGGACTGCCACGGGAACATCGCTCCGGCCAGGCCGGCTTCCTCGGCCGCTTGGCGGGCCTCGGGCAGGCGGCGGTGGCGGTACCGCAGCAGCGATCGGGTCAGGGCCGGAAAGCGCAGATTGAGCACCGGAGACACGAACAGCTCGTCCCAGAACACGTGGCCGCGATACGCCTCACCGTGTAGTCCGCGCGCGGGCACACCCACGTCGAGATCCACCGTGTTCGGTGACAGGGTCTGAGCCAGGTGCAGCAGATGTAGCCGCATGATTCGCACCGCGTGTTCGCTGTGGTCGAGGTCGATCCGCAGCCGTGCCCATAGATGCTCCCAGGCCACCACATGCCCCTTGAAAAGCCCCAGGTAACCATCGACGGCACCTAGCTGACGGGCGGCTTCCTCATCGGGTCCCGCTGTCGCGTGGTCGCGTCCGGTGAAAACGGTGACGATCTTCTCCAGCGTCACCGAGTCTCCAGCGGCCATATCGACAGTGAGATCGTGCCCGATCAGTCCGTCTCGGTCGACCAGTTCGCGCGTCGTGTCGACGGTGTCTCTGCCGCGCCGCAGCGTGCTGCGAGTTGCCACCGCCACCGGAATTCCGGACGTGCTGGTCTGCACCGCGAGTAGCACCGAATCGGCGGACAGTTGCTCGGCGCGCACGGTCCTCAGGTGCGTGTTCGACAGGTCGCGGTAGCGCTCCACTCCACGATTCCGTACGGATGCGTCGATGACCGACCGAAGCCCCAGGCTCCCCGACCAGTTCTCGGCGGTGATCGTCGTCTCCAGCGCGCCCAGATGCGGCCGGTGCATGGCGACGAACCGGCGCTGAGTCACCGCGGTGATTCGTCCCGTGGTGTCGCGGAAGCGAAACTGCCGCACGAGTTCGGCGCGGCGCAGATCCAGGTGCTGCCGGTAGCACAGCAGTTCCGCGGAATCGGGGTCGAACCAGTCACCGCCGTCGATCCGGAAGGTCACTGGCAGCCAGTTCGGCAGATTCACCAGGCTCTCGTTGTCGATGGTGGCCCCGGCGAGCTCGTCGGAGAGCCGGTTGTACACCCCGGCGACATAGGTGCCGGGGTAGTGAACCGCCCCGGCCGGGCATTCCGGTGCCGCACCCCGGGTGGCGAAGTAGCCGTTGCCGACCGTGCACAGTGCCTCGCGCAGTTTCTCCCGCGCCGGATCGTAGCCATCGAAGGTGAGTGTCCAGGTATCCCGGACAGCCGTAACGGTTCCGGTGTGCAGCAGCGCCGCGACCCGATCGAGGAAGTCACCGACCTGGCGTGGCCCCGCGACCGCGTATCGAGCGGCGGTGTACCTGTCGCCGTTCTCGTTGTGGCGCACCACGATGGCGAGTCCGTCGGATTCGACGGCGTCGAAGGCATCCTCGTCGGTCAGATCGTCGCCGAGATAGACCGGCATCAGCGGGGCAGTGAGGTGTTCGAGGATCCAGCGCAGTGCGGTGCCCTTGTCCCAGTCCACATCCGGGCGCAGTTCGGTGACCCGGCGGCCGTGAGTCACACGCAGTCCGGCCGCGTGCCCGGTTTCGTGCACTGCGGCGACCACCCGGCTGACTTTTCCGGCCGCCACATTGCGGTGGTGGACGGCGACCGCGAATCGCTTGTGCTCGACCAGGACGCCTGGGATATCACGCAACCGGTGCCGCAGTTCATCGGCGGTCCGAGTGAGTGTGTGTTCGGCACCCGGTGCGGCGTCGTGCACGTACCGGGTGCCGTCGGGCGCCATCAGCTCGAAGCCATGGCTGCCCGCGTACCAGATTCCCTGGACACCTACACGGTCGCGCAGATCGGTCAGGTCGCGACCGCTGATGACCGCGACGGTGCATTCCGTGGCCAGTTTCGCCAGCACCGTCGTCGCTGTGTCGATCGGCTTCGCGGCGGCCGGATCGGCGACTATCTCGGCCAGGGTGCCGTCGAAATCCATCAGCACCGCGGCTCTCTCGGTGTTCAGGAGATTCTCGATGCGCGGCCAGAACTCGAAGACATCCGGAACCTCCGACATCCGGCGGAAGCCGCCGCGCAATCGCACCTGGGCGAGGTCATCGACTACGACATCGGCGCCCTGTGCCCGCAACTGGTCGGCGTGTGCGTTCCGGTCGACGCCGACGACCAGTGCGAAACCGCCGCTTCGACCGGCCGCCACTCCTGCCTCGGCATCCTCGACGACCACGGTGCGTTCAGGTTCGGCGCCGAGCCGCCGTGTGGCCTCCAGCAGCATCGCAGGATCGGGTTTCCCCGCCAGACCCAGTTCTTCGGCGTCGATACCATCGACCCGCACCGCGAACAGGTCGGCGATACCGGCGGCCGCGAGGACCTGTGCGCAGTGGCGGCTGGCGGAGAACACCGCGGTGCGGATTCCCGCAGCGCCGAGCCGCCGGACCAACGTGACCGTCGATTCGAATACCGGGACACCGTCACGCGCGATCCGGTCCCGGAACAGGTCGTCCTTGCGATTGCCCAACCCGCACACGGTTTCGGCGCTCTCCGGATCGGAGGGATCGCCCCAACGCAATGTGATACCCCGCGCGGCAAGGAAGTCGGCGGCGCCCCGATAGCGTGGTTTGCCGTCGACGAAACGCAGGTAGTCGGCTTCGGTGAATGGAGAGCGGTCCTGTCCGGCATAGGCCGGACGTCGGGCAAGAAATTCGTCGAACAGCTCCGTCCAGGCCGCGGCGTGAATCGACGCACTATCGGTCACCACTCCGTCCATATCGAATATCACCGCGTCGTGGCGCCGGGAATCGACCTGCGCAACCGCCCGCTCACCGTTTCCCACGCCTTCAGCCTGACACCGTTCTATTCGTCCTGGCCAGGGGCGAAGGTCTCACAATCGCCCGGCGTAATGGGGTCGCTAGCGGCGATATCCGGGACCAACGACTCCTCCCACGCCGAGGTCCGATTTCCTACTGGGACATACCATCGCCAGAGCCGGTATCCTCGGGACGCCCTGGTCTCGGAGGAGGAACGGCAGCGAGTCGCCATCGGCCGCCAATACCCCGCTAGCACCGGTGCGCCGCGCCGAACCGAGATCACCACCGACCGGTCGGCAGTTCTTGTGCTGTCCACCGACGGTGACACCCCGGACGAGCTGGTGCGCTGCGGTGAGGTGCTGTCCACGGTCCTGCTCGAATGCACACTTGCCGGGTTCGCGACGTGTCCCCTGACCCATTTGACCGAAGTGCCGCGCAGCCGCGCTGTCATCCGCGGCCTGATCGGCCGCACCCAACTGCCCCAGGCCATGGTCCGTGTCGGCACCAGACCCGAATCTGCGGGCAATGATCCAGCAACACCGCGCCGGCCGTTCGCCGAGATCCTCGACATGCCCGAATCAACCGAGCAGGCGCACTGACCGGATTCGGTCCCACGCCTGGGCGATGAACGCGGCACGCGCCAGATCCGATGGCACCTCTGTCAGCCGGCGGTTAGGCGTGGGCCCAACGTCACTGGTACCGGTTACCTTGGCATCTCACGCCCGATGTCTGGTTTGCGCGAAGATTTTTCCGGCAGCAGTGGCAGTTTCAGCCATGGGCAGCAGCCCGCGGCCGCTGCCAGGACAGGTGCGCGATGACGGAATTGGGCCCGCTGGACACGGGTTTCATGGAAATGGAAGACACCGACCCCCGGGTCAGCCTCGGCATCGGGACGGTGGCGATCATCGACGGACCAGCGCCGGCACGGGACCAGCTGCGCGCGTACGTCGATCGCGGGCTGGAACGGCACAGGCGGCTGCGGCAGCGGGTCCGTCGTGCGCCTTTGGACCTGAAAGCGCCGGTGTGGGAGGACGACCCGAATTTCGATCTGGGGCACCACATCCGGTGGACCGCGTTGCCCGACCCGGGTGGCGAGACGGAGCTGCGAGAGGTTGTCGCCACTGAATTGACCGAGCGGCTGGATCGTGATCACCCGCTGTGGGAGGTGGTCGTGGTCGACCACCTGGCGCAGGACCGCTGGGCGATGATCCTCGAGGCTCACCACACCATGGTCGACGGAATCTCCGAGATCACGCTGCTCGAAAGCTTTTGCGACCCGGTCGCTGACGACGCGGGCGAGCACGGTCCGGCGACCGGAAGACGTTCGCGCACAAGTCTTCTGAAACGAATGTTTGAAATGATCCAGGCGCCAGTAACCATACCGCGCTTGGCCATCGGAACTGTGCGTACCCTGGCGCCGGTGCTGTACGCGGCGATCGCGCCGGCCGGCGAATCCTCGCTGAACGGGCCCATCGGGCGGCAACGCCGCTACACGGTGGCGCGAACCATGCTCCCGCAGGTGCGGGAGATATGTTCGGCATTCAGTGTGACGGTCAACGATGTCGCCGTCGCCGCCATCGCCGCCGCCTACCGTCGGTTGTTGCTGGGCCGCGGCGAACATCCCACCCCCACCACGCTGCGCATCGCGGTACCGGTGTCGACGCGAACGACCGAGGCGAAATCCGTTCTGGACAACCGGGTTTCGGCGATGATCTCGCATTTGCCGATCGAGATCGACGACCCGGTCGAGCGCCTGATGACCGTTCACCAGCAGATCCGGCGGCATCGGTCCCGAGGTGAAGTCGACGCCGAGAAATCGTTGCTCTCATTGTCGCAGCGGCTACCGTTCGGGATCGTGGCCGAAGTGTTCCGGCTGGCATTGTGGTTCCCCCAGCGCGGCGTGGGCGCCCTGGCGACCAATATCCCCGGGCCCGGCCGCCGGCTGACAATCGGCGACCAGGAAGTGGTCGAGTTGTGGCCGTGTATTCCGATCGCGCTGCGGGTGCGCACCACGATCGCGATCCTCAGCTACCTCGACCAATTGATCTTCGGCATTACCGGCGACTACGACACCACCCCCGACATCGACACGATCGCCTCAGGCGTCGCGACCGAGATCGCGGTGCTGCTGGCCCGCGCGCGCGGCCGACCGCCACCGCGCCGACCGCAACCGGTCGCGAACCGCGGCAACGGTTCACCCTCGGCCCGACCACGGCACGCACGGTAAGTCATGCATCACCCATCAACCACCACCGGACACAGACCCAACGGAACACACCGGATATCAACGGCGCCAAAAATTTTCTTCCGATGATATTCGCGAACTCCGTGTTGGAGCGGGAGCGGCGTGGAGCACAGCGACCAGGTCGGACGGCGCCGAAAGTCCCGAGATCGAGAGACCGGCGACCCGGACATGCCGGACGTTGCGCCCTTCCGACTGGATAGCGCTATCGGCGATTCTCGATATAGACCAGCTCGCTTTCTCTGGTGGCCGGAAATGCGGAACCGTCTGTGGCTCTGCGGCCCTGACAGCGACACAGTCGAGACGACGTCAGGAGTTCGGATGCCGCAGTGGCGAGACTTTCTCCAGCGCTTGCGCCGCCTGCCGGAACTTCCGGCGCGGCGGCCGCGAATGTGTCTGCTGGTCGAATCGCCGACGCCGCAGCCGAACCGGCGCCACTGCTCGAGGTCCGGGGACCCTCTTTACCCTGGTGCGATCGCGGTGGGATGGCAGCCATGAATACGAACCGGTCACCACAACTCCGCTCTCCTCGACTGCGGTGGCGCTCGACCGTGGTCGAGGGCCACACTGCCCGCTACGCGGTCGGCGGGCTCGGCCCTCGCGTGCTCTTCCTGCACGGCTGGGGACTCGGCGGACAAGCCTATGCCCGCCCGCTCGAACAGCTCATCCGCAGGGGAATGCGCGTGTACATCCCCGCGCTTCCCGGGTTCGGCGGCACCGCCAGCCTGCCTGCCGAGCACCGAACCCTCGCTGGATACGCCCGGTGGGTCGGCCACTTCGCCGACGCGATCGGTTTAACCCGACCGGTGACCATGGTCGGGCACTCCTTCGGCGGCGGCGTCGCGATCAAAACCGCCCACGACCTACCCGACCTCGCCGAGCGGCTCGTACTGGTGAACTCCATCGGCGGCTCGGCGTGGACCGACGGCCGAGGCGTGGTCCGCGCACTGCGCGAACGCCCGCTGTGGGACTGGGGCCTGCACCTGCAGGCCGACCTGCTCCCCGGTCGCCAACTGACCTGGGTCCTGCCGGTGATCTTGCGCGATGCCGTGCCGAACTTGCTGCGGAACCCGACTGCGGTGTGGGAAGTCGCCCACCTCGCCCGAACCGCCAATCTGGCTCCCGAACTCGCTGCGCTTGCCGAACGCCGGCTCCCTGTCTTCGTAGTGTGGAGCAAGCGGGACACGGTCATCCCCGAATCCACCTCGATGTCACTGCAGACAGCACTCAGTGACCCGCGCACCATCACCGTGCCCGGCGGGCACACCTGGCTCATGGACGACCCCCACGCCTTCGGCGAAGTCATCACCAACGTGATCCGCGAACCAGTTATCGGCCCCGACGCCATCGCCGCTCGGGAAGATGTCGAGCCCCAACCTCGACGTGTGCGTCCGTGGGGAGCTTGACGGTTTCGCGACCGCGGCATCGGCGTGTCACCGGCGGCTGCCAATATGCGGATGCCAGGCCTGGTCGGCGGGCGTGAAAATCCCTGTGTTTCGCTCGGCAGCCGTCAGGTGCTAGGGCGCGCCGGTCCCGCGGCGAGGCACACCGATGTCGAATCCGGCGGACATCGTCGGGGTACTGGGCTGCGAAGCATGGTGAGCCACTCACCGAGGCCCGGTTCGCGGAGCGTGCCACTGCGCGGCAGTCGATCGGATCACTGTGCGCCGGAAGAGGTTTCGATGGACCAGCATCCCGCCGCGGACTGATCCGGGAGTTCAGCCTCCGGCGGACTCGCTGCAGCGCTGGCTCGGCCGGTAGTGCTTCGAGGAGAAGTGGGCCGCCGCGATGTCTTCCTGCGCGCGCAGCTGCTCGCTGGTGACCACGTGTGCGTCCGGACCAGGGTAGGTGAGTACCCGGTGTTCCGTGTCGGTCCAGTGCACCAGGTAGGGGGGTGCCCCGTCCCTCCCGTGCACCTCTTCGATGAGACCGTGCCGGACTGTGCTGCCGACACTGCGGCCCTCGACGATCAGCCAGTCCCCTGTCTTTGCTTGCATGACGCCGACCTCCTTGTTTCTGGTCGAATCCATCGTTGCGACGGGCATCGAATCAACGGTAGGGCCGTTGGTCGCTGCGTCGAGGTGTTTTTGTCGTCGCGAGGCTCGCTGCGCTGCCGGAATCAGCCGATGACGGTCGAACCCACGATCGTGCGAAGGAAGGAACCGTAATAGTCACGGCCCGAAACATGATGCACTCCGGCGTGGAAACCATCACCGAGAGCGACTCCCTAGCGGGGACCCCACGCTGTCGCCGACAAGGACGAGATGACGCGCGACGTGAACCACGCTCCCAGTACTGGCGTATCCCGGTTCGCCGCGCTCGCCCGTACCGGCGACGGTGTGCACCGCGCCGAGGTGGTGGACGACGCTGCGGTGACGCCCGATCGCTGAACGACGGCCCCTTCACGATGGCGCGCGACCTGCGCTGGTGGCTGCCTGATGTCGCATACAAAGTAATCATGGATCGACTGCGTCGAGGACCCAAACCGGCGCTGTGACCGGAATCGCCACCGTCGCTGGTCGTCCCCGCAGCCCGGCGTGCGGCGCGGCCCGGTCGGCGCCACGCGATTGCAGGCCCAGCGCGATGCCCTCTACCACGTCCGGATCATCTGTCGCCGGCGCCCGCGCCGAGTATCGCGGGCGGGAGCGAAGTCCGGCCTTGTCGAGCGTGATTCAGCGCTGACGTACCACGATGATCGGGCACTGCACCGAGTGCAACAGCGCGTTGCTCGTGGAGCCGAGCAGCATCCCGGCGAATCCGCCGCGCCCGTGACTGCCCACGACCACCAGCTGCGCACGCTCCGACTCGTCGAGCAGACAGCGAACGGGCCTGTCACGCAAAAGAACCCGTGTCATGGATACATCCGGGTAGCGCTCCGCAAAGCCGGCGAGGCTTTCGGCCAATACCGCGTCCTCGGACTCGCGGATGGCATCCCAGCTGGAAACGGCAATATCGAGCCTGCTCGTCTGGTCACTCCACGCGTGCAGGGCCGTCAGCGAAACCTTGCGCCGCGAGGCCTCGTCGAAGGCGAGTTCGAGGGCAGGCATGCTGTTCGCGGTGCCGTCGACCCCGACCAGCACCGGTTTGACCGACGACAGCACATCGGTCGCCGACGTCGAATGCACCACGGCGACAGGACACTGCGAGTGCCGGGCGACGGCCGTGCTCACCGAGCCGAGGAGCCCGCGCCGGATCGCACCCCGCCCACGGTTGCCGACGACGACCATCCGGGCTCGGCGCGATCGGTCGATCAGGTACGGGATGATCGGATCGAAGATCAGCTTGGTTTTGATGTCCAGTGCCTCGCCGCAGGCTGCCCGCGCAACCCGTGTCGCCTCGGTCAGGACGCGTTCTGCGTCTTCGCGCAGCCATTCCGTATCGGCATCGGTCAGCACCACCCCAGGACCGTATTCCTTCGGGATGGATACGGAGGTGACGATCAGCAGTTGGCAGTGGTGCAGCCCGGCATCCACCGCTGCCCACACCGCCGCGTGACCTGCGGTCGCCGAACCGTCGACGGCGACCACGATCGGCTCCGAGGGTGGCGCAATGCGCTCGGCCACGGTGTCCTCCTCGCTGAATCGGGATGTCATCGGAAGCCATTTCCGATCGAACGATTGATCTGTCGCCATTCCCTGTCCCGACCGGTGTGACAACTGGTGCTCAGCAGTCGGCCCTGCACCAGACCAGCGCCGGCGCACCGACCCAGAATCCGACCAGCAGTGCCAGACCTGCACAGGTCCTGTCGACCGTGGCAGCACCAGAACGCAGTCGGGGGTACTGCCGTCTTGCCGTCACCGCAGCGCCCACCGTGTTCGATTCGATGCTTCGAGCATCCGGTGCGACGCGAACCGACAGCAGAGACCAAGGCCATCCCCTAGCCGGAATCACAGTGGCTGAACGACATCATCCAGCGGGCGCCGCGGCGTCGCCGGAACCTGGTCTGCGCTTGTTGCCGCCCAACCCATGCGGACAATGACCTGGGGGTACCCGAAGTCGGCCAGGATCTCGCTGCGGATGCCGGCCCGGATATCGGGCAGCTCGAGCGGTTCGGTCAGAGGGCATGTCGCCAGCCCCCGCGTCGTCGCGGTCAACAGGACGGCACTGGTGGCCTCACCGGCGCGCAGCCGGGACAGCCGATCGTCGGAGCTGGTGCACAGCAACAACATCCGGGCCGTGTCGTCGATGTCGTGGATCACGGCCTCCGGCAGCGTGGGACTCGCGAACACACGCGTCGTCGGATCGTCGGCGACCACCGCGTTGCGAGCCGGAACACCCTCCGCCGCGGCATGGCGTCCGCTCCAGCGTGCAAGCTCGGCACCATAGGACGAGTCGGCGGCGTGTTCCAGTGCAGCCCGTTCGAAGAATCGCAGTAGAGTCGCGCGGTCTCGAGCGGAGTCGATGTCACGGACGACCACACCTGTTGCGGCGCTGGCCGCTACCACGGCATCGACATAGGTCGACGGGACCTCCCAGGAGGTGAACCGGCGCCGGTCCGTGTGGCGCTGCCCGATGGCCCGCGCCAGTCGTTCCGCCTCGGGGGTCGGGGTCGCCGGATGGAATTCGACAGCCGCCAGATGCTGCGGATCGGCCGGATTCGGCAGCCGGTGCACTTCGGTTTCCCAGCCCAGTCCGAGCGCGGCTACCTGCAGATGATGTAATGCCGCGCCACAGCTCAGCAGCAGATCGCGGCCATCGGGGTCGGCGTGCGGCAGTTGCCGGGTGTCATCGGTATACAGATGCACGGTGGTGTCACCGACCCGCCACCGCCACGGCTGGGTGTTGTGCACCGATGGTGCACGTACGGCCAGCGCCAGCGCCGCCCGCATAGTGTCCTGGTCGGGGTACGAGTGCGACATCGCTCTCTTCTTTCACATTTGTTCGGTGCCAACAGGATTCGTCGATCACGTCGAGCCGGCGGAACATCGTCTTTGCGCCGAGCGATTCGGCCGGCGCGGCTTCGTCGTGTTCGAGCAGATCGGCGATGACGACACCGATGTGATCCTTCGCCAGCGTGGTGACCACAGCTGTGCCGATCCCCGTGCGCCGACAGTGGCGATCGCGCTTCTACACAGAAACCCGGTCACGATTGCTCCCTTTGGCTCGCGGCTCGCTGGTCTGTGTTCAGCATTGCTCGATCGTTCAGCGACGGTGACGGCCGAAGGTCACCGGATCACGGGCCATCGGACAGTGATCGAGGCCGGGACTGCGGCGTCCTCGTTCTCCACCGCTTGAGGGACCTACGACCCTATTCGTGCCTTCGCCCCGCCAGCAGAGTCGACGATCGCCCAGCTGTGCTGCAGTGCCAGATCGACGTAGAACGATTCCGAACCCGCTACCGGCGCCAAGGGCAGCTGCGTCTGCGCGCTGACGGCGCGAATGTCCGATCGACTGCCGTGGTCATCGATCGCCGCCCGCAACCGTTGGGTCACGATCACCGCCGCAGCCACAGATCGACTCACCCGCCTCGTGATCCCGTCTCGGGGTCCGCCATGCATCTCGGTCCAGCCCTGTCACATCGTCATCGTCATCGTCGGCAGGATCCCCCACTGGCGCAAAAGCATCATCATCATGTGCAACATCCGGCCCGCATTGCATCATCGTCGATCTCCTCGCTGAGGTTCGACGTGTTCTTCACGAGACTGCGCCGGACCGACCGCCTCGACCAGGGCCCCAAGTGGCCATATCAACGACCGAAGTCGTGGTGTCCCTGCGGCCCGGTCAACGGAGAAGATTCCTGCTCTGGGAGGACCTTCGCCTCTGGGCGCACGGTGCGACTCGACGAATGATGATCGTGCCAGCGAATGACCACGACATGGAGATTTATCATGACCACAGCGCAGACCATCATGCATCCTGATGTGGCATGCATCGGGGTACGGGACACCATGGACACCGCAGCGCGGCGCATGCGCCAACTGGACGTCGGCGCGTTGCCGATCTGCGACGGCGAAGGCCACCCGGTCGGTATCGTGACCGACCGCGACATCATCATCAAGGTCGTCGGTATCGGAGAGAATCCGAAGTCGACGACCGCGGGCGAATTGGCCCAAGGAGATGACCATTTGCACACCGTGGATGTCGGCGCCGATATCGACGACGCCCTGGCCCTCATGGAACAGCATCAGATCCGGCGACTCCCCGTGACTGAACACGGCAAGCTCGTCGGCATCATCACCGAGGCCGACCTGGCGCGGCGGCTGCCTGAACAGACCATCGGCGAATTCGTCGAGGCGGTGTGCGCCCAGCACCTGCCGATGTCCGCACGCGAAGCTCCGCACGAGTAGGCGCCGGTCCGAACATTCCGTGCAGCCTGTGCCGCGACCTGCTGTCGACAGCGTGCACACCGCCATGGCTGGCCGAGAACTGCAGCCACCTGGCGGACCTGGACGGATTCGCGCGGACGCCAGGGCCGCCTGTGATCGGGCCTAACACCACACGGCAATCCGACCGTTTCAACAGGCTGCCATCCGGCGATCGCACCTCGCGCCCGGCCGGAGTGTCCTGTCATAGCCACAGACCGCCTCATTCGGATCAGCCAGATCGAATGAGTAGCGGCTTTCCGACGAGAGTGGCCACGATGGCGATTCCGGCCCGAAGAGGTGTAAGCGAGACGACAGACAACGTGTGGCAAGCAAGATTACGACGTCGGAATTCACCGATCCAGCCAAGCGCAGGAGAATGATTCAGGGCGCCACCAGCGGGCCGGCCTGCTAACGAGGTCGACCTGGATCGCCGATGTGTTTCTGTTCTCCGCTGTTGAGGCCGATCACGACGTTGTGCGCCGTCGATCGGAGAGGCGTCGACGAGCCGGGTCGGAAAGGTATAGATGGTGAGCTCCCGGAATCCGTAGTGCCGCACGGCTGAGCGGACCAAATTATGGACCGGACTCATTCTCCGAGGGGTGGGCACTTGGGTTGGCGAGCCGGGTCCGCAACAAGATGCGCCATACCAGGGTCATAGACCGCGAAGCTGCACAAGGACATCGAAGGCGACTTCGGCGGTGTCGGTCAGCAGATGGATTTCCGTGGTCGTCGGATCGTGCAGCGCCGAATCCCGCAATGCCAGACCATTACCGAAAATCACCACATTGGCGCCGAGGTCCGCCAGCCGTAGCAGCGGGCCGGTCGCCACGCCGCGACCCAACAGCAGGTCCATGCCTTCGCCGACGAAGTAGAACCGCCACAGCGGACCGAGGTCACCGTGGTAGACCTGCTCGGTGCGGTCCACGATCACCTGTCCCGCGGTGGCGATGGCGTCGACGATCTTGAAGTAGTCGCGGGCGTTTTGCGGGGCACTGCATACCGCAGCCACCGAATACGACAGATCGACGGCGAGGTGGGCGTTGTAGCCCGCCATGGCAAGTCGCGCCGCGGAGACATCGCAGCGTTGCGCCATCTCGAAGTAATTTGCCCACTGCGGTTCGACGACCCCGCCACCGAAGGCGGCATGCACGTTGTCGAGATAACGGCTCAGCAGTTCGAGGCTGATCGCATGTGCGTAGTCCCGGTCGAGGAACGCGCTCGGATCTCGCTGCAGCGGCATAACCGCGGACTCCTCTACTGCATCAAGCCCCAGCGAGAACACGCCACGCCGATCACCGTGCGCAACCAGGATCCGGGTGATCTCACGATGGCGCCGCACTGCGTTCTCCAACCGCTGAAGAGAATCTCCGGCCAACGTTGCGATATCGGACGACCGGACGATGGTGTCCAGTTCAGCCGAGGAAAGCGCTGTTCCACAGGCTGCCGCCTCGACCGCGACCGGGCGCGCGGGATGCGCGACCGCCGTGGGGGCCGATCCGATGGCCGCCGCGGCGAAGGCCGAGCTGACGAGTCCGAGGACACTCATACGATCAAGAGACATGAGCCGCAGCTTAAGTGCCACCGTGACGGCGGACGGGCAACGCCATTACTGGTCGGCAACCACCGGTTGACTCACCTGTGTCCGACCGGGTGGCGACCCGTCGCGGACGGCGACGAAAGTGCGGCCCGCCGTCCGGATGACCATGGGAAATTCCCACGTCCCCGCCCCGACGACGTCGGCGCACTACTTGCATGCGGATACGATCCCTACCCGAACGATTCCGGCATTGTTGACCAGGACGGTCAGCCCGCCGAATTCTTCGACGGCTGTTCGCACGGCGTGGTCCCAGTTGTCCTGGTCGGTGACGTCGGGATGGACGACCGTGCCGCTGTGCCCAATTCGGCCGCCGGCGCGCAACCTTCCGGCCCCGTGCTCGACCAGGGGCTCCTACATGCGCCGCGCCGGTACCTCGTGCTCCGCCACTGACAAGGGCGACCTTGCCCGCTACTCGCTCGCCCGCACCTCCAGTTGTACGGAGGACGACTCGACGACGGGTTTGTTCAGCCGGTAGCGGCATCTGGTTCCGGTGTAGATGGTGGGCACGCATTCATTGCAGTGGACGCAGGCGGATCGGGTGGTGGCGTCGGATTGGATGCGCCGCAACAGGTTCGGTTCGCGCAGCAGGGCCCGGCCCATGGCGACGAAGTCGAAGCCCTCGGCCATGGCACGATTCATGGTGTCGAGATTCGTGATGCCGCCCAACAGGATCAACGGCATGGACAGTTCGCGGCGGAACTGGCGGGCCCGCTCCAGGAGGTACGCCTCCTGATACGGATACTCCTTCAAGAAGGAGCGACCCGCCAGACGGAAACCCCAACGTGCCGGGGGTGGAAGAACTTTTGCGAACTCGCGGCGGGGCGCGTCGCCGTGGAACAGCAGCATCGGGTTCAACAGCGAACTGCCCGCGGTCAGTTCCAGCGCGTCCAGGGCTCCGTCGTCCTGCAACCAGGACGCCGCCCGGAGCGAATCCGGCACGGTGAGGCCGCCGCGCACACCGTCTTCCATATTCAGTTTGGCAGTCACCGCGAGGCGGTCCCCCACCGCGTCCCGGACTGCACAAGCTATCTCGCGCGCCAGACGTGCCCGGTTCTCAGCGGAACCGCCGTAGCGGTCGGTGCGCCGGTTGAGCAGTGGGCTCAGGAACGAACTCGTCAAATAGTTGTGGCCGAAGTGGATTTCGACCGCGTCGAATCCGGACTTTTCGGCCAATCGTGCGGCATTCGCGTGCGCGGCGATCAGTTCGCGGATCTCGCTCTCGCCGGGCACCTTCATCGGGCGCATACCGAGCGGGCTGAACATGCGACTCGGCGCGAGGGCGGGCAATCGGTTGGAGGCCGCGTTGGCCACCGGGCCCGCATGCCCGATCTGCGCACTGGCCGCCGCGCCTTCGGCGTGCACGGCGTCGGTAAGCTTGCGCAGACCAGGCACGGCCTCCGGGCGCATCCAGATCTGATGCCGGTCGGTGCGGCCGCCCGGCGCGACGGCGCAGTAGGCGACCGTGGTCATCCCGACCCCGCCGGCGGCCACCTCACGATGGAAGGCGATCAGCTCGTCGGTCACCAATGCCTCAGGGGTGCAGCCCTCGAAGGTTGCGGCCTTGATCACTTTGTTGCGCAATGTGACGGGCCCCAATTGAGCCGGTGTGAATACCTCTGTCAATTCTGCTCTCCCGACGGTGCGGTCAATCCGGCCACCACGAAGTCACGCAGCGCGGCCACCGCTGCTTCCGACATTTCCCGCCCCTCGGTTCCCGCGCCCCCGAACCGCATAATGATCAGGTCGAAGGCCAGCGCCCAGCGGCGACGACTCTCCTGCTCCCCCACCTCCGGCAACAGCCCGACCCAGGCATCCATCCGGAACCAAGGCTGTCGCCATAACCTCGTATGCCGCCTGAGCACGAACTGCGCCAGCAGACGTAAATGCAAGCGCCCCAACGGATCATCGGCCAGTGCGACGAAGGGTTCGAGCACCGCGTCCACCACCTCCGCCACCGAGACGCGCGCGGCCGTCACTGCCGACAGTCGCTCGGCCCACAGCGGCCCGAGGCGGTCCTCGAGCAGCGACGCGACGAGTTCATCCTTCGAGCCGAAGTGGTAATGCACCGCGGCCGGATTCGCTCCTGCCTCCACGCAGATCGCACGCACCGACACCTCGTCGTAGCGCTCGGTCAGCAACAACCGCTCGGCGGCGGCCAGCAGGCGGGCACGCGTGCCCACCGAAACCTTCTGTGCCATGCGCCAAGCGAATCACGTTTCAATCATTATTTCA
The DNA here is from genome assembly GCF_036046055.1 of Nocardia sp. NBC_00403. Classification (NCBI taxonomy): domain Bacteria; kingdom Bacillati; phylum Actinomycetota; class Actinomycetes; order Mycobacteriales; family Nocardiaceae; genus Nocardia; species Nocardia sp. NBC_00403. The sequence goes on from NZ_CP107939.1 coordinate 5,793,750, forward strand.
ATCATTGATTGAACCACCGCGTGAAGATAGCCTTGCCCGATGCGCACAGGTACGGCAGCGGCCCTTGGGTGACCGGCGACCTAGACAGGTTCTCAACTCGTCGATCGACTCCAACCCGCCAGTCAGCAGCATCATTAGAGCTGAACTGAAAGACTTGACAGGGAACTGTGTTCGTTACCGCACTGCCAGCGCTTTATCCGGACTACGGTTCACGGCCTCTCGAAGTGGGTGGGAGGTGGAGGACCGCAGTACCGTTGCAGGCTCGTTTTCTCTGGCCTTTCGAACTGGCTTCGACTGGTGTCGCAATCATCGGTGCTCCCGCCCTTGGTTGTTCGGGAGGTTCTCGACGGTGACCGGCTCGATCCTTTCGGCAGCCGGCAGTTCGAATCCGAACACCTGTCCGTAAAAACTCAATTCGGAGTCCAATGCCCTGCGGATGTTCTCCGCCCGCCGAAACCCGTGCTGCTCCCCCGCGAAGAGGATATAGGCGACCGGGATCCGCCGCTCCCGCAGCGCGTCGACGATCATCTGTGACTGACTGGGCGGCACCACGGCATCCTCGCTGCCCTGCAAAACGATCAGGGGACTGCGGAACCGGTCGACGTGGTGGATCGGCGACCGCTCACGGTAGAGGTCCCGCTCGGACGGGTATTCCCCGATCAGGCCGTCCAGATAACGGCTCTCGAATTTGTGGGTCTCGGCGGCGAGGGCCTCGAGGTCGGCGACTCCGTAATGGTCGGCGCCCGCGGAGAAGGGTGTGTCCGCTCGAGCCAGCGCGGCGAGCGTCGTGTAGCCGCCGGCCGAGCCACCGCGGATGGCGAGTTGGCGCGGATCGACGCGGCCGTTGTCTGCGAGCCATCGGGCAGCTGCGATGCAGTCGGCCACGTCCACCACACCCCAGGCGTCGCGCAGCAGTTCGCGGTAGGCGCGGCCGTAGCCGGTGGAGCCGCCGTAATTGACGTCCACGATGGCGAATCCGCGGCTGGTCCAGTACTGGGTACTCAGTGAGAGTACGGGCAGCGCGTGCGAGGTCGGACCGCCGTGGATCATGACCAGCAGCGGCGGCAGTTTCCCGTCGGGACCGCGGTATCGGGTGCTCGCGGGCGGGTAGAACAGCGCGTGTGCGGCGCGTGGCGCACCGGCGCGATCCATCGAAGGGAACGAGATCGGCTCGGGTACAGAGACATCGGTAGATTCGAGACCGAGTTCGCGTGGAGCGCGCAGGGTTTCGAGTTCGAGGTTTGAGTCGACGAATTCGATGCGATAGATACCGAGTTCGGCGGTGGGTGTGCCCGCTGCCACGACCACGGCGTTCTCGTCCGCTCGCTCGACCGCGACGATCGCGGAGAAGGGCAGCTCCAGATCGGTCACCGACCCGTCCGGGCGACGCACAGCGAGTCCGTCGTAGCCGTCGCGCCAACGGGCGAACACGATGCCGTGGTCGCCGAGCACTGCGTAGCGCGCCGAGCCCAACTGCCATGCGGGTACGCCGATTTCGGCGTCCACTTCGATGACGGCCTCGATGTCGCCGCCAGGTGTCCACCGGTAGAGGTTCCACCACCCGTTGCGGTCGGACAGGAACAGCAGAGAGCCGTCTTCCTGCCAGCGCGGCTCCTGCACCGACTCGCCCGGGCCGCCCGCGACGACGGTGTCGGTACCAGTCGCCAGATCACGCACCCGCAGGACAGTGTCGTCCCACGGCATCGACGGGTGATCCCACGTGACCACGGCGAGCAGGGCCCCGTCCGGGCTCAGTCGCGGTGCGACGACAAAATCCGGGCCGCTCACCAGGACTTCCGGCTGCGAAGGCCGATCGGCGGACAGCCGCACGATCTCGTTGCGCACATCGATCGCGCCGCGTCCGCCGACTGGATGGCTCTCCCGGATCGCCACGACGGTGGCACCGTCCGGACCGAATGCGCCGTCGCCGTAACGGTCACCGCGCGGCACGGCGGGCGCCGGGGTCAGCACAACCGGCACACCGCCCCGCTCGATCCGGTACAGCCGCTGATCGGCCCAGTTGACGAAATAGAGCACCCCGTCGCGCACCCACCACGCGGCGCCGCCGTATTCGTGGACCGCCGTGCGGGCGTCCATCCCCTCCGGCAGCAGGTCGGTGCGCGCTCCGTCGGGGGCGCGGCGCACGATCTGGGTCCGGCCTCCTTCGGCGGGGCGGCCCTCTGACCAGTACACCTCGGTTCCATCCACCCGCACCTCGCCGAGACGCACCGCGGCGCTGACGACACTCTCGGAGGTAATGGAGGTCGGCCAGGACCCGAAGGGCAACTCGGTGATCGTCACCCGCACAGGTTAGTCGCCGTCGACGGCACATTCCGGGTGAGCCCGAGGCCCCGGCACGCTAGCGGAGCGTCCCTGAGCGGCTCAGCAGCGCCCTGATCTCCATTGCTACGAAGGCGGATCCGACGACACTCTGCCCACACAAAGGCTCGTGTGGTAGCACGACAGCCCAGAAACAGGTCATCCGCCACGTCCAACGCCACCTGGCCTCGAAACGTGTCAGTCATCCAGCGTCTGGTGGCTGCGAGCACTCCAGCGTGCGAGGGTCAACACCACGGGCACTGGTTCGTCCGGTTTGCGAACTGCCAAAAGCTGCAACAGGATTTGCACCGCTAGCGTGCTCTTTCCTGCACCAGGTTCACCGAGGATGGCCAGTCGGCGTCGCTCGAGTGCGAGGAAATGTGTTGTGAGGCCGACAATCTGGTCGCTTCGCTCGTCAAAGAACCGTCCGCGCGCAGAGAAATGATGGCGGTGGTCTGAAATATTGCGTTCGGTGAGCAACCACCGCACCGGCAACGGCTCGGGGTCATAGCGACCCCGAATCTTCGCCTCTGCATGCCACCGCTTACCCACAGCTTCGGCCAGACGCTCCACAGCGTAGGCACGCTGCTTTGCTCGAGGCACCGCGGCTGGGGGTGGCCGGCGCATCCAGACGAACGTCGATGCGCCAGACCTGGCGAGCTGCCGAGATCAGCTGGTGCGGATGGCAGGAAGGTTCAGTTCGAGGATTGCTCCGCCGTCCGGCACCGACCCGGCGGTGACGGTGGCTCCGTGCAGGTCGGCGACCTGTGCCACGATGGCCAATCCGAGTCCGTGGCCGGTTCGGTTACCTGCGGTGCTGGCCCGGTAGAAGCGGTCGAAGATGCGCGGCAGGTCTTCGGCGGCGATTCCGGGGCCGTGGTCGCGCACTGTCAAACGGTGATCGCGTAGGCCGATGTGGACTGTTCCGTGTGGCGGGCTGAATTTGGCGGCGTTGTCGAGGAGGTTGGTGACGGCTCTGCTGAGGCGGGTGGGTGCGCCGTGGATCGTTGTCGGTTCCAGGGCCTCAGCGAAGATGATTGTGGGCCAATGCCTTCGGGCGGTCTTGACGCAGTCCGCGACGAGGGTGTCCAGCCGGAGATCCTCGAAGGGTTCGTGCATGGCATTCGGGTCGTCGGCGCGGGCGAGGTCGATGAGGTCGGTGACGAGTCCGGAGAGTTCTTCGGCTTGGACGCGCAGTGCGTCGCCGGTGTCGGCGAGTTGCTGTGGGGTGAGGCGCTCGGCGCGGCGCAACAGATCGATATCGGTGCGTAGCGCGGTGAGCGGGGTGCGCAGTTCGTGCGAGGCGTCGGCGACCAGACGGCGCTGAGCCGCACGGGAATTGCGCTCCGCGGTCAGCGCTTGGTCGAGTTCGTCGAGCATGGTGTTGAAACTGCGCGCCAGACTGGCAAGTTCATCGGAGCCGATCACGTCGATGCGTTGGCGAGGGTCGCGGGTGGTGGCGACCCGTTCGGCGGCCCGCGTCAGCGCCGTGACCGGAGCCAGCGCGTTTCGCGCCAAGAGCAACCCGGCGCCGATCGCGAGCACGGTGCCTGCCGCGGCCGCGGCGAGGAGTGCCAGGCCGACGCGGCGCAGGCCGGTGTCGACGGGGTCGGACCGCTGCGCGACCTGCACGGCGCTGCCGGGTTGCAACTGGGCGGTGTACATACGCAGCGGGTATCCGTCGAGGGTGATGTCGGTGTAGTAGGCCTGCCGCGATCCGGCTGCCACCGCGCGGGTTTCGGTGTCGACCGGCAGCGAGTCTTCGGGGTCGTGCTCGGATGCGATGCGACCGTCGGCGGCGACCACCTGAACACAGCTCGGTGCGGCCAGATATCGGCACGGTCCGGACATCGCGGCGATATCCGGCTCGGCGGCGAACTGCCGGGTGATCCGGGTGGTCTCACGGCGCAGTCCGAGATCGAGGGCACCGTTCATTTCGTGGCTGACCACGGCGTAGGCGGCCAAGCCCATGCCGGTGAGCGCCAGCGTCATCGCGAGAACAAAGAGGACAGCGATGCGTCCGCGCAGCGACCGTGCCAGCCGATCGACACGCAGCCTCATGGCGGTCCGAGCCGGTAGCCCACACCTCGGATGGTGTGGATGAGCCGTGGCTGCGCATCGACCTCCAGCTTGCGCCGCAGATAGCGGATGTAGACCTCGAGCGAGTTCGACGATTGGCCGAGCTCGTGCCCCCATACCCGTTCGATCAGTGTCTCGCGGGGCAGGGCCTGGCCGCTGTTGCGTAGGAACACCTCGAGCAGCGCGAACTCGGTCCGGGTGAGCTCGACCACCCGTTCGCCGCGCCTGACCTGATGCGCGGTGGTGTCCATGACGAGGTCCGCGCAGGACAGTACGGCTCCGTCGTCCGGATAGGTGCGGCGCACCAGTGCCCGCACCCTGGCCAGCAGTTCGTCCAAGTCGAAGGGTTTGACCAGGTAATCGTCGGCGCCTGCGTCGAGGCCCGCGATGCGATCGGCCACCGCGTCGCGTGCGGTGAGCATCAGGATCGGGGTGCGATCACCGCGCGCCCGGAGTTGCTCGCACGCGGTCACACCGTCCATGAAGGGCATCAGGACATCCAGCAGCACGACCTCGGGATGCCACTGCTGTATCTCGGTGAGCGCGGTGGCGCCGTCGCGGACGGCGCGGGTCTCATAACCCTCGCTGTCCATGGCGCGCACGAGTGCGTCACGTACCGCGGCTTCGTCGTCGACCACCAAGACACGCATGGTCGCCCATAGTACGGAGCCGCCGCGGCAGACCTTTCTCACCGGATTCTCATCCGGCATGGGAAACGTGCTGGATATGAGATGGCGAAGCCTCGATCGAATCGACCGATCCACCGCGGCGGCGACAGCAACGGTCCTGTGCCCGACCGTTGCCCTGTGCGTTGCCGCGGCGCTGAGCACGACAGCATGTGCCCGCCCAACGACTGCCGAACCACCGCGGGTGCGTGGGAGCCACGTCGTGATCCCGGTCAACGGCGACCGCGCCGATGTGGACACAACCACGCTTGCGGTTACCGCCGAGGGGGTCGGGATCGATCTGTCCGCTCCAGCCCTGAGCGAGCTCGGCCCGGTCGGCGCGATCCGGGTAGACGGTGACGTCGCCACCTGGACCTACCCCGACCAGGCGCTCACCGCCTCGGCCGCCGCCGAGCAGGACCAATTCCGGTCGCTCTCCGACAAGATCCAGCAGAACCCGTCGATCGCGCGGCTGCTGGGAGCCTTCCACGCCTATGTGTTCGGCGACGGTAAATCGCCGGAGGCGATGCAGCAGCTACACGACCTCGGCGTGAGCCGCATGTGGATCGGCTACGATGCCGACGACAACCCCTTGTCGGCAGCGGCGATCGACGCGGCTGAACAGGCCGGATACCTTGCGGGACCATATGATTCCTACGCCAACGCCCAGGATCCGGCCACTGCCGACAACCCCTCGTCCCGCTGGCCGGACCAGGTGTGGCCGGACAGTTGCGTACTGACAGCGGACGGGACGCCGCAGACCGGATTCGGCGACCGCGGCTGCTATCTGAGTTCGCAGGCACTGGCACAGGATTCGATGCTGCTCGACGACAGGTACGCCGCTATGACCGGCAACGGCGCCGACACCTACTTCCTCGACGTCGATGCCGCGGGCGAGTTCTTCGACGACTACAGCCCGGACCATCCGATGAACCAGCGGCGGGATCGCGAAAACCGGCTCGCCCGAATGGGCCTGCTGGCGCAGGACCGGCAGCAGGTACTCGGGTCCGAGGCCGCGGGCGCTTGGGCCGCACCGGATCTCGCGTTCAACCATGGCGCGCAGACTCCGGTGACCGACCTCCTGTGGCCGCTGGAACGCAATAGGGAGGTCGGGGGCGGCTACGCGCCCGCGGGTGCGCCGAAGGCCTTCTTCAAACCGGTCGATCTGCCCGCTGAGGTGGCCGAGGCCATGTTCGATCCCGCCTACCGGATTCCCCTGTACGAGACGGTGTTGCATGATTCGATCGTCAACGTCGACCGCTGGGAGCTGTCGTATTACAAGCTGCCGCAGCAGCGGACGATGCGTACGTTGACCGCGATGCTGAACAATACGCCGCTGAACTTTGTGCTCGACCGCGCGACGCTCGCCGATCACGGCACCGAAATCGCCGGTCTGCAGCAGTTTTTCGCACCGTTGCACGAAAGGGCCGCCACTCTGCCGATAGTGAGTTTTCAATGGCTGGCCGACGACCATTCGGTGCAGCGCAGCGTCTTCGGCGACAACGCGCTCACCGTGACAGCCAATTTCGGGTCGCAGACCTATGGCGAGTTGCCCGCAGGGTGTGTGGACGCCACGCTGGCCGGTGACACCACCCCGCGCCGACTATGCCCGGGGCAGTGAACGAATGACACTCCGGATGCACCGGATCACCCCGAGCCAGCGTCGTCGCGATCTCGTGTGTATCGGTGGCGCAGCGGTTCTCACCGTTGCGCTGATCGGACATGAGCGGGTACCCGATGGGTTCGGCATCGGGATCGTGCTGGACAGCGCGTTGCCCTGGCTCGGTGTGGGCATTCCGGTGCTCACACTGACGGCCGCGCTGTGTCGGTCCAAGGTGGGCGCACTGACGGTTCTTGTGCCGCTGATCGCTTGGACGTACCTGTTCGGGTCGTGGTGGGCGACCGGAACCGGCTCGGCCACGGTTCCGTATCCGACACAGGTGAAGGTCGTCACGCAGAACCTCTACGCGGGCAACCAGCAACCGGCCGCCACCGCACGGGCATTGTCGGCGCTCGATGCCGATCTCATCGGTCTACAGGAGTTCTCGGCAGGAAACGCGGATGCCGTGAGCTCGATCCTGGCCGATGATCACCGGTATTACGTGGTGGAAGGAACTGTCGCGCTCTGGAGCCGGTATCCGATCTCGAGGACCACCTCCGTCGATGTCGGTGTCGGTTGGCGCCGCGGCCTGCGCGCCCACGTCGAAACTCCGCACGGAGGTCTGGTCGTCTACGTGCTGCACCTGCCGTCTTTTCGGCTCGGTGATACAGCGCAGCGCGATCACGGATTGAGGACTCTGTCACGGAGTTTGGTCTCCGATACGGCCGAGCGGGTCGTTGTGCTCGGAGACTTCAACACCACCGACACCGACCGCCGCTGGCAGGGATTCGCGCCCGGCTACCACGACACCCAGCGATCCGTCGGTTCCGGTCCCGGATTCACCTGGCCGGCAAGGCTTCCCGTCGTCCGGCCCGACCACGTACTCATCCGCGGTATCCGGGCAACCTCGTCGAAGGTGGACCGGACGCCCGGCACCGACCACCGCGCCGTGGCGGTCACCCTCGATCTCGAGCGGTGACCGAGTCATAGTCGTTGGACCACTTTCGCCCCGCATTGTCCGAGCCCGCGCATCTGCCGCATTCTCCAAGGAATTTCTTCAAGGTGCCGACGCGGGTCATCAGTGCATTGGGTAAGAAATACCTTGTGTAGAAAGCTTGATGTCGGCGCGGCTACGGGGTGATGCCGTCGAATTGCATGACCCAGTAGGGGTTGTTCGTGGTGGTGTTCCATTGCGAGACATACAGGGTCACGTCGGTGGGTGAGGTGGATCGGGGGTGGATGTAGCCGCCGTAGAGTTGTGGGAAGGAGCGGACCCAGAACTGCCACCACGGTACGGCGCCGTGGATCTGTTGTCTCGGATTGGTCCATACCCGGTCGATTGCCGCTGCGGTGCGGGTGGCGATGCAGTAGCCGTTGACGTCGAAGTAGGACATGACCCAGGTACCCGCAATGTTTTTCACACTCAGCTCCCCGATGGGTCCCATCCCCGCGAACAACGGGGTGGGGGTCGGGTTGCCCCACTGCCAGGCCGAGCCGTTGTAGCCCCAGTACTGGTAGTCGGCGCGGGTGGCGATCTGTTGCCACGGCACGCGCATCAGGATCGGCCCGTCCTGGTTGTGGGCGCGCCCCCATTCCTTGGAGACGATGTACAGGTAGCCGTCGCTGTTGTTGTTGCCGATGCCCGCGAAGGACTGCATCATGAACGGGCTCCAGCCGTTGTAGCCGTCGCTGCCGTCGTTGCGCCACACCGCTGTGTAATCCGTCCAGGTGGTGCCGTCGTCGTCGGAGTAGGCGAGCCCGCAGAACAGCGCCCCGTACTGGTCGTCGGAGGCGTTCCAGTTGTGGACGCTGGTGTAGGTCAACCAGGTGCGCCCGTTCGGGTCGACGAAGGCGTCGTTGGGGATGCGGGTGACCTCGATCCCGTAGCCGTTGTCGGCGTTGTGGGTGTAGGTGAGGACCTGTTTCGCCTGCGCCCCGCCGGAGGCGCCGGTGAAAGTGGTGGTGGTGTCCGGGATGTTGGGGCTGAATAGCAGGATCGGCGAGCCGAGCCAGGTGCCGGAGCCTTGGCTGTTGCCGGTGAACGTGTCGCCGAACACGAATCCGGACCGGCCTGGTCCGAAGTGGCTGCGGTCGTAGGGAATGCCGAGGTCGGCGCCGCCTACCCCGAACTGCTGCGCGGTACTGGCGCTGTACCCGTTGATCGCCGTCCCCCAATGTCTCGACATCGCCGAGGTCCTCCCTGCTCATGCATACGTTCGTTACTGGTGTCCCCGGCGAGCGAACGTTGTCACCGGGCCAACGGCCGGCGTCACCGCCGGCGCGTCGGACGGAACCGGTGCCGCAGAATCGACCACGGCTGGTTAGCTTTCGGCCCCTGTGGATTCGGTCTATGTGGATTCAGCGAGGACGAATCGGGCCCATGCCCCGGCTCGACTGGAGTTGTCGGTCGTCGACCGATACTGGGAAGTCGGACACGTCGGCGAAAAGGGAATCAACCATGACTACCCTCCGAGAAGGACTACCGGCCCCTTGGGGAGGACCGGAATTGCGGTGGTAGCTACCGATTTTCCGGTGCCGCGGCCGCGACGTCAGGAGTAGTGCACTAATGTGACCGCGTCGTAATCGGCGATGCCGCAACAAAGCCCCATCGCCGCCCGGCGGGCTAACGGCCGCTGGTGCCCGCCACGACGGCGTGGATCCTCAGTTTTGTCATGGTCGCCTGCGCGAGACTACATGCTGTCCCGGCGCGTTCGAGGCAGAGCGATACGGTGTTGTCGGGCAGGTAGATTCGCAGCCCGGATACCGACACCGGTTTGACATTGCTCGGGCGGAATGTTGTGCACGTTTGGTCGCGTACGCCAGCGCCGACGCCTGCCCAGCGGGCGCCAACTGAACCGGGCCCGACGAGGCACCGTCCCGCGCGGCGGGCGCGCCGACGGGTGCGCTGTCCCGGCCGGTAGCGTTACTGGCCAAGCTTCGCCGAGAGAAGCCGGCGCCGGAGAGTGACCTGCGGGTCACACTCCACCCCATCGACCTCGGCGGCGGCCTCGAGGGCTCCGTAACGGCGGGTCAGTAGTGCTTCATCGCGGTCGATACACGAAAACCCGGACATGGCCCGGGTTTTCGGAGAGTGGACCTGGGTGGCCCCCGGGTTCAGCGGGTGGCGATGATTGCCGAGCCGTGACCGAAGAGGCCTTGATTCACCGCAATACCTGCGCGGGCGTTGTCCACTTGGCGGCCCTCGGCCTGGCCGCGCAACTGCCACGTGAGCTCGCAGACCTGGGCGATCGCCTGCGCGGGTATCGCCTCACCGAAACAGGCCAGACCACCACTGGGGTTCACCGGCACACGTCCGCCCAATGTCGTTGCGCCGCTGCGCAATAGTTCCTCCGCGCCGCCTGTCTCGCAGAGCCCGATGTCCTCGTACCAGTCCAACTCCAGCGCGGTGGAGAGGTCATAAACTTCCGCGAAGGACAGGTCGGCGGCCCCGAGCCCGGCTTCTTCGTACGCGGCGTACGCTACGGCGGAACGGAACGCGCGTGGCGGAGCCTCGACGGCCACGGCGGAGTCCGTCGCGAAATCCGGCAGATCGAGCACGGTTTTCGGGAATGTCGGCGTGACCGTCGACAGCGCCCGGATGCGGACCGGATCGGTGACGCCATGGCGACTCGCGTACTCCATCGATGTCAGCACCAGTGCGGCACCACCGTCACTGGTCGCGCAGATGTCCAGCAGCCGCAGCGGGTCCGAGACCACCGCCGAGGCGGCAACCTCCTCGACCGAAACCTCCTTGCGATAGCGGGCATACGGGTTGTTCAGGCCGTGCCTGGCGTTCTTCACCTTGACCGCGGCGAAATCGTCGAGCGTGGCACCGTGCAGCGCCATCCGCCGGCGGGCATACAACGCGAAATAGATGGGGTTTGTAGCGCCGAGCAGATGGAAACGCAACCAGTCCGGATCGTCGCGGCGTTCACCGCCGACCGGCTGGAAGAAGCCCTTCGAGGTGGCATCCGCGCCGACCACCAGCGCCACCTCACACAACCCGGCGAGGATCTGGGCGCGCGCGTTGGCGATGGCCTGGGCGCCTGAGGCGCAGGCTGCGTAGCTGCTCGAGATCCGCGCACCCGACCAGCCCAGCGCCTGGGCGAACGTCGCGCCCGATACGAAACCGGGGTATCCGTTGCGGATCGTGTCCGCGCCGGCGATATAGCCGACGTCGCGGTGCTCCACTCCGGCATCGGCCAGCGCCGCACGCGCCGCGACCAGCCCGTATTCGACGAAATTGCGCCCCCACTTACCCCACTGATGCATGCCCGCACCGAGGACGGCGACATCGCGATCATTCGTGTCAGTCATTGACCGGCCTCCACATCCACACCGTGTGCTCCGCTTCCTCGTCCTCGTACAGCACGCCGAGGGTCAGTTCGACCGGCATGCCGACGGCCAGGTCGTCCACTGTGATGCCGCGCACGACCTGCCCGAGAATCACCATCTGCTCGACCTCGAGCTCCACCGCCGCGACGACATAGGGCTCGAACGGATCGGGCGAGACATAGGGCGGGGGCGGCTTGTACCGGGCGTCCGCATACGACCAGATCCGGCCACGTGTGGAAAACAGGTACTCGACGAGCTCGGAGCCGTCTTTCGGACCTGCGCACTGCGGGTTCCGACAGGCCAACGTGTTCCGCGGGAAATACGGTGTGCCGCAGGCAGTACAACCACTTCCCTTCAGACGCACGGTGCCGTCGTCCGCAGTGAACCAGTCAGCCACGGCGGGGCGTTGTTCTTTCTGCACAAACCCGACGGTATAGGAACACGTTCTACTTTGGGGCGGAAATCTGCTCCACCGGTGCGCGGGCGGAGGTACGGTGAGACCGGATTGAGGATGCGATGACATCCTCGAGTCGATCTGGAGTACCACAACGCGATGGGCACCAAAGCCATTGAACCGCAGTCGATCCGCAACGTCACGATCATCGGGGACCCCGATGAGACAACACGAGTTGTCCACGGCCTGTTCCGCCGTTTCGCCAAGACCGGGTCCAGCACGGCGGCCACGGTCCATTGGGTGACGGGCCACGTCGATCACACGATTCGTATCGCCGAGCTATCGAGCCACGCGCCCATCGCGGCCCTGGAGCGGTCCATCCGGGTAGCCGATGGGGTAATCGCGGTCGTGAACGCTGCCGAGAAGAGCGCCCCGCGTCTCGAGACGATACTGCGGGTTGCCGACGACCACCAGGTCGCACGGCTGTGTCTGGTGACCGGACTCGATCATCCCGCCGCCGACTTCGACCGCTGCGTCCGCACGATCGCCGACACGCACGGGGCGGTGCCGTTGACGCTGCAGATTCCTCACGGCCTCGGCACCGAGTTCGAAGGTGTCATCGATCTGGTCCCGATGTGGGCGCTCGAACCGATGGCCGTCGAATTCTACGGGAGCCATTGGAAAGTCGCCGAGGAGTGGTATCGCAACCTCGTGGACACGGTGATGGAACAGGACGCCGCAGATTCGGACAACATCCTCGGCCTGCGAGAGATCCCACCCGAACAGTTGCGTGACCGCGTCCGCTGCCTCACGCGAATCGGCGACGCTGCGCCCGTCCTGTGCGATGCGGCGCCGAGGAGTGACGACATCGCCCCGCTCCTGGACGCCATCGTCCGGTATCTGCCGTCTCCCATGCATGTTTGCCAACCCGAACACGCCCTCGACTATTGACGGACGCTGCCTGCAACCCGACACGGAATGGACGGTACGCAGGCAACGGGACTGCCCCGAGTTCGGTGGGCCCGAGTACACCTGTGCGCCGGAACCGCTGGCGATCACGCAGCCAGGGGGTCGACCTACACGGCGATCAGGTTCGCAAATCGATTGGTCGACAACGGTATTGCGCAATCGATGGGGTCTGCCGGCGATGCCGAGGCCGACGCTGGTGAGCGAGCCGATCGGCCGACGACAGACACGGCCGAAGAGAACCGGCAGCTGAAGAGGGTCGTCGAACTCGTATGGCGATGCCGGGCCCGGAAAACGTTGTCGGTCAACGCATCTCTGCGCGAAGCGGGAGCGGCCCCGGCGGTAGCAGTTCCTGCATATGTCCCGCGCTTATGCGGTCGACGACTTCCCGCTCCGCCTCGGTCATCACCCTCTGCTCGGGCATCCGGGGGCGCAACCACATCTGCGTAAGAAGTGCCCGCAGAGTGCGAATGTCGGAGAGCGTGGTCAGCGGCCGGTGTGGCCGGTACCGCGACTCGTACTCCGGCCAGGGCTCATCCGCTGGCCACAGCAGCGGCCCGCCCACCGAACTGTCGTGGACGGTGGGTGCACCCGGGTAGGGGTGCAGGCGGGTGGCCGTCCTCGCCAGGGCCGCAAGCTCGGGAAACTCCACGGCCATATCCAACGAGCGCGACGGTGTCGTCGGGGTCATGATCTTTCCTTTCCAGGCGGTGCCGTATCCAAGCACACGGAACCGACAGCCTGGTCCGGCTTTCATGCCAGGGCGGGAGGCCCCTGGGAGCAGTTCGGCCGTTCCGGCCAGCGCCCATTCCGACGGAAAACCGCCGGTGGGTGCTTCTCCGGTCACCCCCTCACTGTGGTCCACCTGCTCGAACTGCCCTCCCGTCAGCGAAGGCGTGCTCGCAACCCGGTCCGCAGAGTTGTCCTCCCCGACAACGCGCTTGCCGTGGTCGAACAGCTTGCACGGGCGCACCACGACGAGCGTCAGCCCGGTCAGGCCAGAGAACTTCTCGGCGGCCTCACGAACAAGGCCTACGCCTTCCTTGTCGACCTCGGTCGCAGCGCGGCGAGCGGAACTTCACGGTTTTTCGGACAGGCTAATTGTCGATTTCCTGGTCTGGCGCCCGGTGTTGAGCTGTGATCAGCAGGCTCTGTTGGTGGATAAGGTCACCGCGGGTCCGCAGGGTTTCCTCGTGCTCCGGGCCGAGCACTCGGCTGCGCGTGTCGAGCAGTTGCTGGAAGTCGGCGGCGGCGCCCTCGTGGTCACCGGCGGATGCCCGGGTGTCGGCAAGCATGTCCAGTGTTCGCAGTGTGTCCGGGTTGTCGGGCCCAAGCATGCGCGCTCGCCCGTCGTACACCCGCTGGTAATCGGCGACAGCTCCGGTGTAATCACCCATGAGGGCGCGGGAGGTGGCCAAGTTGGAAAGCATGATCAGCGTCTCCTCGTGATCGGCACCGCGGATGCGTACCCGGGCGGCATGCAGTTGCTCGTAGCCGACGACCGCCGCGGCGAAATCGCGGCAGTCGAACTGGAATTCGGTCAGCCGACGCAGGCTGGTCAGGGTGTCACGATGATCAGCCCCCAGCACGCGAGTCTGGTCTGCGATCAGCTGCTCATAGTCCGAAACGATGCTCACCCGCTCCACGGTACGACCGGAAAGGCAATTTGCTCAGCGCTTTTCGGCGCGGGATTATCGTCGGTTTTCTGAGCTGCCGACTTGTGCCCCCCGCTCGTCGAGGCCGGACAGCCTCATTGGCGGATCTGAACACAGACCAGTTGAGCCTGACTTCCAAATGCTTAAGCCAGTTGACAGGCTGCTATCACCAGCCTGTGACATTCTTGCGTCGCCTCGCACAGTGCGAGGCGGCACGAAAATGTCAGGCCTGACCTGCTGCGAGGCCGCATGAGAATGTCAGTGGCGTGAGCTGGGGAAACCGCAGAGCGTTCGGCGGTAGGCCGCACGAAAACACCAGTGGATACCGCACGAAAACGTCAGTGCCACTACAGGAATCCGCAGGGCAGGCTCTGGCGGCGCGCGGTCAGGGTCCGCGTCGACCACCGGCACGGCCTTCCAAATCCCCGGCCCGCAGTAGCAGGAAGGTCACCCGGAAACCGCCGTTGCGGAGCCGGAATCCTGAAAAAAATCAGACTCCATGTGCGGCTGATTCCGCGGCACGACGACCTTCCGGAGAAGGAACCCGCCCCCGGGATGTTCCACCGGCACCTCGCCGCACCAGCCGCCGGGCTCGTCCGGAGGACGAGTGGAATCGGATCGCGGCGGTGGCCTCGCACGGACCTGCTGCCGGCGTTCACCGCGCCGCGTGACGGGTCAGCGGAGGCTGTTGCGGTCCAGCCAGTCGGAGATGGCGGCGGCGAGCAGGTCCGGCTGGTCCTCGGGCGTATGGTGGCCGGCGACCTCGTCGTACCGCCGGATGTCGAGGGCGGCGATCGTGTTCGCACACCAGTCGATGACGGCGGGTTCGGTCATCGTGCCGTACGACGGCGTGAAGGTCACCATGAGCTTCGGTACATCCGGGCTGGACGCCAGCCACTCGTCGTACGCTTCGGCGCGCGCGATGACGTCGCTCGGTGTCCCGTCCAGCGGCATCGAGCGTGCCCAGCGCAGCAGCGGAAGCCGACTCTCCCGCGTCGGGTACGGCCGCTGGTAGACCTCCAGGTCGGCGGGGTCGAGTCGGTCCGAGATCGCACGCAGCCCGTCCCGGACGAATGAGTCGTCCAGGAACATGGACTCGCCGACGCCGTCGGTCCGGATGGCTCGCCACAGGTCCCGACCTGCCTCGGGGAACTCGTCCCAGCTCATCGGCTTGACGATGGTCTCGGTGAACGCGACTCCGCGTACCCGGTCTGGATGGCGGGCCGCCCAGTCGAACGCGAGCGCGCCGCCCCAATCGTGGCCGACCAGCACCACGCGGTCCAACTTCATCGCGTCGAACCAGGCATCCAGGTACCGCGCCTGGTCGGCGAACGTGTAGTCGATCGCCGGCTTGCCCGAGTCCCCCATGCCGATCAGGTCCGGGGCGAGCAACCGGCCGGGGCCGACGGCGGGCAGGACGTTGCGCCACAGGTACGACGAGGTCGGGTTGCCGTGCAGGAACACGATCGGTGCGCCGGTGCCGGTCTCGCGGTGGTGCATGGTCGAGTCGAGTACGCGGGTGTTGGGCATGGGATGTCCTTCAGAGGTTGAGGGTGAGGATGCGGTCGACCGCGATCTCGATGACGACGCGGCTGGAGGGGTCGGGCGGGGTGCAGCGGTAGCGTCGGTGGTACCAGCGGGCGGCGATGGCTACCCGATCCGGGTCAGCGGACAGGGAGGCGGTGCCTTCGAGCGTCACCCAGCGGAAGCCATCCGGCTGGCAGAGGGCGACGCGCCCGCCGGTCGCCATGTTCCGTGCCTTGCGGGACGTGGCGACCGTCAGGACGCGGGCCGTGCTTGCCATGTCGTCCCAGGTGAACCGGACCGGTGCGACGTGCGGCGTGCCGTCCGGGCGGATCGTGGTGAGGGTCGCGATCCGCGGCTCGGTGAGGAACGTCTGGACCGTGGGTTTCACCGGAAGGCGGCGGCGGTGCGGGTGGCCCAGTCGGCGAAAGTGTGCGGGGCGCGACCGAGGACATGTGCCACGTCGGGGCTGATGCGCTGTTCGGCGGGCAGCGGGTCGCCGAGGATGGCGAGGGTACCGTCGACGACCGGTTCGGGCATGAATGTGAGCATCTGGGCACGCGCCTCGTCGCGGGTCTGTTCGACGTAGCGCACCGGGGTGCCGAGCGCGGCGCCGATGGCGGCAGCCCGGTCACGCGGGGTGACAAGCTCCGGGCCGGTCAGCTCGTACGTCCGGCCGGCGTGTCCGTCCTCTCGCAGCGTCGCCGCGGCGACCGCCGCAACGTCGGCCGGGTCGACGGTCGGCAGCCCTACACTGCCGAACGGTGCGGCGGCAGTGCGGTCGGCGCGGATGGACTCGGCCCACGCGAACGCGTTGGAGTCGAGGCCGCCGGAGCGCAGAATCGTCCAGTCCAGCCCGCAGCCGCGCACCGCGGCCTCGAACATCGCCGCGTGCCCGTACGCCGCCGGTCGCGTGCCGACGCCCTGGGACGACATCAGCACGACCCGCCGGACTCCCTTCTCCTTGGCGATGCCGAGGATCGCATCCGGGTCGTTGCCGGCGACGAGCAGGAACAACGCGTCGGCCCCGTCGAACGCGGCCCGCAGACCGTCCGGGTCACCCAGGTCGGCCGCCCGGTGCGGCACGCCGTCCGGCAGCAGCCCGGGTCGGCGGGACACGGCGACCACATCCTCGCCGGCAGCCGTGAGGATCTGGACCAGCTCGCCGCCGACATTTCCGGTCGCGCCCGTTACCACGATCATTGTTACTCCCAGAATTCGTTAGTTAGTTGACTGACTTACATGCAGAACGTTAGCCGAGCCGCGCCGACTTGTCTAGACTCAGTCAGACGACTCACTCAACTGCGCGAAAACCGGGCAAGCGGGAGCGGCTCACCGCCGCCGCGGCCACCGTCCTGCACCAGCAGGGCGTCGAGAAGACGTCGCTCGCCGACATCGCGCACGTCGCTGACGTACCCGATTACAGGCGCCCACAACACGTCGACCCCGAGGTCATCGATATGGTCGCGGACTGGCTGAAGGCGCGCTGACGCGGCTGGCATGATCGCGGTGTGAACCTACGATTCGGTATTCAGTTGGCACCGACGGTGACCGAGCTGCCGCAGCTACGCGCGATGGCCAAGGTGGCGGACCGGGAAGGCCTGGATCTGCTCGGCATCCAGGATCATCCGTACTCGGGCGGGCTGGCCGATACGTTCGCGGTGATCGCCACGGTGCTGGCGGAAACCGAACGGCTGCGGGTGTTTCCGGATGTGGCCAGCCTGCCGTTGCGCGGGCCCGCGATGCTCGGGAAGCAGAGCGCGACCTTGGATCTGCTCAGCGGCGGGCGATTCGAACTCGCTTTGGGAGCGGGCGCGTTCTGGCCCGCGATCGGCGCCATGGGCGGCCCAGTGCGGTCGAATCCCGAAGCGCTCCAGGCGCTCGAGGAGGCCACCGCGATCATCCGGGCCATGTGGCGGCCGGGGACGAAGGCGAAAGTCGAAGGCACGCACTACACCGTGAAGGGCGTGCAGTCCGGACCCGCGCCCGCGCATCCGGTCGGGATCTGGTTCGGCAGCGTCGGCCCGAAGGCCAACGCCCTCACCGGGCGTATCGCCGACGGGTGGGCCGCGCCCATCCCGCACTATCTACCGTACGAGAAATGGCAAGCGACACAGGACATCATCTCTGCCGCCGCGATCGACGCGGGACGTAACCCGGCCGACATCACCCGGATGGCACAACTCGTCGGAACGATCACCGACACTCCGGGGCCGGTCACACTGCGCGGTGAGGAACCGATTCGCACCGACGCCGCGGGCTGGGCCCGCATTCTGGTCGATCTCGCCATCGAGACCGGCTTCGACACCTTCGTATACTGGCCGGAATCCGCCGACGATACCCAGCTTCGCCGCTGGATCGGTGACGTCATTCCTTCCACCCGAGCCTTGTGCGCCTGACCATCCCATGTGCCGCACCCGGCATTCGGTTTCCTACGTTGGACACATCGATACGACACCACCCTCGGCGGCACACCTGCCGGGGTGGTGTCGAATTGGCGGCCGAAACCGACGTTGTCGCCGAGCGCGGGCGAGTGACGACGTCGCCCGCGCGCCCAGGTGGTCATTACCGTGAACGCGGTGAGCCCTGGCCAAAGCGCGGATCCGGTTGTGCGGCGCCGCTGGTTGGTTCAGGTGGCAGGCGGGGGTGTCCAGCGCCGTGTGCGTGGGAGTGTGGACGAGACGCCGAAGTCTTGTTTGAGGTGTTCCGGGATGGCGTATTGCATGACGCGGCCGCGGGTCAGGGAACTGAGTTCGAAGCGGGTGGTGAGGTGGCCGAGGCGGTCCAGCGCCCATGCGCCCAGCGGGGATTTGTCCTCGATGGTTTCGAGGACTCCGAGCAGGCCGGGCACGGTTTTGACGGCGGTATCCCAAGCGGTGCGGGGTACTTGGAGCCAGTCAGCGCTCGTGTCGCCGATCAGGTAGCGGATGAGGGCGGAGACGACGGGGTCGAAGAGGGTGCCAGGGACAACCTCCTCGTAGAGGTCGATGAGTTGGCGGGTGAGGTGGACGCCTTCGTCGCTGGGACCCATGTAGCGGGTCAGGTAGGTGTCGAGGAATTCTCGGCCGGATTCGAGGTCTTTGGGCGCGTGCGCTTGGTCGACGCCGAGCATTGCGCCGACTACCCGCCATGCGTAGTAGTACGCCTCGGCCCCGTCGACGCTCATGTGGATGTTGAGCCGATGCAGACTGTCGAGGACGAGGATGGAGAACAGCATTTGGCCGCCGATCAAGTCTTCCTGGCAGATCGGCGTGCCGAGGGTGTCGGTGTCCCAACGGTTTTCCCTGGAGAGGTGGTGGCGGATCGATGCGTGCAGCAGCCGGACTTTCTGGACGGCGGGGATGAAGCGGCTGCCTGCTTCGAAGGCGTCGGGCTGCATCAGGTAGACGGTGAACTGCCCGGTCTCGGCCATGCGTTTGGAGGGGTACTCCAGGGAGTGCGTGGCCGACAGCAGTTTCGCGATATGCGGGACGAGGTAGCAGGCGGGCATAGCGGCAAAGGACAGAGCCGTGGAGATGTGCACGTTGTTGTCGATGAAGAACAGCCGGGCCTTCTCCATCTCACCCCAGTCCACCCAGGAGGGCGGAGCGCTGGTTTCGTGCAGGTATTCGCGGGCGATATCGGGCAGACCGTCGGGTAGGGGCGCGCCATGGGTGGAGACGTAGCGCATGAGGGTGTTGAACGTGCCGACCTCGCCACGTTCGAACAACGTGGCCACCGTTGAGTCGGCGAGTTCGTCACCATATTGCCGCAGTGCGTCCATCGACGTGTGGGTGTAGGTCACCATGACTCCTTGTGTCGACGGCGAGACGGTGGAAGTGCTTCTGCCGCAAGGTCAATGCCTGCGTGTGGTGGCGGCGTGCGCGAGCTCGGTCAGAGCTCGGGCGGCGGGCGGCGGAACATCCAGGCCGACCAATACGTGTGCGGCCTCCTCGACCCGCTTGCCGATCATCCGTTCGATCAGTTCGGGAGATCCGACAAGGCTCATCAGCTCGCGCATCTCCTGGAGATCATCGGGACCGAGATCGGGTCGATCCAGCAAGGTGTGCAACTGTTTTCGTTGTCTGCGATCGGCGGCCCGCCAAGTCTCGGCGAGCAGGGCGGTCGGACGGCGGGCGCGGAGGTCATCGAGGCTCGCCTTGCCGGTCCGGGCCGGATCGCCGAACAGGCCGAGCAGATCGTCGCGCAGCTGAAACGCCTCGCCGAGCGGTAATCCATACGCGGAGAACGCTTTCAGCAGCCGGGGATCGGCGCCGGCCAGCGCGCCGCCGATGAGCAACGGCTGTTCGACGGTGTACTTCGCCGTCTTGTACCGGACCACCTTCAACGATTCTGCGGTGTCCGGTGCCGCGCCGGTGCAGAGAATCTCCAAGCACTCACCTGCGATCAACTCCCGCGCCAGCGCCGCCCACAGTGGACGCGCGCGCGATAGATACGCCGCAGGCAGTCCGCTGAGAATGAACAACTGCCCGGCCGACGCCATCAACAGATCCCCGACCAGCATGGCGAGGGCCCTGGCAGACTTCTTGGTGTTCGGGCGCCCGCGCAACGGTGTGCGCAGAGCGATCTGTGCGGTGGGCAGGCCGTGCCGCAGCGGGCTGTCGTCGATGATGTCGTCCTGCACGCTGGCCGCCGCGTGCACCAACTCCATCGCCGCCGCGGCCCGCACGAGCGCGTCACTGTCCGGTTGTCCCGCTGCCCGCCAGCCCCAGTAGCAGAACGCCGCCCGCAACCGTTTGCCGTGCGTTGTCGCCACCACGATCTGATCGGCCACCGGCCGCAGTTGCGGGTCGACCGCCAGGAGTTGGTCATTCTCCTGTGCGACGAACTGCTCGAGTGTGGTGTCGATGCGGGCCTTGAACGCAGCGGGGTCGTATCGGTCAGACATCGCGCGAGGCAGCACGTCGCGCCGCAGCCCGCTGAGCGAGGATCTCCAGGTGGGCCGGAGGAGCGGTGGCATACCGGTCCAATGCCAGCCTGCCGCGCGCCTTCAGATCCGCGTCCGCCTCACCGGCCAGTGCCACCAGGTCCGACCGCCGCAGTAGTCCCCACATACGGCCAACCATCGGTCCGACGCGGCTGAGTGTCAGTTCGGCTAGACCGGCCGCTAAAAGCAGGGCGTCCTCGCCACGAGATCCGGGATGATCCGACTTTTGCGACATGCGACCACGCCTCCATCCACACGACCGGTACCTGACGCCGTGCGGTCCCGAGAACAGGATGGAATGGCCCGGCCAACACAGTGTGACACCGGCTCCACTCGGACACGCCGAGAATCTTGGCACAACAGCGAAGCAGATTCTCGCCCATCACCCAAGATCAGCAGGCTAGCGAAGACTCGGAACCACCCCCACGGTGCCACTAGGAGAACCGCGAACGCCGAGGTGTACCAGCACATTTCGTCCGGCTGGCCCGCAAGCTCGCGGATGGTCTTGACAGCTACGGGAATCCGGCTTCATCTCGAGCACCCCGAGCTGGCAGCACCCAAGATGCCGAGGCACCAAAATTGGCTGATACCAACATCTTCCGCGCCAGTGTGGTGTCAAATTGCCATTGATCGACCTTTGTTCGATGTAACCAGTCAGGAGTGCCCGCGTGCCACGTGAAATCGATTCGGCTGTCTTCCCGCATCTGGATGCGGACTTGGACCGCGTCCGTGACGTTCTCGGCCCCGTGCAATTGGAGGGCAGGCCCGAACTGGCCGCACTCACCGACGAAGGGCCCGACACCTCTCGCCGTCTGGTCCGCCCTACGTTGACCTTGTTGTCGTACTACCTGCTGACCGATCCCGCGGTCCCGGCCGAGGACCGGGTGGTGCGCGCCGCTGCTGCCGTCGAGTTGCTCCATCTGGGTTCGCTTTACCACGACGACGTCGTCGATCACGCGTACGAGCGTCGAGGCCGTCCCAGCGCCAACGCGGTGTGGGGTTCGCATATGGCCGTATTGGGTGGAGACTCCGTGATACTCACGAGCGTGCGCATGCTGGCCGAACTCGGCCAGCGCGAAGTTCTCGCGGGGGCGAGCGCGGGTGAGCAGATGTGCGCGGGCATGGTGATCGAGGCCGCCGACCTCTACGTAGCCTCCCGCAGCGAGCAGTCCTACCTGGACGCGATCGACGGCAAGACCGCGGCGGTGCTGTCGCTGGCATGCCGGGTGGGCGCGATGCAGGCCGGCCGCCACGAGGATGAAGAAGAGGCGTTGGCCCGGTTCGGTCGACACTTCGGGCTGGCCTACCAGCTGTATGACGACATCCTCGACCTGACCTCGACCGCCGAAGAAACGGGCAAGCCCGTCAACGCGGATCTGCCCGAAGGCATCTACACACTGCCCGTGATCCGCGCCGCTGCCCGCGACCAGGACCTTGCCAACATGCTGCGCAGAACAATGACGCGTGAGCAAGCCGTACATGCCCAAGAGCTCGTCGTCGCCTCCGGCGCCGTGGACGAAGCACAAGCGAGGGCCGATGAATTCATGGACCAGGCCGCCGGCCAGCTCGCCGCCCTGCCCGTTGCACTGAGCGCCCGCCACGCAATGACCGCCTACGCCCGGTCCATACTCGACCGGCGAACTCCTGGCCCCGCGGTCCACCGGCAGTCGACACAGCCACCCGGGGCTCACAGCGATGCGCTCCCGCCGCAGGTCGCGCAACGGTTGAGGAGCTGGATGGTGGACACCGGCCTTGTCGTCTCCCCGGGCGAGGCCGACTACCACCGGTGGACAGGAGCGATCCGGATCCCGCGACACTGGGCCCCAGCAGTGGACCCGGCTGTTGAACAGACCGCCTACCGCATGGCCGTGCTGCTCCTTGCGTGGGACGACCTGTTCGAGGATCCGCAGCTGACCGACCCGGAAGCCGTGACCGCGCTGAGGCGTGGCATGGTGGCAACACTGCGCCAGGACCCGGAGAAGCCGTGGAGGCCCGGCGCGATCCCGACGTCGTGGGCGAGTTTGTGGCCGCGGCTGCGCGAGGGCCGGAGCGCCCGCTGGCAGGAGCGGTTCCTCGACGGCCTCGAGGAGTGGTGCGAAGCCTGCGAACGCGAAGCGCACCACCGCATCAACGGCTACATCCCGCCCACGGCCGACTACCTGCCGCTGCGGATGTCGACCAGCGGGATCGAAACCGCCCTCGCCTGCATGGAGGTGCACCAGGGCCGGGAACTGCCGCCGAAGCTGCGCAACCACCCGGTGATCCGCCGTCTCGAGGAACTCGCCTTCTGGGTGACCTTCGTGGAGAACGACCTGGTGGGATTGGATCAGGACGAGGCCGACCAAGTCCCCTACAACCTGGTGCGGGCGGTCCGTCACGAGACCGGCTGCACCCGCCGCGAAGCCGTCGAGCAGCTGCAGCGCCAGGTGGCGGATCAACGCGCCCAGCTCGAGGCGCTGATCCGCTACGTCCCCGCGCTCCTGCGCGTGCTTCCCGGACTGTCGGGCCAGGGGAAGGACTACGCGGAGATATACAGGAACATGACGAACGTGGGGCTCTGGGCGCGTGAGAGCGATCGGTACGAGCAAACCTCGTCTTCCGCGGCGCCGGACTTGGAACGCTTGCGCCGTGAGATCTACTACCCGGCCACCCAACCGGCCCCTATCGCGCCGTAAGCCACCGCAATCGGCAAAGCAGGGTGTCCCGCGCGATACACCGTGATGGTCGCGCGGGACGCCCTCTCAGTGCTTCGTCGGCTGTCCGGACTTCGTCGGTCCGGGGAGGCGGATCCACATCGTGGGTCGCAGCGACGAGCGGGTGCGCAGATGGAAAGCGACCAGCCCGAGCAGGGCGCTCGCGGTGAACCAAACCACTTGCACGGCGAAACCCGCGAATGAGGTGGTGTCGGAGAAACCGGCCGCGGTCGAAGCCTGCATCGCCCCGTAGGAGGGCAGCCAGCGCACGAAGTCGCTGTCCGCCCCAGCGCTGGCGATGGGGTTCTGCACCGCCAGGTCGAAGCAGGTGATCATCGCGATGGCGAACATCCCCTCCACCTCGCGGCGCAGCAGGGCCCCGAGACCGACACCCAGCGCCCCGTAGGTCATCGCCGCACCGAAAAGCGCCGCAGCGAGCTGGACAGGCCGGCGAGGCGACCAGTAGCAGCAGATCACCGCGGTGGCGTACGCGCAGACCACCACCGAGGCCACCACCAGGCAGGCAATCTTCGCCAGCCCCAAAGCAACCCGGGGATACCCGGCCATCGACAGACGCCGGTCGAATGCTCCGCTGCTGAACGTTGCCGCGAACATCATGAACCCGATGATCAAGCAGACCGCCGTCAGCGCACCACTGATCTGAGCGAGCTCATTGCCGTTGGCACGCAACACCAGACCGGTGCCGCGAAGCCGGAACGGCACCTCGATATCGGTGACGGCCACGCGCACCAGAGTGATCGAGGCGGGGATGAAGGCAGCCACCAGCAGCATGGCGAACCGGTTACGAGCATGCTCGATGAGGCCGTAGCGCGTGGCGATCAGAAACAGCCGCACACCCTCGCTCATCCGGCCTTCTCCTGTCTGCTGTGTAGGACACCCTCGTGCAACCGCCACACCTGATCCAGCTTGTCGGTGTCGTGGGCCAGATGCGAGACGATCAGAACCGACCGGCCGGTGTCACGGAACTCGGCGACCAGATCCCAGAAACGCAGATACGTCTCCCAATCGAAACCCTGATACGGCTCATCGAGCAGCAAAACCTGCGGATCATGCATCACCGACAACGTCAAGTTCAGCTTCTGCCGCGTGCCGCCGCTCAACGTCGCGACCCGCTCACCGGCATAGTCGGAGAAACGCAAGATCTCCATGGTCGCCTCGGCCCGCCGCAAGTCCGGGATCGCATAGGCCGCTGCGAAGAAATCCAGGTGCTGACGAACCGTGAACGCATCGTTCAACACCACCTGCTGCGGGCAGTAACCGAACCGCCCACGATGCCGGACCACCCCCCGATCCGGTCGCAGCCCCCCGGAGAGGACCTTCAACAACGTCGACTTGCCCGCGCCGTTCTCACCAACGATCCCCACCAACATTCCGGCCGGCAACACGAGGTCGATACCACGCAACACCGATCGCCTGCCATATGAATGGTGGACGTCCTCCACTTCCATCAACGCCCCTTACCTGCCATCGACCCAGGAGCCCGGCAACCGCCCGAATGCTACCAACAAACAACGAAAGCCCATGCCAGGACGGCCAATTCGCGGCACGCACGCCGCCGACAGGGTGGCCGGCCGCCCAGGATGTTGGATTTCAGCTCCAGCTAGTGGGCTTCGATCGATGACCCGGCGCGAACGCACACGTCAACTCTCCCAACACATCCGGCTTGACATCCGACCCAAGCCGCTTACTGAGCGGGATTGGCCGAGTCGTATGCTTCCGACGCCAGCCGCGGACGCCACCGGCCGTTCTCCGGAACAGCCCCGGTCGCAGCGGCCTCTTCTCTTCAACCCAAGTGACACAGCAGCCGCGGCTACCGGCAGCTCACGACGGCCGCACTGCCGGGGTGCCCAATCCCGCATAGCCAGGGAGGGCTTTCGGTGATGCCCCCCGGCAGGGCCACTGTCGCAGAGGTCATCGGTGTAGCGCGCCAACGCCACTGCGGCGGCTATGTGCGGCAGGCTCTCCGGCGGAGCCAAGACCCACAGCGGCCCCCAGCCCTCGAAATGCCTGGGCAGGAGATACCGCGCTGCAGCCGAAAAATCGGCACGCGCCGTGTCGCCCCGTACCCCTGCTGCATCCAGACAACGTCGCCACGTCCGCATGGACACGCCCCTAAGATTGGCTGTTACGCAAAGGAATTCGACTGCACCCCTGCATTCCCACCGGCAGTGTGGATCAAGGATGTTTCCGGCCCAACGCGCTGAACGAGATTCAGCGCGGAGAAGGCTTTTTGAGCCGTAACACCCTCCGTCTGGCCACACGCGAGGGACTGGGATGCATTGCGCCACAACGTGAACCGCTCTACACCGCGCACCCACCGCCGCCCTTAGCATGACTCTTCTCGCGACTGCTTCGAGCCCACCAGCACGCATCTGTGGGTGCCTCAGTCGGATGATGTGGTTGGGCTCCTGGGTGTGCGAAGGGTCCGGCGGACGGTGTTGCGGAGCCAGTGGTGGGCTCCGTCGGCTGTGTGTCGGGGGTGCCAGGCCATGCTGATGGTCAGTGGCGGCAGTGCCAGGGGGATGTCGAGGAGGTGCAGTCCGAGGGCGGTTGCGTCGTTGGTGAGGGGCGACGGGTCGGCGCCGGGGAGTGCGGCTGGTGCGAGGCAGACGATGTCGCTGCGGGTGGTGAGGGTCATGGCGGCCAAGTGGTTGGGGAGGACGACGCTGACTCGCCGTTGGAGGTTCTGCTGGGCCAGCGCGGTGTCGAGTGGGCCGGTGCACCGGCCACGGCGGCTGACCGCGACGTGTTGGGCGGCAGCGAGCCGGGCCGGGGTCAAGGGTTCTTCGGTGAGGTGGTGGCCGGGCCGGACGGCCGCCACCATGCCCGTGAACTGCCGTTTCGGCCCGAGGTGACACGGAGTCAGAGGCGTGTCAGCACGGTGACGGTCCGGTGTCAGGACGGGGGGCGATTGTGGTTTTCGTTGAACGCCACACCAGAGACGAGGAACCATGAAAACCCAACCCCCACTCGCGATCACGGCGACCAGGACGCGCATCGACGGCGTGCACCAGCTCCCGGTCCTCCCCGGCAAGGCCGAGGATGAGGTTCCAGAAACAACCAGGGGCACCAAAGACAACAGCGCCCGGATACCGCGGGTCTTCCGGCGGGTGGCGGTCACGGCGCTGGCGGCCACGCTGCTGACCGGGGCAGCCGCACTTGGGCCGGCCACCGCGGACAACCCAGCAGTGCCGGATGCCCCAGCCGGGCAGGATCGCCCGGAGCTGCAGCAGGCCATCCAGGAGATCGTCGATGCCGGTATCACCGGGGTGCAGCTGCGCGTGCACGATCAGCGAGGCGAGTGGGTCGGCAGCGCCGGGGTGCGCGAGCTGGGCCAGGCCGCGAAGCCGCCTACGGACGGGCGGTTCCGGATCGGCAGCGCCACCAAGACCTTCTACTCGACCGTGGTGCTGCAACTGGTGGCCGAGGGCAAGATCGGGCTGGACGCCCCGGCAGCCGACTACCTTCCCGAGTTCGGGCTGGACCGGCGGATCACGGTGCGGATGCTGTTGCAGCACACCAGCGGGTTGTTCAACTACACCGGCGAGTACTACCCCGACGGGACGGTCGCGGCGGGGATCGTCTGGCAGGGCAAAGCCTGGGTGGACAACCGATTCCACACCTATCCACCGGAGGAGTTGGTGCGGCTGGCGTTGGCCAAGCCGACGCGGTTCGAGCCGGGGACGGACTGGAGTTATTCCAACACCAACTACGCGCTGGCCAGACTGCTGATCGAAAAGGTCACCGGCAGCTCGTACGCCGACGAGATACAGCGGCGGATCCTGCGGCCGCTCGAGCTGTCGGACACTGTGGTGCCTGGCGCCTCGCCGGAGATCGCCGAGCCGCACGCGCACGGCTACTACAAGTACGAAGACGGCGGGCAGTGGAAGACGGTCGACGTCACCCGTCAGAACCCCTCCTGGATCTCCGCCGGCGGCGACATGATCTCGACCACCGAGGATCTCCACACGTTCTTCTCCGGGCTGCTGGGCGGGAAACTCCTCCCGGCCGCGCTGCTGGCCGAGATGAGCAAGGGGCACCCGACGCCCGACCCGAAGATGAGCTATGGCCTCGGGCTGGAGGTGCGGACCGTGGACTGCGGCGGCACCGTCCTGTCCTCCGACGGCGGCGTCCAGGGCTACGGGACGCTGTTGCGCAGCACGGCCGATGGCAGTAGGACCCTGGAGGCCTCGCTGACCTACGTGGACGCTGATCAACAGCACGCCCCGGTGGAAGCGCAGCTGAATGCGGTACAGAGGCTCACCAACGAGGGGTTCTGCGGCGGGCAAGCCGCGGGCTGACGAGGCCGAACCGGCTCAGCCGACGGGCAACATCATCATTCGCCACGCCGCTGCCGCCTGACACACCCCGGCTCCACACACCAGCACCAGCGGCAGCAACCCCTGGGGCCTGTCCACGGACACCGCTCAGCGGCTGGACTCGGGCCTTCGACACCCGAGACGGTCGGCCGCCGAGTTCTGCCCGGCTGGGTGGGCACTTTCCGATTCATCTCACGCACCCATTCGCCAACAGCTCTAGGAACTCTTGTCATGCGCGCCTTCGAAGACACTCGACCGAACCGAATAGTCCAGCGGCTGCTGAACGACCGCCACTCCCTGCCACTGTCGATCGTGTTGCACCTTGTCCCCGGCGCCCTGATCGTCGCCGCCTACCTGCTCATCGGCGAACCACTCGCCAACACCATTGGATATCCGACCCTCATAGGCTGGGCGATCGCTCTATGTCTGGTTCTCATACCGATCCTGTCGGGGCTACTGTGGCTGGGCCGCAAGCACAACGGCCACATCTCGCTACGCGGCGTGCTGCACTACACCGACAAGCCGCTCCCGCGCGGGAACCTCGTGGCGATGGTCATCGGGCTCATCGTGTGGATGATGGTGGTGGGGTTCGCGCTGGCACCGATGAACAACTTCTTCAAAGACTTCTTCACATGGCTCCCGTACGCAGACACAGGCGGCAGCGTTACCGCATACCTCGACGGATACTCGCACTCGATCATGCTCACCACGATGGTGATCTGCCTGCCACTGACCGGAATCTCCCTCCCGCTCATCGAGGAGCTCTACTTCCGCGGTTTCCTGCTGCCCCGCATCTCCCACCTCGGCGCTTGGGCGCCGGTGCTCAGCACGGTCCTGTTCGCGCTCTATCACTTCTGGTCACCGTGGATGTTCGTGTCGCGGGTGATCTTCACCTTCCCCGGGTTCTGGTTCGCCTGGCGGAACAAGGACATCCGGCTCTCGATCGGGATGCACGTCGGCGTCGACTCGATCCTGGCGACGCTCGGCACCATCGCCCTGGCGCTGAACCTCATCTAAGACTCGGCACGCCGCCAGCCGAAACCGCACGAAATCTCGGCGATCGTGAACCGATAACTACTCCGCCGTCGGCGTGGCCGTGCTGACGTTGCCGATCGCCTACGTGTTCTCCAGCACCGACATCCCGTTCGTCGTCAACGACGCCGGAAGCAAGGCGGCCGCCGTCCTTCGGCGACCGGGCCTAGGCCGGAACGATCGGGGTCTTGTGCTGGGCGGTGTTCATCGCCGCGTTCTGGCAGCCCGCCCGCAACACCATCGCGTTTCGCTCACCGCCGTTGCCACTGCCCTGATCACCGCCACCGTCGGCCTTGCCGCCACTGCTCAGGCCGCCCCGCCGTCGAGTCAGCCCCCGCGGCCATCGGTTACACCGCCGGCACCGAGGACAAGTCGGCCACCATTACCGTCGAGGACGGCACGCTCGCGGTCGAGGACAGCACGCTCGAGATCAAATCCACCGACGGTTCGGTGATCGCGGGAACCGAATTATCCTTCCGCGGTCGTTCGTGGGGAGGATTTCTGGGCTCAGTCCGAGCAGGTGTCCGGTGTATCGCCACAGTTGGTAGGCCGCGTCCTTGTCTTGGCGAGTGAAATATATTCCGAGAGCTTGTGATCCAGCGATGTGTGCCCACACTGGACGCGATCATGAACCATGGAAAATACCGGGGTGTCCAACAGTCGAACTGCCGAACACGTTTCGACACAGGCGAACTGATCCAAGCGACCGGTGCTCGACGAATCCGACGTCGGCCAGGCGCGGGTGTTCTACGACTTGCTCAACAATGAGGCCGCGGCCCTGGCCACCACCGTCCAAGCCTTGACAATCAGGCGCGGCGAGTTCCGATCGACTGCCGAAGCGCAGCTCTACCGCCGAGAGCTGAACGAGGTTTGCCGGTGCCTCGATCAGCTCCGAAATAGATTCCCGCAGCTCGACTTCAGCGCCGATTAGGCGAGCTCGACGCTATGCGCTCGACCGAGAACTTGTGCGCGCCACGCTTTGGCCTGCTTCCTCTCGAATGAATTGACCCGCCTGCTGCAATGCGTCGGATGCTTCGGGCAGGAAAGACCAGAAGATGTGGAAGTTGTGGGTCTCGACCGGGTAGAGCTGAAGACGGACATCGACACCGTGTTCGCGAGCGTGGTCGACGAGTTGGTGGGCATCGACGAGATGGGGGTCGCCGGTGCTCGCCTGCACCAGCATCGGCGGCATGCCGGTCAGGTCGGCCAACAGCGGGTTGACGACCGGATCGTCGTCCGGGTGACCGGCCAGGTAGTCGCCGACGATGCGCCTGCGGAACTGGCTCGCCGAGACGGTGTCCGCCTGCGCCTGCTGCGATCGTGCCACCTCCTCGTGGCAGTGCAGATCTATTCCAGGGCAGAGCATTACCGTGGCAGCGGGCATCGGTAGCTGCTGTTGTTCGAGGCGTGTCAGCGTGGACATCACCAGGTGCGCGCCGACAGAGTCGCCCACGATGGCGATCCGGTCGGGTTCGGTGCCACCGTCGAGCAGCCATAGGTAGGCGCGCAGCGCGTCGTCGATGGCCGCGGGGAACGGATGCTCTGGCGCCAAACGGTAGTCCGGCAGGAGGGTGGTGGTGTTCGCAGCGGCGGTGAGAGCACCGGCCAGCGAACGATATCCGAACGCGGATCCGGCGATATAGCCACCGCCGTGCAGGTACAGCACGGTGATGTCGGCGGGCTGCTGCGGCCTGAGCAGCAGGCTGGACACCCCGTCCGCGGTGATAGGCCGCACAGAAACCTCCGGCGGCGGTGGAAACTGCGCGTGCAACTCTTCGTATGCGTCACGGAGCACTGGCAATTCGGGATCGGGATCCCCGAGCGGCTCCCAGTACTTGGAGATCCGTGCCAACAGCTCACCGCCGACCGATCGGGTCGCCACTACCGCTTCGTCCACGTCACCGAGGATCCGCCTGGCCCGTTCGAGCAACGCGTCGCCCGCGACTGTGAGCTCGACCTGATGCGTGGTGCGGCGCAACAGATCACAGCCGACGAGGCGCTCGAGCGAACGGATTTGCCTGCTGAATGCGGGCTGCGATATATGCAGCTTGGCCGCGGCCCTGCCGAAATTCAGTTCGTCGGCCACGGCGACAAACGACCGAAGGTGGCGCAACTCGATCGCGTCCGGCGCTTTCGGCATATGTGACAGCGTCCCCGCCGCATCCTCGCTGCTCATGACATGCAGTATCGTCTATTGCCATCCGTGGGTGGTTATGTCGCTGACGCAAGACTGCCATGCCCATTCGGACCTTCCTTCTCGCCCACACCGGATGCGAACGTTGTCGGGTGACATCTTCACCAACCGTTTGCCGGGCAGCCGAGGTGCGGCTGCGCCGCACCATCGGATCCCGTAGCACTCGGATCTATTGGCCCTCCCCCACCGGGCCACCGCGGCCGCTGCTGGCGCTGTTCGACATCGGCGCGCCGAGCGACACCGCGGATTTCGACGTCCACTGCCGGAATATCTGCAGCGCATCCGATTTCATCGTCTTGTCGGTGCGCTACGCACCCGCGTCCCGGAGCTTTCGGTCGGACATCGTGCCGGACGCGTTGAGCGTGCTGCAGTGGGCCGCCGATCATGCCGCGGAGCTGAACGCGGACCCGGCTCGGTTGCTCGTCGGCGGCGAGCACGCGGGTGGCCCGCTCGCCGCCGCCGTCGGCGAGCTCGCCCACGAGCAAGGGTGGCCGCCGATCCTCCGAATCCATGACCTACGACAACTCAGGAGAACCCCATGAACAACCGCACCGTCCGACGCAGTGTTCTGATCTCCGGCGGCAGCATCGCCGGGCTGACGCTCGCGTATTGGCTGCGCCGCTATGACTTCGACGTCACCGTGGTCGAGCGAGCTCCCACACCGCGCCCCGGCGGGCAGGCCGTGGATCTACGCGGCGTCGCCAAAGAAGTCGCCGAGCGGATGGGCATCATGCCGGAGATCGATCGGGCGCGCGTCCACGAGAATGGGCTGGCCTATGTCGATAAAACCGGCGCATGGAGCGCGAGAATGCCTGCCGAGCTCTTCGACGGCGAAGGCGCGGTGGCGGGGATCGAGATCCTGCGCGGCGATCTGACCGAAATCCTCTACGCGGCCGCACAATCGGGTGTCGAATATATCTTCGACGACACGATCACCGGTATGCGTGAAGTGTCGGATGGCGTTGTGGTCTCCTTCCGGCACCGCGCATCACGCGTATTCGATGTGGTCGTCGGCGCAGACGGTCTGCACTCAACCGTCCGCAAGCTGGCTTTCGGGCCCGAGGCCGACTTCGTCCATCATCTCGGCGCGTACATGGCCTACTTCACCGTCCCGGTGGACGGGCTCGGGCTCACGGATTGGTTCCAGCTGCACAACGCACCCGGCGGCAAGCTCGTGGCCGTCCGGCCCGAAGGACCGTCCACCGCCAAGGCGATGTTCGGTTTCAAGGCAACGGATTTGGTCTACGATCGGCACGACGTCGAGGGGCAGAAGCGGATCCTGGCCGAGACGTTCGCCGAAATGGGCTGGCTCGCACCGCGATTGCTGGCCGGAATGGAGCACGCGCCGGATTTCTTCTTCGATACCATCAGCCAGACCCGAATGGACGATTGGTCGCGTGGGCGGATCGTGCTGGTCGGCGACGCGGGCTACTGCGGATCACCACTCTCGGGCAATGGCACCGCCATGGCGATGGTCGGCGCGTATGTCCTCGCGGGCGAACTCGCCCGGTCTCGAGGCGATCATCACGCTGCATTCACCGGGTATCAGCAGCAGCTGCGGCCGTATGTCACCGAGTGCCAGAAGCTGCCGCCCGGCGGCGTCAACGGGTTCCTCCCCAGCAGTCGCGCCGCCATCCGGATGCGCAACCTGTCGGTGCGGATGTTCACCTCGACGCCGCTGCGCGGATTGATGGCCAAGTCCATGCAGAAGGCCGATTCCATCGTCTTGACGGATTACACCGTGTTCGAGCCTGCTCGACAGCCTGCAGCCTCGAACATCCCACCAACGTCTTCTTGAAAGAAGACATGCTCATCGACCCCATCGACAACTGGCTCGCAGAGGTGTACGCCCGCCGAGCCGGTGTCGACAGGGGCCAGCACGCGAACGAAACCGAACGAAAACCTGCGACCGGGCGAATATCACCGCAGGTCAACAAGTGTCGGCCCCGCACGCGGGGATGGTCCGGAGGCCGCGAATGTCGAACCGCTTCTGGCGGTGTCGGCCCCGCACACGCGGGGATGGTCCTGGTTCGCGGCGGTGGAGCAGGAGACCTCCTTCGGAAATCCATCCACACCTCACCGCGGGGCAGCCCGTGGCACGTCACCTGTGGCAGACCATCCGGCAACCTTCCCGATCCGCGGCCAACTCAATCGCTAGCTCGCATCCGGTGTCATCGGATATCGTTGTGCACCAGGCGGTTCAGTCATCCACGCATTGGTGTCTTCGCTGCGCGACGCGAGCCGCTGAGAGACCAGTTGATTGTCTTTGGATCGGGCAGCGCCCATCGAACGCAAACGTTGGTCAGCGCCGCTTCCGACGGCCTCGGGGGCGATTTCGCGCAGCTCGTCGAGGATGGCACATTCGTCTGACTTGATCGGCATCGTTATCCCTCTGAATCCGCACACGCCCGACCGCGGCTCATGGACCGCCCCGGAGTGGATATGCAAGGTGACCTGCCGTTCGGTTGCTCGCGTCGAGTTTTCTTGTTGGGCGCGTTGCAGAGCCGTCGCTGCGGACTGCAACCCGACTTGGAATGGCCCTATGCCGCGGCGATGTTCCACGACATAGGGATCACCGAGCCGTATCGCACCTCAGCCCTGCGCTCCGAGATCGATGGCGCCAACGCGGTGCGCGACTTCCTGCTCGAGCGCGGCGTCGCTGAAGCCGATGCCCGAAAGGTCTGGCTGGCATCGCATCGCACACCACACCTAATGTGCCGGAATCTGGCTAGTGGCCTGACCTGCACACCGCGATGCCTTACAGGATCGTCAGTTTGATGCGGGCCCAGGCGTTGTTGCCGTATCCGCGGGGATTCCATATGGATGCTGGGGATTCGGGTTGTGTGGCTCCGGCGTCGTCCCAGGCACGCGCGGTGATGTTCAGTGGCCCGGGTCGCATGTCAACGGTCAGCGACCACGGCCGCCACGCCCACCGGCTGGGTGCCGGGTGTAGGTCGGCCTGCCGCCAGCTGCGGCCGTCGTCGACGGAGACATCGACCCGTCCGATGCCGTGGCCGTCGCCGGCGATTGCCCATCCACGAACGGTACGGGAGCCACGCGGAATCTGATCGCCCTCGGTGGGCACGAGGATGTCGCAGTTGAGCGCCAGCGACGATAGCGAGATGCCCTCACCCGGTGCGACCGCCTCTGGGTCGGCCTCGGGCGGAAGAATACGGTAGTCAAGGGCCTGAAAATAGTTCTGTGATGGGACGGATTGTATGGTGACGGCGGTGACCCATTTGACGCTGCGAGCCCCGATGTAGCCAGGCACCACCACACGCACCGGGCCACCGTGAACGCGCGGAAGTGGCTGAGAATTCATCTGCCAGGCCAACAACACCTCCTCGCGGAGCGCCTTGGACAGTGGGATGGAGCTGCCGTAGGACTGGACCGGCCGGGCCTCTTGGGCCACGTCGGGCGCAGCGAATGCGACGTGCAGTCGGTCATCGTGGTACACCCCGGCCGCCTGCAGTACATCGGCCAGCCTGGGCCCGGCCCACTCTGCGGTCGAGATCGCGCCGTGTTCCCATGGCTCCTTGCCAGGGATCGGGCGCACCGCCAGCAGTTCAGCGCGCCGATTGCCGGCACACGCCAGCGTCGCTACCACGCTGTGTTGCTCAAAACCAGTCGTCAGCTGGGCGTAGGTCACGGTGAGCGGATTGTCCACCCGTCCATCGACGCCCAACCGCCAGCGCTCGGTGGGGATGTCGGGGAACGGACCGTGATTGCGCGCATAGAACGCGTCCACCGCGGTGATTTCGCTGCTGGCCAGCACCGATGGCGGCGGCTCGGCGTTGAACGGCAGCCGTCCCCGCACAATCATGTCCTCGCGCTTACCCCACATCTCACCGCCCCGCCAACGAGTAGTCGCGGACTGCGACTTCAATCCTATAGCCGGTTGAAGGAGATCTGCTTGTAGTCGACTCCGAGGCGGCGCGCGGTGTGCGTCGGCGCAGGAGAAGCCGCTGGCGAACAGCATTTCGCCGCGGCCAAGGCCGGTGCCGGGCACCTGGTTCCGCTTGAAGTTGGCCACCTGCTCGATGATCATCGCCACCATCAGCACCCCACCGACACCTAGCGGCGCGAAGGGCTTCTGCTGCCGACGGCGGTTCCGGCGGTGAACACCAGGAAGAAGGTGCCGATCGCCTGGACCGCATACTCCACAGCCGATCGTGGTGTGCAGGCGCTATCGGATGCGCATGGCCGCGAGAAACCAGCATTCAGACTGGAGAACGCGGCGGTCAGACCACCAGGTTCATCACCGAATCCGCCTATCCGACACCGAGTTTCGAGAAGAAGGTGACGAACGGGCTGACTCCCGGCGCAAATGCCTTGTACAGCAACAAGAGTCCCGGCAGCACCAGCGAACCGACTTAGCACACCGCGATTCTGGCGATGACCGAATGGATCGCCCGCGGCATGATCTTCGCGGGGTCGTCCGTCTCGCCTGCCGCCGTGCCGACCAGCTCCACCGCGGAGTAGGCGAAGACGAGGCCCGTGGTGACGGTCACCACCGGCAGCAGGCCGGTCAGGAACAGACCACCGTGGTCGGCGATCACACCGACGCGCGTCGTCTGCACCTGGAGGGTGAACCGGCTCGCGAGGAAGACCGTGCCCACGATCAGGAATGTCACCAGCGCCGCGACTTTGATCAGCGCCGCCCAGAACTCCATCTTGCCGAACCACTTCACCGACACCAGATTGATCGAGACCACAGTCCGAATCTCGGTGTCAGTGACGCCGGTGTTCATCGACGGCTCCGAAGCAACCGCTGTTCGCACCGCGGACGCCTGACTATGTCAGGGCCCGTTTCCGCCAACGTCCACAGAATCTATCCCGTTAATCGGACACTCCTGCCACACTTCGGGGTCGCTGGCCGATCAAGTCCAGGTGCCGACGATGGTTGCCGCCGGTGTTCAGGGTTGCCTGTCGAAGGTGTACGTGAGGGTCAGGACGCCGTGACGGGCCTCGGTGGCATGTCCGGACAGCCCGGCGAGGTCGGCCGTGCCCGAGTGCGGCACCACGGTGCCGAAGGTGCTTCGGTCGTCGCCATTGGCCAGGCCGCCGTGTTGGATCACGAAGGTGCCCCGCCGGCCCTCCAGGATCGTGTTGATGTGTTCGGAGGCGACGTAGCCTGCGCCCGTGGCGCCCTGTGCGGTGAGAACCTCGGCGATCCCAGTTCCCTCCAGACCCGGTCCTCGCGGCCGTCTGCCTTCGTCGGCTTCCGCCTGAGGCGGTTCGATAGCCGCAATGCGGCGAGGTCCCAGGTTCGCCCGGGTTGACGAGAGGGCCGGGCGCCACGCAGGATCGATCGTGAGATGAGCGATTCATGCTGGTAGGACTATTGGGTCCGGTGATGGTGGAGGCCGCGGACGGGACGAGGGCGTCGGTCGGGGGGCCGCGGGTACGGGCATTGCTGGGGTTGCTCGCGCTCGAAGCCGGGCGAGTGGTTCCGGTGGCGCGACTGGTGGACGGGGTGTGGGGAGAGGACCCGCCGGCGGGGACAGGGAATGCGTTGCAGACCTTGGCGAGTCGGTTGCGCGCGGCGGCGCCGGGGGTGGTGCGGAGGGATGGGGGCGGGTATGTGCTCGAACTTGCGTCCGAGGACGTCGACGCGCATCTGTTCACGCGTGAGGTCGAGGCGGGGCGGACATTGCTCGCGGCCGGGGAGACAGAACGAGCCATCGCGCGCTTCGATACCGCGCTCGCGTTGTGGCGCGGGGAGCCGTTGATCGATGTGGGGGAATCGGACGTATTGCACGCTGCGGCACTGCGATTGACCGAACAGCGACTCGAAGCGGTCGAACTGCGAGCGGACGCCTTGCGAGCCTTGGGCCGAGGCGGCGAAGTATTGCGTGAGCTCCGCACGGACGTCGCGGCACATCCGTTCCGTGAGACGCTCGCCGCGCGACTGGTGCTGGCACTGGCGGCAGCGGGGCGCACATCCGAGGCGATACAGCAGTTTCAACGCACCGAGGCCCTGTTACGGGAGGAGCTCGGCACAACACCCGCCGAGGTGCTGCGCTCGGCCCTGGCCGAACTTCACACCAACGCACCCCATGATCCCACCGTCGACGGACCTGTCTCAGAGACGACGTCCGGATCGGGTCGTACGGGAGTTGTGGCAGCATCCCCGACCACCGGGGCATCGAAGGTGTCCGCGCCACTGCTGCCCAGGCGTCGCACCAGCTTCGTCGGACGCGGACACGACGTGGACGAAGTGCGGCAGGCGTTGCGCGAGTCCCGACTGGTGACACTGTCGGGTAGCGGGGGCGTGGGGAAGACTCGGCTGGCCGCCGAGACGGTCGGGGCGCACGCCGTGGACTGGGTGGATGGCTACGCCTTCGTCGAACTGGCCGGACTCGAGCGAGAACGAGCCGGCCGACCTGCCGTGACCGCGGTCGGAGTGGCGATAGTGAACGCGCTCGCCGGGTTCGAGCGACCCGACGAACTGTGCACGGAGTGGGCCGAAGTACTGGAGCGGACGCTGTCCGGCCGCCGAATGCTGTTGGTACTCGACAACTGCGAGCATGTCGTGGAGGCGACCGCGCGCCTGATCGACGATCTATTGCAACGGCTACCCCTGCTGCGGGTCCTCACCACGAGCCGGGAGCCGATCGGCGTGGACGGCGAGCGACTGTATCCGGTCCGGACCTTGGACCTGCCCGAAGCCGACGTGGATTTCCCGGCGGCAGCCGCATCGCCCGCGGTCCGGTTGTTCCTCGACCGCGCCACCGCGGCACTCCCGGATTTCGCGCTGTCCGAAGGCAATTCCGCGGATATCCGTGCCATCGTGCGCAGCCTGGACGGCATGCCGCTGGCCATCGAGCTGGCCGCCGCTCGCGTGCGGAGTCTGCCGCTGCCGGACCTCAGCGCGCGGCTCACCGATCGCTTCCGTTTGCTCACCAACAGCACTCGTCACGCGGTCCCGCGTCATCGCACCTTGCACGCGGCTGTCGCCTGGAGCTGGGAACTGCTCACCGATGCGGAAGCCGCAGCAGCCCGGCGTTTTTCGATTTTCGCGGGCGGCGCGACCTTGGACGCCATCACCAGGGTGTGTGGTCCGGACGCCATCGACACGGTCACCTCACTGGTGACGAAGTCGTTGGTGGATTTCGACGGACAGCGCTATCGAATGGCGGAGACCATCCGAGCCTATGCGAACGCGGAATTGACCGCAGTCGGCGAGGCGGACGAGGTCGCCCGCATCCATGCCGACTGCTTCCTGGGGTTCACCGATGCCGCCGCCCACGGATTACGCACTGCCGCACACCCCGATTGGCTTGCGCGTCTGATCGCCGAACACGCCAATTGCGAAACCGCGCTGCGGTGGGCGCTGGACGCGGGCGACGGCGAGCGTGCGGTTCGCCTGTACGGGAATCTCGTCTGGTACTGGCTGCTGCGCGGGTTGCACGGCGACATCTCCGAACGCCGCCGCGAGGTCCTCGCCCTGCTCGGCGACACACCGCCGCCGGGGTGCACCGGGGCCTACCTGGCCTGCCGGTACGGCCAGGAGCTGCTCGCGTACTTCACCAACATCTGGTGGGGCCAAATCCGGGAGAACACGGGGCAATTCGAGCGACTGACCCGTGCGGCCCTCACCGAAGATCCGCCCCCACACCCGATGTTCGTGCTCATACTGGCGCTGCGTGACCTGCTCGGCGACGACGACAGCCTGTTGACCGCCTGCACCACCTCGGACGATCCATGGCTACGCGGAAATGCGCTGATAGCACAAGGTTTCGATGAACTGGGCGGCGACCATCCGGCCCGCGCCCTGCCCACGTTGGAGGCGGCGCTGACCTGCCTGAGCGCGCACGGTGACGCCCGGTCACACAGCCGCGCCCTGATCTCCCTGGCCAGCTACCGGACCCGGATGCTCGGCCTGGACAGCGCCCGCCCGCTGATCGCGCACGCGCTGGAACTGCTCAGCGCCGACCTGGGCGCCGGTGAGCGCATCGGCGTGCTGCTCTTCGCGGCGGAGATGTACCTGGTCGGCGGCGATACCGACAGCGCGGCAACCTATCTCGACCGGGCCGAGCCCCTGATCACCCCGCACATCATCCCCGCACCCGGGCGCTTTCTGGCGGCGACGCAGGCGCACCTGGCGCACCTGCGCGGCGACAACGACCGCGCGATGGAACTGTTCCGGCGGATGTCCGAGCAGCCGCTCCCCGCCGGCCCGCCGCCCGCGGGACGCCACGATACCGTCCGCTTCGTGAACCCGGTCTTCGTGAGCACCGTGCACGCGGCGACCCTGGTCGCGGCGGGGCAGCCGGACGACGCGCTGCGAGAGCTGGCCATGCCTCGCGATCTGGCCGCCCAGACCTCGGCGGCGCTGCTGGCCGAGGTCGGTATCGGTTACGCCCTGGTCGCGCTGGCGAAGGATGCCCCGGGGCGCGCGGCCCGCATTCTCGGCGCCACCGACCGGATCAACCGCAGGGCCGGGGTGATTCGCATCGGCCCGTTCCGGCGGCGGGCGCTCGACCAGGCGGAAGCGGCGCTCGGGCCCGTGCGCCTGGGCGCGGAATTCCTCGCGGGCGCCCGGCTTCCGGACGAGGCGGTGCTCGAACTGCTGCGTACCGTTCGCTGACAACGACTGTCAGCGAACGGTACGGGCAGCACTGGATGCTCTGGACGCGTATCCCACCGATCCAGGAGTGTTCATGTCTGTTCTCCAGAACACGGAATCAGTTGTTTCCGTGCGTAATTCCCGCCGACTCGGCGAACGTCTCGGCACGGCCGGCGCCGTAATGGGTGCCGCGTTCATCATTGCCGTCGGCGCCGGTTATTTGCTCGCCCCACAGGCAATGGCCCCGGGGTTCGGCTTCACTGATTGGCCGCACGGTGAAGCCAACGGTTTCCTGAACGTCAAAGGCGTCCGCGATGTGGTCTCCGGCCTGATCTTGCTCGCCTTGCTCGCGGCCGGGCAGCGGCGCGCCGTCGGCGTCGCCACGCTCACCGTCGCCCTCATCCCGACCGGCGACATGCTCACCATCCTGCTGCGCCACGGTTCCACTGCCACCGCCCTGAGTGTGCACGGCCTCACCGCCGCCCTGGTGGCCGCCAGCGGCGCGCTGCTGCTGCGCCGTGAAAGCCGGTGAGCGCCCGATGAAGACACTGCTCAATACCGCTCACATCTACATGATCATCGGCCTGATCTCCGGGTTCTACTACCGCGAGATCACCAAGCTCGAACATTTCACCGGGAAGTCGCAGCTCAGTGTCATGCACACCCACCTGCTGGCGCTGGGCATGCTGTTCTTCCTCATCGTGCTGGCCTTGGAGAAGCAGTTCACGCTCAGCGCCCGGAAAAGCCTGTACGGCTGGTTCTTCCGGCTGTACAACGTCGGCCTGGTCATCACCGTCGCGGCCATGACGCTGCACGGCACCCTCACCGTGCTGGGCAAGAGCAGTGGTGAGGCGATCGCGCTCGTCTCGGGTGTGGGCCACATCCTGCTGACCGCCGGGCTGGTCCTGTTCTTCATCACCCTCGGCAAATCTATCGACGACAGCCGAACACCGTGCACCGCAGCGGTATTCGCCGAACAGGAGGCATCGTGACCACCGGCCGGGACAGCGCGCTGTGGACGCGGGACGCGGTCTCGCTCGCTGCGCTGATCGCCGAGGGCGCCGTCACCGCGGCCCAGGTCGTCGAGGCGCATCTCGAGCGCATCGAGCAGGTCGATTCCGAAATCGGCGCGCTCACCACGGTATTCGCCGAGACCGCGCGTGCGGAGGCGGCCGCGGCCGACCGCAGGGGGCCGACCGGGCCGCTGCACGGGGTTCCGGTCACCGTCAAGAACAACCTCGATGTCGCGGGCAGCCCGACCACCTGGGGCGTGGCGGCCCTCGGACAGGCCGTCGCGACAGCGGACGCACCCGCGGTGTCCGCACTACGGCGAGCCGGGGCGATCGTCATCGGGCGAACGAACATGCCAGACTTTGCCACTCGCTGGCACACCGACAACGACGAGGCGGGCCCGACGGTGAATCCGTGGTACCCGACCCGCAGCCCGGGCGGTTCCAGCGGTGGTGACGCCGCTGCGGTAGCGGCGGGCATGACACCCCTCGGCCTGGGCACCGACTTCGGCGGTTCACTGCGGATACCCGCCGCGTTCTGCGGAGTCGCCTCGCTGCGTACCACACCCGGCCGGGTGGCGGTGGCCTCGAGCCTGCCCGGGGCCGCACCCGCACCGACAAACCAATTGTTCGCGGCGCCAGGGCCGTTGGCGCGCAGCGTGCGCGATCTGACGACCGCCTTGGAGGTCCTCAGCAACAGCGCTGACGTGCGCGACCCCGGATGGATTCCGGTGTGTGACGCGACGGACACCGCGCTGCCCGCGGTCGCCGTCACGCTCGGTGACGATATCGATCCGCAGGTGCGGGCCGCGGTACTCGGCTGCGCCGACGCCCTCGAACGCGCGGGATATCCGGTAGCCGAACTGGATCCGCCGCAATTGGGCGAGGTGGCGGC
Organism: Nocardia sp. NBC_00403; assembly: GCF_036046055.1. Lineage (NCBI taxonomy): Bacteria > Bacillati > Actinomycetota > Actinomycetes > Mycobacteriales > Nocardiaceae > Nocardia > Nocardia sp. NBC_00403. The sequence continues at coordinate 5,834,950 of NZ_CP107939.1, forward strand.
GGACTACGGCCGATTGGTCTCCACCGAGGTGGTGGTCCAGCGCCGCGAAGCCATGCGGCGAGTCGGCAGCGCCGGACTGAACACCTTCATGGACGCGGCGATCGATCTGTTCCCGCCGCTGGATCTGGCGGGCTACATGACCGCGCTGGGTGAGCGCCTCACCCGCCGCGCGGCCTGGTCCCGCTTCCTCGCGGAGCATCCGATCGTGCTCGGCCCGGTCTCGGACGAACTGCCCTGGCCGGTCGGCTACGACCTCGGCGGCACCGCACAAGTCGCGACCATGTATGCGGCGCACCGCCTCACGATCGCCGCCAACTACCTGGCCCTGCCCGCGGTCACGGTCCCCGCGGGCGTCTCGGCCGAGGGTCTTCCCATCGGGGTCCAGTTGATCACCGCCCCATTCGCCGAGCGCCGCGCGCTGACTGCCGCCGCCCATATCGAGGTGGCCTTTCCGATGCCCACACCCATCTCCCCGGCAACCGACCCGACCACCCGGCGCCCTGCCCCGAGCCAGGCTCCGTCCAGTGGCTCGCGCACGACGTGGTGAATATTTCGTAGCGAAGGGAATCCAGATGTCACACAACACATTGCGATCCGCCGTGCGCGGCCGAGTACTGCTGCCGGGCGATGAAGAGTTCGATACCGCACGGACGCCGTGGAATCTGAATATCGACCAGCCGGTCGCGGCGGTCGTGCACGTCGAAGACGCGGACGATATGGCCGCCGTGGTCGGCTACGCGCGCGAAGCGGGCCTGTCGGTGACCGCCCAGCCCAACGGCCACGGCGCTTCCCGCGCCAACTTCCCGATTCCCCACTGAACCTTCGGTTTCGATCCCGAGGTCAGGCACCTCTGCACAGCACTGCCCCGCCGATCGTGATCGGCGGGGCAGTGCTGTGCCTGCGATCAGCTATCGCAACCCCGGTGAGGCCGAATCCTGTTACTGCAGTTGGCGACTCGGGGGCGCGGGTAGTCCCCGACCACTTCAGAGCCGGAGACAGCTAACCACGGAACATACTCTCTGGCACACACACCATGTCGAGAAGCTGGTGTCGGTGCGGAGTTAGCCGAGATCGGCGCACGCTAGCCACAAGTTGTCGCAGTTCAATGGCGATCCTCAGGGCATCGCGAACACTGCGACGCCGCTTCCGCAGCTCAACGCTTTGTGTACAAGCGCATTCGACCAATCGGCTTGGCTGATCGACAACAGAACCCCAGGTCCAGGGGTCGCAGGTTCGAACCCGGGTTCGTTCCAGATAACGGCCAGGTCGGAGCCGAACACGACGCCGAGTCCTACTCCGAACTGGTGCAGCATGCGCGGAGCCCACGACTGTTGCCGGTGCAGACAGAGGACTTGCGCTTCGGACTGCTCGACGGCCCAGACCGGATGGACCCGGAGATCCTCAACCTCGACGTGCGCGTCAGCGCGACCCGGTAGGTACCGTCATGTGGCCTGCGGGTTGCAACATATAAGGTGGACAAGATCATTCGTCGAGGATCTGATGCTTCTGATATCGAAAGGTCTTACATGTCCATCGGTTCGTTGTCACGTGTCCTGTCTTCCGTCTGTGCCAGTGCGGCACCGTTACTCCTGTTCGCACCTGCCGCTGTCGCCGCCCCGGATAGCCCTTACAGCTGCTCGGGCTCATACCTGTCGAGCGATGGCTCCGCAGAAGTACAGTCATGCATTTACGCCGAGAATGGGGTACCCCGGGCATTCGGCGGCCTCACGATCAAATCTGGCGACATCACGCCCGAATCCGATTGCACCATGGTCGTGACCATTGTGGATTACAACGCGTATGAGACCGGGGCGAACGAGCAGGTCGCGACCAGCGGCCCATTTCATTGCTCGAACGGCAAGTATCCCTCCCCGCCGTTGACTGTGGACACAGCGCTGGCGAAGCCCGGGCATCGCTATCGCAGTTTCACCGAAGTCACCAAAGATGGCCAGGGGATCGCTCGTATCTACAGCCCGGACTTGAATCTGTAGACCGGATTCGAGAGTCAGCCCCGGTCGCCGGTGATAAGTCGGGCCGTCGGCGACCGGAGCGGATCGATTCGACCGACCCGTACCGGTCCACAAGATCACGCAGCTCCTATGTAGCTGTGCACGTAGGAGTGGATGTTCAGCCGACGCGCGACTGCCCGAAATGAGCTCAGCTAGTTGATCTCTGGGCAAGGCGCGTGGCCGTTTCGATCCGCGCGCCACGCGGCTACTCACCAGGTGGGTCTGAGATCATTCCGACTTTGTCGGACGCCGACAGCTGCTACTTATTCGACGATGAGCCGTTGGGGTGCTGCTGGCGCGTTGCCCGCAGGCCCTGTTCGGCATTGGCCACCAGTTGCACGCGTGATTGTGCGCCGCGCTTGGCCAGTATGGCCGAGACGTGCGACTCCACTGTGCGTTGTGAAAGGTATGTCCGAGCCGCGATTTCCGAGTTGCTGTGGCCCAAGGCAATCAATTCTGCCACGCGTTTTTCGGCAGGTGTCAGCGCTGGCTGCCCGGTGTTGGTGTGACCGCTCAGACGGTTGCGGCCTCGACGAATTCCGAACTGGCGCAGGCGCGCATCGGCCCGTGTGATGCCCATAGCCGCCCCGAGGGTCGAGTACTGATCTACCGCTCGGTACAGCGCGGCACGTGCATCGCCCCGGCGCCCCGATGCGCCGAGCAGCGTAGCCAGGTTCTCGCACGCCTGCCCGACGTAGTGTGGACGGCCCGCGGCCCGGAATTCGGCTTCGGCCGACTCGACCAATGTCGGCTTACTGTCGGCAAGCCCGCGACAAAGGAGTGCTGTGCCACGGCGGGCAGCAGTCGAATATCGACTCTCCCACTGCTCAGCAAGCAAAGCCACCTGCGTTGAGATCTTCGAATCTCCGGCAGTCACCGCCATCCGAGCGAGGTCTGGATAAACGTAATAGCGCAACGCCATCGTGGCACCGTCAGCTGTGTCATCACAGAGCACTACCAGTCGCTTGATCGCGTCCGCTAACTGTCCGTTTGCTTCGTCTACCAGCGCTCGGGCCCATGACCACACGAATTGCTGCTCGCAGGTGTCCGAGGCTTCGCGGAAATCGACCGGATCCAATATTTCCGCGCCGATGATGCCGCGATTGATCTCGATCAGTGTGGTCCAGCTTCGCGTCGTAGGGTCGTCGACTCCTACAGGCGAAGATGATTCGGTCTGACCCTCGGCAACCACGTCCCAGTTGCCGGTGAGGAATCGAAGCCTTGCACGAGCCCGCCATGACTGCGGTGGGTCGATTCCCGGTTCCACGCGACCGAGTTCGAAGGAGCGATTCAGCGTGTCCTCTGCCTCGGTCGTGCGACCCAATTCGATCAGGCACAAAGCGCGAACCGCGAAAAGGTCGAATGCCAGTGGCTGCCACTGCAACAGGACACCGCAATAGCGGTGGTCGTCGGCTACTACGTCGCCCAATTCGATGGCCTCGTCCAACAGGCCCTCGTGGTAGCGGATCATCCCCAGCACGTGGCGACCGAGTCCTATTGCCGTCGTGTCGTTTTCCGACTCGCCAACCGAGATAGCCTCGGCAGCGGCCGCCTCGGCGTCAGTGGTGCGCTGGCGGGCCAACAGAATCAGGGCCGCCAGACCGGATAACCTGCCTCGCAAAGCCTCGTGGCGATCGACCCGATCGATGGCCGTATTGATTGTCTCCAGCGCATCGGTGAAGCGACCTTGGGTGTATTCCACGTAGGCGCAGAGCCACACCATGTCGGCGACCTCGCGGAGGTGACGATCCGACCGGCGTGCGTGCTCCAGCGCCGATCGAACAGCAGGGACCGCCGCAGCAGCGCGACCGCAGCGCAGCAGCGCTCGCACCCGCCACACGCACAACACCTCAACGATGTCGTCGTCTGGTAGCCCGACCGCGCAGGCTCGTGCCAGCAGGCGGACTGCGAGTCGCGAGTCCTGCAAGGTCAGAACGGCCGCGACTGCGGCAATCCATTCGAGGAGGTCTTGGTCGAACGATGCTCTGGCTTCCAACAAGTAGCGTGCGATTCGCTGGTCGGATACGCCGGCTGGGATGAGCCGGCGAGCTGCGTCCAGGGGCATTCGCGCGCGGTCCGGTGCAGGCAGACGATTGGCGAAGGTCGTGCGTAGCGCATTGTCCCGAAAGGTCAACGCATCACCCATATGCTGCAGAACACCGCAGTCCACCGCAGCGTCGAGCATCACCCATATCGTGAGCAATGGCTGGTCGAGGATGATCGCGAGTTCAACGGGCTCGATGTCCGGCCCGACCGCGGCTGCCGTTGACAATACGTTCTGCACAGCTGGATCCAGATAGTCCAACTGCCTCGAGTCCTCCATAACCAGTCCTCCCAGGCCAGGTCTACGGCAGTCTTGTCTCCAGTCACAACGCTCGTCAATGGCCGGTACTCCCTCACGTGGGTATTAGGGATCGGTAGTGTCGAGTCTTTTACACTGATGGTTGTGGTTAGCAGCGCGAACGGCGAGTTACACGGCCGTATGGACGAAATCGCGTTCGCGACTGAGTTGATCACCCAGGCACAGGCGGGCAACGGTAACGTCGCGACGATTATTGGCGAGCCCGGAATCGGGAAGACCGCGCTGCTGAGCTTGCTGCGCAACGAGGCGGCACACCGGGGTTTCCGAGTGCTTGCCGGAGCGGCGACCCACCTCGACAAGCACGTGTCATTCGCCGGCCTACGTGCCTGTTTCGAGGGGCATATTGGGCCACACGAACTGCTCATTGACAGAGTACTCACGCTGCTCAGCGGGGCCGAAAGAGCGGAAGGTGGCCTCCTCGGCCGAGAACTCGCGATCACCGAGTCGCTGTTGGCCCTCATGGACCACTGGTGCGCTGCAGCTCCAGTGGCCGTCATCGTGGACGACGTGCAATGGGCCGACGGCTCCACTATGAAGGTGTTACAGCACCTGAGCCGATATGCCGTCCAGCAGCCGGTTCTGCTGTTGATAGCGACTCGTCGATCGCAGTTGCCGACGGTCCTCGCCGAACTGGATTCGAGCGGCGGGCACCACATCGAGCTGGCACCGTTGAGCGAGCCCGCGGTGGTGGCAATGGTGGCACAGACGCTCGAGCGAGCACCCGAACCGGTCGAGCTGGCGGCCGTCGCCAGGGCTGGCGGAAATCCGCTCTATGTGACCGAAATACTGGCGGGAATCATGCCTACGTCAACGCTTCCGACCGTCAGGCAGCCACCTAACTCTCCTGAGGATGTCATTGAGGCGAGGCTTGCGCTGCTCCCCGCGACCGCGCGTCAGGTGCTGTCGGTTGCGTCTGTGTTAGTGCCGAATATTGCAACGACAGAGCTCGCGGAAGTGCTCGATGCTCCCGCTGGGCATATCGACTCCGTCGTGAAATTGGCGCTCGAGGCCGGATTGCTGGCCGGTACCCCAGAACGGTTCACCTTTCGCCACGATCTCATCCAACAAGTCCTAGCTGAGCGTGTGCCACAGGCGACCCAGCGGAACCTGCACGATCGGGCCGCGCTGATACTAGCAGCGAACGAGGCCTCCCCCGAACGCGTCGCGGGCCACCTGGTGCAAGCTGCTTACCATATGGTCAACCCAACAATGGAAACTTGGCTGCTCGACAATATGAGCGGGCTTGCCCTCCGGGCACCGGAACTCGCGGCCGACTTGATCGAGCGCACCCTACCGAGGGTCTCGCGTGCGTCCAACACCTACCGGGCATTGTGGGAGCACTATATTCGCGCGCTGCTGACGAAAGGCAGCTCGAGTGAGGCCGAAGCGTCGATTCGCGCATTATTGCGGTCGAACGAGCCCTTGGAGCAACTGCCGTCATTCACCGCAGTCCTCTGGTGGCTTCTCACGATGGCTTGCATCGGGCAAGGCAAGCTGGACGAGACGATATCGACGATTCGGCAGGTGACGGAACGGCATGTACTCACCGAGTCGGAGCTCTCCCGCTATACCGGGCTTGCCAGTATCTGCCATTATCTGCTCGGTCGGCTGGAACCGGCCGAGTTCGCAGCGAAAGACGCTTTCACCCACGGCGACTTCGGAAATCACGGTGCGGTGACATTGGGATCCCTGGCCTACGTCAGCGGTCGGCTGGACGAAGCATTGAGCTACGGCAAACTCGTCGTGCACGGTTACCAGACGCAACCACTCGATGACAAATCGGATCAGTTCGATCCCTATACGCTGCAAGGCAACAGTCTTACCGAATTGGACCGCTACCCCGAAGCTCTCCACCTTCATGGAGTAGCGATGCTGCACGGATACCAACACCAGGGCACGTTCATCGCGTCGAGCTTGTACGCTCGGGCACGGATCCATTTCCTCACCGGCAATTGGGATGACAGCCTGGCCGAAATCGAGGCGTGCGCCGACACGCCGGACCCCATGGACTTCGGTCCGACAGGACTAGCTCTGGCCGACTTGATCGCCGTGCGACGTGGCAGCCCGGCGGCCCGTCCGTGCTCGCCGACCGAGGGATTCGGCGACCGCGACCGAAAACCGTGGCAGGCGTGGACGCACGCCCTCCTACTCGAACGCGACGGCAAACTGGAACACGCCCAGCAAGTGCTCGCCGAAATATGCTCGCAGACCTTGGGCGTGCCGACGTTATATTACCTGTTCCCGGATCTGGCTCGTCTTGCCTTCACGTGCGACAACAACGCACTCTCCCATGAGATCGCAGCGAAAGCCGAACTGTTGGCCGAGATATCGACACCAACGCACAGCCGCCGCGGTACAGCGTTGTACTGCCGCGGTCTGGCGGATAGTCGGCGCGACTTGCTCGACGCGGCGGCCGACGCGTTCCGCAGTGCAGGGCGACCGCTCTACGAAGCATTGGCTCGCGAAGCCCTCGCTGCCGCCCTGGCGGCCGATGGACATCGAACTGACGCACGAAAATCGCTGGTAACGGCCATCGCGAACTATCAACGGCTCGACGCGTATTGGGACATGGCCCGCGCCGAATCAACATTGCGCAAACATGGAGTCCGCCTCGGTCAGGTCGGCCCCCGCAACCGACCCAAAACAGGTTGGGCATCATTGACTCCCACCGAGCACCGAGTCGCGAAGCTGGTCGCCGAGGGCCATTCCAATGCGGCGATCGGCACTCAAATGGTCCTGTCACGGCGAACCGTCCAATCTCATGTATCCAGCATCCTGACCAAGCTCGCGGCACAATCCCGGGTTCAGATCGCGATCGAATTCCATCGCCAGCGCTGAGGCAACGTCGAAGGCTCCTTGCACTGTCTCTAGCTGGATTGGCCGATGTTTCGGTATGCCCACCTATGGTCCACTCGTCCCATGTCCAGGCCAATTTTGCACTCACTCGCAAGGAATTCGCCACGCCATGCGCCGAACATCCTGAAGATTGGGACCTGGATGCCGGAACACCGGCACGATGCCGAGTCACCACCGGTACCTTTCCGATCTCCTCACCAGGAGAAAAACACAGATTCGCGCGGTTCGGAGGCCAGTCGCCGCACCGAAGCCCACGACGCCGCATTGCGCTTGTACGATCACATTGGCACGCACCGAGACTCGGCGCGAGTTCGGGCTCGACTCCGACGACACGGCGTTTGGCCCGCCGGCATGGCCCGCTCGGACGCGGGCGGCACAAGTGCGTCTCTCACACCCACTGAGCGCATCGTCGCCGATCTCGTCGCCGAGGGATACACCAACGCGGCGATTGCGAATCGCCTCTCCGTGTCGAAACGCACCGTCGACAAGCACGTTTCGAAGATCCTCGCCAAACTCGAACTCCGCTCTCGCATCCAAATCGCAGGAGTCCTCGCGAGCCCGCATGCTACTGCCAGGATGTCGGAACAGACCGATACTCTCGCGACATGAGCGACATCACGAAGAGCGTTGACGTCCCGGAGTACACGGACCCCGAATTGGTCGCAGGTGAGGAGCTCGCCCGCGAACCGGCCTTCTGGCTTGCTCACCTGCTGGGGACGATGGGCAATCTCTCGGACGACACAGATGAATACGACGTCGCGGCGTCCGCGTTCGAGCCGATGCTGGAACGTCTCAGCGACGCCGAGCAGCCGTGGCTTGTGTTCCGGGTCGCCTTCGGCGGTGGACACACAGTCTTCGCCATCTACGCCAACTTCGAGGACACGAATACAGTCGAGTTCGTCGTACGCCACCCTACATGGGACCGTCTCGGGCATCTGGGGCAGTGCGGGCCCGAGGATGCCGGGCCGGGGCTGTGCTGGACGGAGTTGACCGCCATCGCCGCAAGCGTGCCGGAGAACGCGTCTGACGCCGAGGGCCTCGTCGATCCGGCACAGCGTCTCCTGCTTCTCTTACCCATGCTCGGGGACGCCGCCACGCCACAGGACGCATGGGAGGTCGTCGCGCGCGCCCTCGTTCGCTGCGGTACACCAGACGACGTAGCGCCCCGGTTCGCACGGGAGTTGCTCGAGACCGTCACGGGCGACGGGCATTCCGAACCGTCGTGGATGGTATCCGGGGACAATCCGGTGCCCGTCTGCTCGTGCCGCTACAGCCCGCGCCAGATCCCTATCGCGCTTGGGATCACCCCGAATCAGGCCCAAGCCTTGGCCGAAGCGCTCCGCGGCGACGGCCCGTCGGGACCGATCTGAGTAAGCGTGTCCGGGCCTCAACCACTTTGGGCTCGTCGGACCACTTGGCCAGGCCGCTATGCACCGGTTTACCACTGCTGGCAACATAGCTCGACCGTCACCAAGTGCAGCGTTAGTTTATGGGACACCCAACGAAAGGTATGTGCCCGACGTGGATCTGATCACAATGATTTTGGCGCCGTTTACGTCGTTGACGGACACCGGCAGTTCCTGCACCAATTGGTGTTTTCCCTGGTAGAGAGCCCGTTATTTCGTTAAGACGAAAGGAGGTTCAGTGTGCGTATCGCTAAAGTCTCCGCCGCTGTCACAGTCGCAATGGCCGCAACGAGGTTAGCAATGAATTTCGGCGCTGCACCAAGTCACACAGAAGGCATCGCGGCAGAGGGTGTCATCGTTTCGCCGACCGTGGATAGCCGTGCCGATGAGCCGATCGGGGACCACGCGAGTGCGTGCGATCTCCCCGGAGTACTGGCCAACCCGGGCACGGCCCTAATTTGCGTCGTCACCGGTTCGTCCAGCTTCTGACGAAGCCAACCACTGAGTTCTTGACCGGTCGCTGCTCGCGCGACGACCGGTCAAGAGCTGTCGACGGTGCGTTTCGACACGGAGAGGCGATTCGCAATCGCCGCGTTGGTGTATCCCTCCGTGATGTCGCTCATATCGCGAGAGTATCGGTCTGTTCCGACATCCTGGCAGTAGCATGCGGGCTCGCGAGGACTCCTGCGATTTGGATGCGAGAGCGGAGTTCGAGTTTGGCGAGGATCTTCGAAACGTGCTTAACGCATGCCCTGAAATCTATTGCGTCCTTGGCAAGTTCGCGCACAGCGGAGTTATCCCAGAAAACGAGATATTGTTGTCAATACCTGTGGACTGGTGAGTTTGAACGGCCGCTGGTCCAGTGGGGCGGCCGGGGGCTCAGCGGCTTTCTGGGATTCCTATCTGTGAGCTCATTTCCGGGGTGAAGATGACCATGACGTCGTCGGTGCCCAGCCGGAAGCTTGTTGCCGATATTGTGTCTACTGAGCATCCTGTGGCGATCCAGACCGCTGTTCCTTGGAAGCCGAGTCGGATGGCTGATGGCACTCGGATCGCACCGCCGGGATCGTGGTCCCAGCAGATGCGCTACCTCACCTCGGCCTTCACCCACGACTGACCGGAAGAACATTCCTATGATTTGGGAATGTCAAGGATTATCGTGCTGAGCGCACCTTGCATTCAGAATGCCAACTTCTCAGGCGTGGGCGCCGCGTCCTCGCATGAACACCCGCTCCATGTGCGCAAATAGGCGAGCATGGCGACGGCGATTTCGGCCACAACCGAGTCATCGCTGGTGTTGATCGGGATCTGGATCCTTCAGCGCATTGATCCCGATGCCCTGTTCACACAGGTCGTGCACGATGTTGAGACATTTGCGCAGGTTACCGCCGAGCCGGTCGAGAGTGACGGCGACGATGGTGTCGCCGGGGCGCGCGTAGCGCAGCAGCTCGGTGATGCCAGGGCGGTCGAGGATGGCCCCGGTCTTCTTGTCCGTGTAGATCTTCTCGGCGGGGATGCCGCACCGCCGAGGCAACGAGCGCGGAGGAAGCCGAAGGCCGCCAACCCCGAGATAATAGGCACTATGGCGGATATTTGGGCCGTTACGACTCGGTAGTGTCGGCCGAGCGACCCGCTCGCCCGCCGAAATTGGTTGGTGGTTGCGAGTACTCAGTTAAGGAGTGCAGTCATGAAGAAGATCGAAACCACAGTTCGCCCCTCCGATGAGCGCCCGAGTCCGATTTCAATCCGTCCACTGGACAAGAAAGAAACCGCTGGCATGCCCAGTAACGGGAACGGCGCCTAACGGATAGTAGTTTATAGCGTGTGATTCGTCTCCGCCGAGAATGTTTTCGGTGGAGACGAATCATTCGCCAGTAATGCCGCGCTTTGATCGCTTGACTGATTTCTGGAGGCTTGATGAACGGCCGAATCCAGGTTGTGGACATGGTGAGGCCGCGGGTCAAGCCGGAACTGAGTCCCTACGTGACGGTCGACCGCACCGTAAGAATCGGCGCCACGGTGTATGGGCTGGGGATTGAGATCGACGATCCGGACGGCACAATCAAGGCCCTGGTCGGCGCGCTCGACGGAACAAGATCGCCCGCCGAGATAATCTCGGCGGTTTCGGCTGATCATGCGGACGTATCACCGCGAGAAATAGCCGATGCGATGCAGCAATTGCTCGATGCAGGTTTGCTGGAAGATTACGGCGCTCCGGTGCCGGTGGAATTGACCGACCGGGAGCGTGATCGCTACTCTCGTAGCGTCCCGTTTTTTCGCTGGATGGATGGGGTGCCGCGTGCCAATTCGTGGGATATCCAGATCGGGTTGCGGCGGTCCCGGGTTCTGTTGATCGGTCTCGGTGGTGTGGGGGGAGCTGTTGCGCAGGGGCTCGTCGCATCGGGTGTGGGTTTCCTGCACTGTGTCGACGCGGATTTCGTCGAGGTCTCGAATCTGAATAGGCAGATTCTGTATCGGGAGGCCGACATCGGCAGGTCTAAAATCGATGCCGCAATGGAGCATTTGCGTGATCTCAATTCCGATGTGGAGATCAGCGGCGAGCAACTATGGATTGCGAGTGAGGCCGATCTCGGTGCTCTGCTCGAGCCAGGTTACGACGTGGTGGCGCTGTGCGCCGACAAGCCGCGCGTGATCCGCCGCTGGGCCAACCGGGCGTTCCACCAGGCCGGTGTGACGTGGGCGGTCGGCGGCTATCACGGCCCGATTGCTTCCGCGGGTGTGCACGGACCCGAAACCGGCGCGTGCTGGGAGTGCCTGCATGATCAGGCGGCCGACATACCGGACGTGCGTATGCCGCCGGGAATGTCCATCGAGGACCTGGATCCGCGATTGCCCTGGAATCCGGTCAACATCGTGTCGGCCGCCATCACGGGCAGTTTCGTCACACATTTTGTGCTCGCAGTCCTCACCGGCGCACCACCGATCGAGCTGGGTTTCTGCTACGAGGTTAATCTCGCAGTTCCCGGCGAATCGAATCTGGTTCGGCTCGGGCGCCGGGCGGACTGCGCGATCTGCGGGGACCGGTCGTGACCGAACCCGTGCCCGTCGTCGTGCTTCCGGAGAGCCGGGTGCGTCTGCACGACATGGCGATTCGGCAGGACGGCGATGAATGGATCACCGGCAGACTCGACACCCGCCGGTTCGTGGCGCTGCCCCGTGCAGGCGCGGTCGCGATCGAACTGTTCCGGGCCGGCCACAGCATCGATGAGGCCGCTACGCGGATGGCTCACACGGAAGGTTGCGTGTTCGATGTGCTCTCTTTCGCCCGGGATTTGGCGGCGCTCGGTTTCGTCGCCGACATCGATGGCCGTCCGGTCGCCTCTGAGCCACCGCTTCCCGCGTCGTTTCCCCGCATTCGGCCCGAACACGCCCGATTCGCACTGAGCCCGGTCTTTCCTGTCCTGTTCATTGGTTTGATGCTGGCGGCAACCGTGGCACTCGTGCTCCGACCCGGCCTGCTGCCCAGTTTCCATGAGCTGCTGTGGAGTTCGCAGGGGACTGCAGTATTGGCGCTGAGCGCGGGGGCCGGATGGTCGCTTGTGTATGTCCACGAGCTGGCTCACTTCATCACCGCCCGGGCGGCAGGCGTGCACGCTCGTATTCAACTGAGTACGCGGCTGCAGTTCCTGATTGCCGAAACCGACATCAGCGGTATCGAATTCGCCCCGCGCAGGCATCGGCTTACCGCATATCTGGCAGGTATGGCGACGAATCTGTCGGTCGCGGCGGTCGCGGTCCTGATCCAGGCGACGACGAGCCCGGCGACCACTGTGCACAGGATCCTGGCCGCGACAATGGTGATCGCGCTGATGTCGTTGCCGTTCGAGTTCATGGTCTTCATGCGCACCGACATCTATTACGTGCTGCAGGACGTCCTGGCCTGCCGCAACCTGTTCGGTGACGGCACCGCGTATGCCCGCTACCTCGGAAACCGGGTGCGACACACCATCTTCGGATCGACTACCGGGACAGTCGACCCCAGTCTCGGGTTGCCGCACCACGAACGCCGGGCGGTGCGGATCTATAGCGTCGTCCTGGTCGTCGGAACGGCGCTCTGTCTCGGCGTGATGGCCATATTCACCGTTCCCGCCGACCTGACGTTGATCTCGCGCGCGATCACCCGCATCGGCCTGGGCCAATCGCTGATCACCAACCTCGACAGCGTCGTCGTCTTGCTCATTCTCGGCAGCGTGCACACAGTGTGGGTGCTGACGTGGTGGCGACGGCACCGCGGGTGGGTCGCGTGCTTGTGCGGTCGTCGGAGACTGCGCGGCGCCGGACATACTGCTATAGGTCCATGATCTGGAGAGAGATGTACGACCGTCGCCCGGTGCTACCCGCGTGATCTAAGCGCCGTTCAACGTCGGTAATCGCCCAGTTACAGGGCAGTCGGACCGCCGCGCTTCGAGTCGATCGTCATAAGGAATGCCGACGAACGGCCAGGGCGGTCGGCGGAGGTTGTAGATCTGCCGAGTTTGCTCGCCGGGACTCGGCCCGCGGCCTTGATAGTCACCGGGTTGCCGATCGCCCGCCTCGTACGGCAGCAATCCGAAGGAGCCCGCTTGTAGGCCGAATCCACCTGCGGAGGCGTGGCTCTCGACGTTTGCCACTGTTCGAGAGCCGCGATGATCTTCGCCGCCACGGTGGCGGCGACCTTGGGGTCGAACCAGATCTCTCCGCTACCCGCCTTCCCGGCGAACTGTGCCCACTGAATCCCGATCTGGTCGACGGGGTTGTTCTTGGCCATAGCATCGCCGCCGTTCAGCACGCGCGGCTCAAGGCGATCTCAGCCGGGTCGAGGCATTCCTGATATTCCGGGCTGATGATCTCGCGCGCGACCGCGACCATGGACAACGCCGTGCTACCCGCCGCTGGAAGATTCGGCTCGCTCACGTCCGAAACGCTACATCCACCGAGGTCGCCGCTCCCCTGTTCCCAAACCTGGGAAGCGCAGCGCTCGGATCGACCGGATCCAGTCGGCGAATCTACGTATGTTCACGGATATTTCGGCCCCCGCCTCGCTCATAGCATTTGCACAGACCTCCCATAAACCGAGAATTGCGACGCAGGTTTTCCGATTATGCCAGCACACCCCGCGCTATCAACCTCCCAGCCGCCCTGCGCGGTGCGGCCGGACGACTGGAATCTCGACGTCGGTTCGAAACAAACCTGGTATACGGCCATCGACACCTGCCTCAGCTGCCCGATGCTGGATTCGTGCCGTATGTACGCAGAAACACTGACCGCACAAGGAGAGGGTCCTCGATCCACGATTTGGGCCGGGGTCGCATATAATGCGGCCGGTCGGATTATCGACGACATCGGCCTCTATCACCCACCGTCGAGGACGAAGCCCGGCATACTCCGGATCGTGCGCACCACCGCGGCGAACTCGAACCTGTCGACATCAGATCCCCCGCAGGCTGTCCGCAGGCATCTCGTGATCGGTCGCCGGCAACCCCACGTCGACCTCGCGTAGTCCGCACCAGTCGACCAACTAACCAAACCGAATCCGCGCCCGCAACAAGGGATCTCCACATGACGGCGGATGTTGACGCGGCATTCGGTGTCGCCGCTTCCCGGCCGCCTTCACCGCGACTGGCGGCTACGGCACCGTTCACGCCGTCGCCTCCGGCTACAGCGCGGCCATGACCGTCGCCGTCATGGCGGCCGCACTCGCGACTTCGTCGGAGAGGACTCTGTCGTACTCACCCCAATCCTTCTGGCTGTCACCGGCTGTGGGAACACCTCGCGCAACATCAAGCGCAGCCGTTCGGCGTCGGCGCGCGCGGCAGGCTGCGATGTTCGCAGTCGATGAGACCGGTGACTGGAAGAAGGGAAATCCATACGGTCAGCGTCTTTCTCCGGACACGACATACGAACATAGGCACTATGGCGGATATTCGGTCGGCCCCGGCACGGTTACGCTCTGCGAGGTTCCTGGGCGTCTATCTGCACCACCAACGACCGCGGGTAGCCGCGCGGCTTGTGGTCACCGCGATTCCGATCGCCCCGTCAACTGTAGGAGAGCACCATCTTGATCGAGTCCGCCGTGCAACGAGCCGTCGAGAACATGATCGCGAATGCGCCTGCGGGATGGACGGAAGCCGTATCGGAATGCAATGCAATGAACAACTCCATGAGCGCGGCCTTGGTGTCCTATACGGTGGGCGGTCGATCGGTGCCATTCGTGAGTAGAGACTCATGGAACGCCTCATGGATTATGCAGAAAGATATGCGGGCAATTGCGGCGGAGTTGAAGAAATCTGCCGACTGGGACACAGCAACGATCGCACTTACTTGCGACACGACTGGCGAATACCGATTGGTCGCGGTGCGGCACGGTGTCAAGCGAACCCTCGGCTCATCACCTGGATATCTGGCGACAATTGACCCCACGTATGAAATGCCGTGGCCCGGCGACGGGCAGGACGCTGGGGCATCCGATGCACAAGGCGATCCCGAGCTCGCAGTAGCACGGTTCCACGAGTATCTGCAGAGCCGTGCGACGATCTTGGGGCGGCCCGATCAACTACGACCGCCGGTATCGGCAGCGGCGCTCGCGGCCGCCGAGCGCCGCATCGGTCAACCGCTACCCGCTGACCTGCGGGCGTTGTACTTGATCGCCGACGGCGAAATGGACACCAACACAGGGAGTTTGTTCGGTGGCAAAGCGTGGATGCCGCTCGGAATGGTTGTCGCGACTCTCGAGGAGGAGAGAGACCTATACGCGACCATGACAAAGCAATTCGGCTGGGATCTGGCCTGGGATTGGGTCATTCTCGATGCCCAACCGCCAGAAACTGTTCGACGCTGTGGAGGCCATCCTGGGTGGATACCGATCGGTACCGACCTGACCGGCAACTACATGGCGGTGGACGTGGCTCCGGCCCGTCACGGTCACCCTGGCCAGATCATCCTCACTGGTGGCGATTATTCCGACGGCCCAGTCTATGTCGCCGATTCGGTAACCTCGTTGCTGGGCCACTATCTGACTGCGCTCGAACTGGAACAGTTCGAGATATACCGATCCGGTGACGCGATCTCCATCTCGGCCCCTGACTACGGGATGGGTCCCAGGCTGCTCATAGGCGGAACCGAGATCCTCGACGATGTCACACCGACCCTTCAGCTGGTCACCCTCAGCGGCTCGAGCCTGATCGATCTGGCCCCGCTGGCTGCCGCACCGAACCTGCGGCGCCTACATGTGTGGTGCCCCGTTCGAGACCTCGCTCCGATTCAGCATCTGCCTATTGAATCGCTGCACATCAAGTTGGCCAATGCGGATCTCGGCGATCTCGACGGACATCGCGCCCTCACGTCCTTGGCCGTGGAGACCACGGCCTTTGTCGATATCACCCCGCTACGCACCGTCTCGACCCTTCGCAGCTTGGATCTCTCGAAGGCCGAGATCCGGGACTTGAGCGTATTGGCTGATCTGCCGGAACTACGCTACTTGGCTCTCCGGCCATATCAGTGGGAAATCCTCCTGGACCAAGGAAAACTTCCCGCCACTCTCGCCGCCGCTCGGCTGATCGACGACTCCCCGTCTCTGGATAAAACCGTGGCATGGTCACAGCGCCTAGGCATCCCGGCGAGTGAGGTATTCCGCCTTTCCGGCCAGCTCAGGTGACCGAGCTTGTACCAATCCAACAACACCCCAGTCGAAGTCGATAACCGGGCCGATCCGCGCACAAATCACATGCGGTTGGTTCTGGCGCTGGTTTCGGTCAGCCAGTTCATGGTCATCCTCGACGCGTCCATCGTGAACATCGCGTTGGCGACGATCCAACACGATCTAGGCTTCACCGCCACCGGTTTGGCCTGGGTGGTGGACGGCTACCTGATCACCGTCGCCGGATTCATGTTGCTGGCCGGCCGGGCCACCGATCTGTTCGGCGAACGTCGGATGCTGGTCGGCGGGTTGGCTTTGTTCACTGCATCGAGTCTGACCGGTGGTCTGGCGGGTGCGCCGCAGATACTGGTGGCAGCCCGCGTAGCACAGGGCGTGGGTGCGGCGATGATGGCACCGGCGACGTTGACGGTGGTCAACACCAGGTTCACCGAAAAGCGTACGCGGGCGAGGGCTTTCGGTGTCTGGTCTGCTGCGGGTGGCGTGGGCGGGATGATGGGCGCGCTCGCGGGCGGAGTCATCACTACCGGCCTCTCGTGGCGGTGGGTCTTCCTGATCAACGTGCCGATCGGCGCGGTTCTGATCGCACTGGCGTCAATTACATTGTCCAACAAGCAAACCCGCCGGAGCGAATCGCTCGACCTCAGCGGTGCGATCACGGCAACGGCAGGGCTGGCCGCCCTGATATACGGAGTGATGCAAACCACCGATCACGTCTGGACGTCGCCCCGGGTACTCGGTCCGATCGGAGCGGGGCTCCTGCTGCTCGCGGTCTTTGCCGTGGCAGAGGCGCGCTTTGCAGCCGAGCCGCTGATGCCCTTGCAGCTCTTCCGAATCCGGCGAGTAACCGTCGGAGTCGGCATGCTGACGCTGCTCGGCGGAATTTCCATCGCGATGTGGTGTTTCACGCCGCTGTTCCTGCAGAACGTGCTGGGCTACAACTCACTTCACGCCGGACTCGGGCAAACACCGGCCGCGATGACCTTCCTAATTGTCGCGCGAGCGGCTGCGACGCTGCTACCGCGAACAGGGCCGCGCCCGCTGGTGCTGACCGGATGTGGTTGTCTCCTGACCGGTTTCGGCTGGCTCGCCCAAGCCGACACCGCTAGCGGCTACCTCTTCGGCGTGCTCGGTCCGACGTTGCTCGTCGCGGTCGGCATCGGGCTGACCTTTCCAACGCTCATGGCTACGGCAACGGTCGATGCCCTCGACAGCGACACCGGGATTGTCAGCAGCCTCGCAACCACCGGCAATCAAGTGGGCGGCTCGATCGGCCTGGCTGCACTCTCCGCTGTAGCCGGGGCCAAAGTGGCGCGGGAAGCGGTAAACTCCCTTTCCGCCGTCGCTGCTGGTTATGATTTGGTCTTCTTGCTGGCGGCCGGGCTCGCCTGCGCCATTGCCGTTGCGAGCGTGTTACTGCCGCCCAATCAACGGAATCGACCGCTTACTCGCTGAGAGCTGTTGCCTGTACTACAGAGCGGGGCCGAACATTTACGTGGGCGGGCCTGCGCCGCAGGCGATCTCGATTCATACAATCGATCGTCTGGTGGCTCGAACACTACCGGCCCTATCCCCCCTACCAGATCACCGAGCAATCCGCCCACATATTCGCGATTAGTCGGGCGTATTACGAGCTCTGCCCGGCCAAGCCGATCGCCACTTGGACCCGCGACTGCAGATTCAGCTTCGTCAGAATGCTGGAGACGTGTGACTGCACAGTGCGCGGGGACAGGAACATCCTGGTCGCGATATCGGAATTCGACCGTCCCTGCGCAATCAGCGCGACGACCTTCCTCTCGGTTGGCGTCAGCGCATCCCAGCCCGTCTTGGGCCGGTTGCGGGGCCCGCGGCGACCGCGCCGTATCCCGAAATCGCGTAGACGTGCCTCGGCCCGCGCAATGTCCCATTCGGCCTCGAAGCGGGTGTACAGTTCGATCGCTCTTTCCAGTGCCGACCGAGCCTCGTCCAGTCGGCCATTGCTCGCGAGCAAGACGGCGAGGTTTTCGTTCGCCTGTCCTTCATACCAAGGCCGACCGGCACACCGGAATGACTCTACGGCCTCGGCTACAAGTTCGATGCTGCTCTCGGCCAGCCCACGGCACAACGCCGCAGTCGCGTGGCGACTGTGTGTGAAGTAACGCGCTTCCAGCGCTTCCGCAGCGGCGGTGACCTTGCTGGCAATATCGAGCCTGTTGGTCATAACTGCCAGCCGCGCCAGATCCGGATACAGCGGATACACCGCGACGGAAGCCGCCGGTTCGGCGAGTTCATCGCAGATGTCCGACGCCGCTTCCAGCGCCTGATCCGGACGGCCTTGGGCCTCGCACACCAGCGCATGGACCCAGGGACGCAGATGGCGAGAATTGCGACTGCCCAGCCGGTCGTCTGGTGTAGGGAGCGACTCGGGAGCACCGATGAAGGTGCCACGGCGCACTGCAACGAGAGCGACAAAGCACTCGGTGGCTGCGGCATATCCGAAGATGTCCGGTCCGTCCTGGCAGATTCGGACATCGGCGAGGGCGTCGTCCCAGCGGCCTTCCAAGTAGTGCATGCGCGCCAAATCCAGCCGAATGGACCCGAGATACATCCCGGAGGTGCTTTCGCTCAATCGAATTGCCAGTGTGAACGTCTTCTCTGCCGCCGCGTACTGGTCGAGCTCGGTCAGGCACCGACCGCTCAGCGAGTACGGGTCGATGTTGGAAAGTCGCCGGCGGCCACTGTGTTCGTAGCTTCGAACCAGCCGATCGCCGAGTTCCTGCGCTTCACCGAGAAATCCCTGGTGATACCGCAGTAGGCCAAGCGCAAAGGCACCCAGTCCCCACGCGATGGGCTCCGCGCAGGCTTCACCAGTCGAAATCGCCAATGCCGACGCGTCTTCGACGATATCTCGGCGCCTGAGAAGCAGATAGGACAAGGCGCGGAACCCGTGATACTGGCCCTGTTGTAACGGCGTGAGGCCAGGCCGGGCAAGGACGGATTCGGCGACAGCGACGGCAGCGGCCACGTTTCCTTGGGCGAAGCACGCGTGAGCCAACAGCCAGTGGAGCTGATTGCTGGCCGCTGGTTCCTGACCTGCCGAGGCGGCATCGTCCGACAATGTCCGCCGCGCTACTACCTCTGCCTTGCCAGGATTTCCGCTCCACAACAGCGCCCTGACATGCCACAGTCGCAGCACATCGCAGCGTGCGGTGTCCAGCGTCGGAGACCCGATGGCCTGATCGAGCAGACCTACTGCCAGCTCAGGAGCGCGAACCGTCAGTCTCTCCGCAACTTCGATCAGCCAGTCCAAACTGCCACTATCCAGCGGCGCATCGCCTGCCAGCAGATAGGTCGCGACGCGCTCGACCGGCGCCTCCATCGACATCAAGACACGCGCCGCCCGCAACTGCAGCGTCGTGCGTGTCGACGGCGGGAGTTGATCGGCCAGAACTTGGCGGATCAGATCGTGCCGGAATACCAAGTCCGAACCGGCACGAACCAGGATTCCCGCCTCGACCGCCACACTGATGACGTTCCACACGTCGATGAGTGCCGCTCCAAGCACCGACGACAGCTCGATCGCCTCGACACCTGGCCCCAAGGCCGCCGCCATAGGCAGAACCTGCCGTGACTGCGCAGGTAGATAATCCAGCCTGCGCACAATCACATCGGTCAGCGATTCAGGCAGCCGGATTTCACCAGGTCCTTTTGCCTTGAATGTCGCTGGGTCGGGTCTGATCTCGCCGAGTTCGATCAAGCCGGCCTGCATCAATCCAGCCACCAGTTCGATGACGTACAGCGGATTTCCGGCAGCACCCGAGACGGCGGCGGACAACCGCGGTCCGGCGGGCAAGCCGAGGGAGTCTTCCACTAACGCGGCCACTTCCGCATCGTTCATCGGACCGAGCCGCAGCTGCTCTGCACCCCACGACTCGAATTGACCGAGCACGCATGACAGACTCTTATCGCGCGGTAACGGCCGAAGCGCGAGAACTATCGAAAGTGAAAGCTCACCAACGGATTCGCCTAGGCGCTGCAACGTCAGCAGACTCGACGGATCGGCCCATTGCACATCATCCAAGATCAACACTGTGGGCCCCGACCTGCAACTGTCCTTGAAGGCCGTAACCAAGGACTCGACCATCGCCATCTCTTGACCGATCGCCACGCTGTCGGGGTTCATGTCCGGTCGTACAGTTACCGGGGGGCGCTCGCCTGAAGCCGCTGCGATGGCGCTCAGAGTGGCGAACGGTACGCGCTGTTCGAGCTCTTTGGCTTCGCCGCGAAGAACTCTCACACCGCGCGCGGTCGCCACTCGCGTGGCCGCCGCCAGCAGCGCGGTCTTGCCGATGCCTGGTTCGCCTTCGAGAATGACAATCCCGCCACGCCCTGTCGTCGTTCTTCGCATCCACCGGTCGATCCGGTCGAGTTCCTCCTTGCGACCGATCAGCTGGCCGATCAGTCCGTGCTTGCGAGTGGATTCGGGAGACACACCAACGTCGGACTGTCCCACTGGTTCGACCTGCGACGCGGTCTCGAAGTGCATTTCCATCATGTCTACTGCCTGGGAATCGAGAGGCCAATCAGCTTCTTGTGGGCAAAATGGGCCCGCCCGTGGGCAACCCCTGACCTGTCCGCGACCTGTCGAGAACATGACGGTCACGTGAATGCAATGGGTGGAGAGGACATTTCGACCAGATCCCCTACCTCACCGACATCGGCTGCCTCCCCTCTTCCCGCTCGGTTCATTCTGGTTCGCGATCACAACCTCCGAGCGGCACTTACAACGCCGAGCTTCGCGCTCGAACGGAATCGCAGCGGGCCGGGCAAGCGTCCAAGTGTCTCGCACTGACATCGATGGCGCTGCGACACCATTGTGACTTCTATGCCAAATCGGAAAGGACCTGGTTCATTTCTGATCCTGCTGGAGGTATGCTGATCTACCAGTAGGTCAGATTCTCATCAGTACTCGCCCGATAGTCAAGGGGTAACCGACGATGACGCCACGCCCCGTGAGCGGCGACAGCAGCACCCGGTCGCACATCCTCGACGCAGCCGAACGACTCGTGCAGAGTCGCGGGTTCAACGGATTCAGTTACGCGGACATCGCCGCCGAACTGTCGATCTCCAAACCCGCTCTGCACTATCACTTTCCAGGCAAGGCGGGACTCGGCCTGGCACTCATCCGACGGTACGAGCACCGCTTCTTCGAGGCACTGTCGGCCGTCGACGAGCAGAGCGCTCCTCAGCGGCTCGAATACTATGCGAGCCTGTATATCGGCGTCCTGCGCGAACAACGAATGTGCTTGTGCGGCATGCTCGCTGCCGAATACACGACGTTGTCCGATCCGATGCAGAGGTCGGTGGTCCATTTCTTCGACCGAAACGAAGCATGGCTCTCCGAAGTTCTGACACAGGGCAGGAGAGAAGGCACGCTCACCTTCGCCGGATCGCCGCACCAGAGGGCGCACGTCATCATTGGCTCTCTTGAAGGAGCGATGCTCGTCTCCCGACTATACGGCAATCTCGACATTCTGCAGACGACAGCGACCCATCTGCTGATGGGACTCGCACCCGTCACTGCGGGTGAAATCACCAGCTCCACAATGTGATTCGTGACGCTCGAGTTCCTTGGCGACGACACGACAGCACCGCGTGTTTCATCCCGGTCCCAATGATGGGCGCCCGGTCGTCACTCGGCCGGAGCCTCCCGCAGGGCCGAAACTGATACGTTGACGGCCAAGTCGCATCCGCCGATCCAGTGGCGTCGATCGGCGCACCACCCGCGTTGTCGTACAGCCGGATTCCCGCACCGAGCAGGACCGGTGCTATGTACAAATCCGATTCATCGGCCAGACCCAGTTCGAGTTGAACCCGCGACTCTGCACGAGCCGTTCGGCTGCGTCGAGGATGTGCTGTTGTCTCTGTTCGAGGGGCGTGGCGTCATGGTCGATCAACTCCTTGACTATCGGGCGAGCACCGACCAGAATCTGACCTACTAGAAAGTCAGTGCTCTCCCGGCGATCGAAACGAAATGCAGGTTTTCAGTCTCGCGGACCAAGCGGCGGCCCACCGACCCCGCATTGATGTCTGTGTAAGGCGTGCGAATGGGCCGGCTGTCGAGAGTGATCCCGACACTGCGCGAGGCGCCGTTGGTCCGGGTGCTGTCAGGTGTTCGTTCATGCGCGAACCCGCTCATATGAGGAGGAAGTGGGTGAGGCAGCAGACGTCGGTGGAGTAGCAGTGCGGACGCACGTCTCGAGCATTCTGGCGAAGCTGAACCTGCAGTCGCGGGTTCAGGTGGCGATTGGTCTGACTCGTCAGAGTTCTTGATGACCAATGTCGAAAGTGATTTGGCCCATTCCCACCCGGTCACAAATGGGCCAATCAGCGTCAGCCGGATGATCGGGAAACTATCAAGTCCGGTTCGTCGGGAGGCCGCGCGGAAAGCGTCAACACCATGTTCTCCACACCGTTCAACCGGCGCTGGCGCTTACGCACGATCTGCGGCTCGAAACTCCCGCCCCGATCACGTGGCACGTCGATCTCCACCGGCCCGACATCGGTCACCACCGTCTTAGACCGAGTTCCGTTGCGGGAGTTACCCGTTCCGCGACCCGCCGCGTCGCTA
Organism: Nocardia sp. NBC_00403; assembly: GCF_036046055.1. Taxonomy (NCBI): domain Bacteria; kingdom Bacillati; phylum Actinomycetota; class Actinomycetes; order Mycobacteriales; family Nocardiaceae; genus Nocardia; species Nocardia sp. NBC_00403. The sequence goes on from NZ_CP107939.1 coordinate 5,857,847, forward strand.
TGGCCATAGCCGAGATGGTCGGTGATCTCGCCATCGAGAGCGGATTCGACCACCATTTTGGTCAGCTGCCGCAGCAGACCGCCCTCACCGGTCAGCTGCAGCCCGCTCGCGCGGGCTTGGGCCACCAGCTGGCCAAGGGCCACGTCGAGGTCCACCACATCGGCGATTACCTCTGGTATTGCGAACTCGATTTGCGTCCTTCGGCTGCCGACCGTCATGTATCTCACGACCAGCTCCGCCACCGCCGGACTGACCGCAACGATCATGTCGCCAAATCGGCACCAGCGCGGTCAACAGCAACCCAGCGCCGCCGTCAAGCCGGCCCATGCGGGCATGCCCAATCGAATCCCCAGCAGTGGAACCGAAACGCATACAAGCACTCCGGGCATGGTGCGCCGCAATGGGAGTCCTGTAGTCAACCAATTGTCCTGCCGCTGTTGAACATCCAGAGCCTAGCTCCCGCTCACGACACACACCTCAAACAACCGTCCTCACGTGCCAGAGCTCTGGAAAAAGCGTGACGTCCACAACCTTCCGCAGATAGGTCACGCCGCTCGTTCCGCCGGTCCCCCGCTTGAAACCGATGATGCGTTCGACTGTCGTCACGTGACGGAAGCGCCATTGCCGCAACATATCCTCGAGGTCGACGAGTTGCTCGGCCATCGCATACAGCTCCCAGTGTTTCTGCGGCTTGCGATACACCTCGATCCACGCATCTTCAACCGTTTGGTCGTGCTGCGTCGGCTGCGCCCAATCTCGCTCGAGCCGCGCGGGCGCAATCGGAAATCCGCGCCGAGCGAGCAGGCGGATCACTTCGTCGTACAACGACGGCGCGTCGAGCATCGCGCGCACTTGCGCGAGGACCTCCGGCCTGTCCGCATGCGGACGGAGCAGGTGTGAGTTCTTGTTGCCGAGCAGAAATTCGAGCTGCCGATACTGATAGGACTGGAATCCAGACGACTGCGCGAGATACGGCCGTATCGCCGAGTACTCCGACGGCGTCAGCGTGGCGAGCACGTTCCACGCCTGGACGAGCTGCTCGAAGATCCGCGCCACCCGAGCGAGCACCTTCAACGCGGGTGACAGCTCGTCGCGATGGATCGCCTCGAGTGCCACACGAAGCTCGTGAAGTACAAGCTTCATCCACAGCTCGGTCGTCTGATGCTGGATGATGAACAGCAGCTCGTTGGGATCCGGCGACAGCGGTTGCTGTGCGCTCAGGATCGCCCCGAGAGACAGATAGTCGCCGTAGCTCATCGCATTCGGAAAATCGAGTGTCGCGTTGTCGGCGCCGACGGGCTGGTCGGCGCCGCTTGGCATGCGCGGCGTTCCGTATCTGGTGTGCTCGCCCGAGGACGGGCAGCTCACCGATGCGCCGTCGCCGCGCGGTCGCATCCGGGCAGAATTCACGATCGTGTCCTCCATGAATCAAACTGCGAATGATCGAAATTCGAGTGCACCGCCCGCCGGTGACGCGAGCGCACACACCCAGCCGTAGGCCAAAGTGCTCGTCGGACGCGAAATGCCCTGTGCCAGACGGTGATCGCCACAGTCCCAGGAACAACCCATTTCCCCGTATTCAAAGCCAAATGCGATGGCAATTTCAGGGTCGCCCGACCTGTCGGCGTCGATACGCTTCATTGTTCGAGTGGGCCGACGCGAGCTCGGGAAATTTTCGCCTCGATCGAATTCTGTTGTAGCGCAATCAAACGCTAGGAGCATGCCTGGAAGCTCAACCCCTACGCGGTCGCCGAAGTTGCCTGGGCACCGCTCGGGTGCGAGATCTCGCAAGCAGCCGAGGCCTCCTTTCTCACCTATCGGCGTCACCGAGACTAGGAAAACCGGAATGGTGAGACATCCGCCATACTGCGGAACGCAGGAACGTAGCCAGGCAACCGGCAGCGACACAGCCCGGTCCGACGGGCGAACTCGGCGACGCCGTCGCGCTGCCACTGGTCGGACGAAAGTCCAGCGCCGCCGTGTAGTAACGACGCAGCGTGGCTTCGTCCACCGTCTCCCACAGAGCAACCTCACGGCAGATCTCCTCGAGCGCCACATCGCGTGGCGTGAGCAGGTCGCGATGGACCGCGTGAACGATCTCGAGATGACGGTCCAGGAAGACCGCCGCGCGGCGACAACCGCGAACACGAACGGCAAACCCGTCCAGTCATGCCACATTCGGCCGAGATCGTAGACATAACGGCCTCGGCGGGCCGCTTCACCGGCCGCACTCGAGGCGACATCGCCGATGATCACTGCTCCCGTGGCGACCCGCACCATCGCCTCCACGTCCGGCGAACATGTCACATACCGGCATCGGACACCGACGGCTTCACGCAGCAAGAGTTGCGCCAACTGCACGGACGTACGGCTGGTACTTCCGAGCGCGGCCGTCGCACCGTCCAGATCCTCCACCGGCACTGTGCTGATGATCAGACACGAAATCACCGGCCCGTTGCAGCCCACTGCAATGCCCGAGAACGCGGTCAGATCGTCGGCATGCCAGAGGAACTCGAATGCGCTGATCGGACCGATGTCGAGTCGATCGGTCGCGAGCGCGCCGCTGAGCCACTCCGGCGACGCAACCGTCAGAACTCTCCGATGCTCCGCGGCCCGATAAGGATCTCCCGTCGTGTAGCGAGTGCTTTGTCATGTCACGGACCGACGTATGAGCCGTTCGATGTCAGCAACGAAGGGTGCACGCCTGATCGTAGGCCGCCGCAACCACACCAGGGCATTGCCAGACCCGGGAACACCGGACTGAAACCGCTACACGAGGGGTGCCCCGCGTTACGCCACTGCGCTCCCAAGCGGTCTCGCGAATCCGCGCAGCCCGAAATTTCCGCATTTGTGCGCATGTCTTTTCGCCCCGCGTGGCCGACCATACGGAGGTGCGGTGGAGAGCGGGCAGTTTTCCATTTGTTCACATCTGACGGGAGTTGACGCTGAATCACTCAGGGCTGCGAAGCGAAAGGCTGCAGAGCGTGGCGTATCGGCTGGCTGTCGACCTGGATGACGTGGCACGGTTGCTAAGGAGCACTTCGCAGTGGCCGAGACGTTGTCGGGTTCGTTATCTCTTCCCAACCTCGCAACCCAGGAGCGACAGCCGACCGCCTCCCCACGCCGGGGCCCGCGAAACCGAAACCCTGCTCGAGGCCGCCGGTTACACCGAAATCAGAACCGAGACACTCGACCTCGAACCACCCGTGGTCTGCATCCACGCCAGCAATCCGGCCGCAGCCACCTAGATGGTGGTTCACACGCGCAGCGATGCGCGGGAGGTGATGATGACGAGTCAGACCCTGTACGTCGATCCGCAGGCTTTGCGGGCGAGGGCGGCGGCGTTACGCCAGATCGGTACCGCAGCGTTACAGCGACTGGACGAGCTGCAGACCGAGTTCGCGGCGAAGGGACAGCCCTGGGGTGGTGACGCGGCGGGCCAGCAATTCGAGAAAGACGTGTTGCCACAGATAAACCAGAGCTTCTCGGTCTGCGACCAAGCAGCGCGCGCAGTGCTGCAGCTTGCCGACCAACTGGGCCAGATGGCGGATCAGTACGAGGCAGCGGATCTCGCCGGCGCCAGAGAGATTGCGAATGCAGGCGATATGGGAGGAACGTCCGGCGGTGAGCCGACTCCGGCAGCACCACTGTCATCGCTGTCGGTGCCGCAGGCGGCGGCAGCACCGACCTGGTCGGCTTCCGCTGGCGCATCGCCCGCCCAAGTCGAATTTCCTGCCCGAGTCGAATCGCCCGCGCGAGTCGCACCGCAAACCGGACCTGAATCGCCCGTCGGTCCCTCGGGTCCAGGGGGCCCCGGCACCTCGTCAACGCAGACCGGCGGCAAGGCAGGGCCCGCACGCACGCCTTCCCGGAGTACCGGGATCGGCCCAGTCGGGCCGTCGGCGGACAACGGTCCGGCCAGTGGCCAGAACCCACCTCGCCCGCCCGGGAGCGCACCGGATGGAGGTCTCCCCGGCGGACCCGGCAAGACGCCGTCGACCACACCGGACCAGAAGGCCACCAGTGCTGCGGATGGAAAGTCGAGCGCGAAACCTGCCGGACGATCGGTCAACAAGGGCTCACGTCGGGCACAACAGTCGACCACGCCGTGGTCTCGGTCCAATGCCGGTGCGCCACAGGCGACGCCGCCGCGCCAAGCAACCGACCAGCCACAGCGGCCGGCCTCTGCTCGGCCTCGGAACGCTGAGAAGAAGCAGCCCAAGAAGCAGACAAAAACCAGCTTTGGTTCGGATCTGTTGCACGTGGGACGTGAGCTGGCCAACAGATACGGCCTGGAGGTGATCGGCTTCGACACGCCGGATCTCGATCCGGCCTCCGTCACCGAATTCGTGGCGGCCATCGACGCCGTCCTGCCTAACTACCCGGAGATCGCTCTCCGCTCGGTGCGGATTGGGCTCGCAGCAGCGCATTTGGTCGAGTTGGTGGAGCCACGAGACATACCTGGATTGGTGCTGACCTTGAACGGCGCGCTCGTGAGAGCAGCGGCGGCGCCGCCGGCCGACACCACGTTCGCCGCGACCGTGCGCGCGTTGGGCCGAGCGCTGATCGCCGCAGGCGGCGACCGCGCGGCGGCATCGACGCACCGCGTGCTGATCGGACTGTATTTGGATTCCCTGAACATCCGCGAACGCTTCGACACGATCGCGCGTGTTGTGCAGGGGTATCGGACCTGGCTGATCCGCGAAGGCAGCACGGTAAGCGAAGGTCGGCTCGACCCGATGGCCACATTGGAGGAGGGGTTTCTGTCTGTGGTGCGTGATGGCGACAGTGCGGGCAACACGGCGAAAGCCCTGCATCAGGTTATTGTTTCGGCCGCACGCCAGGCCGGTTGATCGGCCTCTGTCTCGTGATCAACGATGACGACATCGTCGAACTGGTGGATTCAATTCCGACGCCGCTCCAACTGGCGCTGCTCGCGGGCCGGTTCCCGGAGCAGAAACCTGGGGCGTTGAGCGAGGTCGGCACGATCATGAGCAAGCTCGGTGCCCATGTCGAGCGGTTTTCCGCCGACACCCAGCAGCAGTGGGCGCTGACACAGCAAGCGCTGCAAGGCGTGTCGCAACAGCAGGCCACACAATTCCTCGACCATGTGACGGCGGCCTCCAATTCAATCGCGGAGGCCACACCCAAGATCGGCGACGCGACGCACAAGCTCGCTAGCGAGTCGTTGGCCTCCCAGCTGGCGATGATCATGATGACGCTGCGGGCGGCGTGGACTGTGATGGCAGGCTTGGGGAACCCGATCGCCGACGCGGCGGCAATCGAGGAGACCCTGCCACGGATCATCGAGGAAAAGGCCGCGTTCGACGCTGCTGCCGAGGCGACGATCCGCGAAATATCCGGCTTGGTGCGACCTCTGGGCTCGTTCGTGGGTCATGCCGCGGTCGTGTCGTTTCGGATCGGTGCCGAGCAAACCGCTTTCACGCTGGCCGCCGATGTTTTGTCCGGTGAGACCCTCGATCCCAAGACGCTGGGTTCGGCGTTCTTGCAGGGCTCCGGATCGGCGTTGGTCAGCCACCTGGCCACCGGGGCGGCGGTGCATTTCTTTCCAGCGCTGCAAAACTCGGCGCTGGGTCGGCTCGGGGTGGGATTCGGGTCGGGTGCCACCATGGTCGGGGCCGGGGCGGCGTTCACAGGACACTGGGACTGGTCGGGACTCCTCGGCGGTGCGCTCAACGGAGCACTGCTGGGTTACGCCGGGGGGCGCAAGTCCCCGGCGGTGGAGGCACCTGAGACCGCCGCTGTACGGAACGTCGGTGACCAGCTGTCCGACGCCGAGCGGGCGAGTTCAGTGGCAAACATGCTCGCCCAGGCGAACAAGCCGCCACGTGAGATCACGACGGCGGGCGTCACCGGAAACGCGGCGGCCGATGTGGCTGCGTTGCAGGGAAAATGGTTGCCCACGAAGCGGATCCCGGAGGTGTCGACCGGTCCTTTTACCCCTGAGGCGGTGCAACAGGCTCGGGAACGGATGGATCTGGCGAAGGCCGATCGGGACGCGGCGAAGGTCGAGGCCCAGGCGCGGATCGAGGAGGCGCAGTCCAGGGTGGAGGATCGGGCTGCCAGGGACCCGCGGGTGCGACGGGCCGACGAACGTGTGGCCTCCGCCGAAGCGGAGTTGGCGGGCCGCCAAGCCCGACAAGAGTCGGCCGAAGCGGTACTGAACGCGTTTCGTCGTGATCGGAGCACTCGAAGCGAGAACGTGGCACATGAGGAGCGGGCGCTCGAAAGGCGGGTGCGTTCGGCGTCGTTCTGGAAGTCGGTAGGCGAGTTCACCGTGGGACGGGCACTCGCGGACCGCGAAGCGGTGTTGGCGGAGGTGGTAGCCGAGCACCGGGCCGACGTAGAGAGTCGGGCTGTCGGCGCGGTGCGGGCATTGCAGGAGCGTCAGCGGGTGTTCGCGCAGGCCAGTGCCGAGCACGACAAGTTGGTGCGGGAGGAGGCGCAACGCCGGTTCGAGGAGTTGCAGGAGCAGGCACGGGCGGCGATCGATGGGGCCGCTGAGAACAGGGGTGGGGTTGGTGGCACAGAGGGCGTCGAGAAGCCGCGTACGCAGGTGGCAGAGGGCGATTCGACGCGACTGGCCAGGCTGCAGGCGCGGCTGGAGGCGGCGCGGTCGCGGGTGGAGCGCGCGGGGTCGCTTGGCGAGCAGATTTCGGCGGAGATGGGGGAACTGCGGGCGAAGGTCGAATTGCGCGCGGCGGAACGGGCGTTGCGTCGGTCTGCGGTGGCGGAGGGGGAATTTGCACAGGCGCTGGCGCGGGCGGAGCGATTGCGGGAGACGGGACGGCCGGAGGCGATAGCCGAGGCAGATGCCCGGGTGGAAGCGGCCACGCGGGCGTGGGAGCGGGCGGCGGAGCGGGCCGAACGGTTGGCGGATGCTGTGGCCGCGCACGTGGAGTTGTTGGCGGTGGATATCGCGTCGGATGTCGAGGTCCGGGCACGGGTGCTCTGGGAGGGGTATCTGTCGCGGCTGGGTGTCGAGCATCTGCCGGGCGAGGCGCCACCGCCGACGTGGTGGCAGCAGCGGCCGTGGCCTCCGGAGCCGGATGCTGATCTGCCGCAGTGGGATTCGATGTCTCACCAGGACCTCGAAGTGCGGTTGAAGGGTCAGTTCGGTGAGGACGAGCAGATCGGCGCATTTTTGGAGGTGCTGCGCCGCGAGGGTGGTCAAGTGATCCGCCCGAATCAATTGATGATGGCGTTGCATATGAGTGAGGGCGGGTTCGTCAATCTGCGGGCCGGCGGTGGCAAGACGTTGCCGTTCGATGAGGCGTCGGCGTACATGGCGTTGAAGCATGGTTCCGTGGTGCGGGTGTCCAGCCATGAGTATCTCGCGGACCGGGATAAGGAGGGGTTCGTCAAGAAATTCGGGAAGTACGGGTTCAAGGCGGTGCGGCTGAACCCGGACGGCAAGTACGCGGAGTTGGACGGTCCAACAGTGTTTTTCGGCACCGATGGCGAGTTGGTACATAGCGATCAGCGCGGCAATATCGTGCCGGCGCGGGCGTTGCTGGCCGATGAGGCGTGCGAGGTGCTCGGTCTGACGCACTCGAACGGCAAGATGTACGCGATCGTCGACGGTGATGACCACAATCTTCCGGGTCCCGAGGCCGACATGGTGATCTGGGCGCGTGACTTCCTGGATGGGTCGCTGGCGAAAGGGGTGTTGACCGAGGCGGATTGTCGGCCGTTGAATGCGATTCCAGCCAAGGCAGATGAACACGGCGGGGCGCGGTTGAATTCGGTGGGGTTGGCGAAAGTGCATGCCGAGTTGGGGCGTGCGCCGACCGAGGAGGAATTGCACCGGTTGAACAACGCGGTGACCGCGCATTTCGACTACCCGGAGAAGGACACGTGGTTCAACTCCGGTGGCGATGATCCGCAGGTCGTGTTGATCAGCCGTACCACCCACGAGCCGGAAGGCAACGCCGGTTCCTCGGGGCGCGAAGCGGTCCACGTGAATCAGCCCGACCCGAAGCAGGCCGAAGGGCAGGCACCCGAAAGCGCCGAGCGGGGTGCGACGTTGAGCCGGGTCGAGAATGGCATCCATCAGGCTTTGGAGGCGATCGCGCAGAAATCGGACCCCAACATGCGAATCCGCGCCGAGCACGACAAGGCGCAGCAAATCAACTCGAAGGAGTACTTCAGTCGGGAATACGGTCGATTCGACGTGGTATCAGGCGCGTCCGGGACGTTGACCTATGTTCCGGCCGAGCGGCTGGAACAGTTGGGCTGGGGTGAGGTGCTCGATGCCCCGGACTACTACGAGGACGTGCTGGTCCAACTCGACGATCACGAGCCTGCCGAGACCCCTGCGGCGAATCTGCAGCAGGTGTTCGACGCGGCGTTGGCCGACTACCGAGCCGGTCGCCCGGTCATCGTGGGCGCTGTCCTCAACAGTGAGGTCGAGCAACTAGTCGCGATGGCCGAGAAAGCCGGGATCCCGTGCAGGTATATGGACGCGCAGAAGCAGTGGCGACTCGGCGGCGCCCGTTTCCACGCCTACATGACCGAACTCGCCGGCAAACACGGGGAGATGGTCATCGGCAACTTCGCTGTCGGTCGAGGCTTCGACAGACACGTGTCGCAAGACACCTGGGAACTTGGGGGCCTGGCATTGCACGGCACCGCCCGCCCCGACGACGTGGCGTTCGAGCAGTTGCGCCGACGCGCCGCCCGCGGCGGCGTCCCGGGATCCGCCCGCTTCGGCAGCACCACCGCACTCGCGCCCGACCCTCACGCCCATGTCTCCATCCACCACGTCCCCAGATCCGGCGAGCAGAACCACGCGGCCGGCAAAAAACCGTACGGCCTCAAACGACTCGACACGCCGACCCAACAGCTACCCAGCAAAGTGGCCGCTGGGTTACACCAAGTCCAACGGCAGGCCGGTGCGGACGCGCCGGCACCGAAATCCGCTGCCCTCCAGACAATTCCGCATTCGCCGACTGACATCGACGTCCGCGATTCGACCCAGCCGCGGTGGACCGACGATCAGGCCGCCGCAGCGCGGCGGGACGCGGAACTGGCGACGGAGCGGCGGCAGGCAGCCGATCAGAATTCCGCGGCTATCGGACGTCATCTGGGTCCAGCCGCATTGATACCCACGCATATACCGCCCACGGCGCCACAAACTCCCACCATCCCGACCCCAACCAGCGCACCAGCAGCAACGAACGCCCCCGCCGCCAACCACACCGCGACCAGTCCACAAACCCCGGACCATCAGGCACTCGACACTCCCGCCACACCCAGGAACACCGCTGCGCCGCAGGTCACGCCTGAGCAGGCGGCTACGCAGGCTCCGCTCACACCTGAGGTGTCGTCTGGACACTCTGCGGAGGCCTACGTGGTGTCGGAGGTGTATGTCCCCGAAGCGCTGGACCCCGTGGGGGCCGCGTTATCGCGTCTTGATCATCGGGAATCCGACGCCGACAATCACGAAACCCATGGGCTGGACGGCCCAGCGAATCCACTGGAGTCCCGCCGCGCACAATCCGAAAATCAAACCGTCCCAGACGACTTCGTCCGCCCTGCCGACACGCCCGGCACCTTACCTGACCAGGTATCCCCCGCTGCAGAACACGCTGGCGGTGCGTCAGGAACCGGCCGGTGGATGCCCGCGATCACCGACCCTGTGCGGCCATCCGGCGACCTCACCCGGGCAACGTTGCTGCCTGTTGCCCTCGAGCGGGCCCTCGCGATGGTTGACAGCGATCCGGCCATCGCGGCGGGCGCGCGGCGTTTCGTGATGCAGAGTTTCGCGGAGTACCAGCACAGGTCTCTGGCCAGCGCCGAAGAGGTCCGCACGCGCGAGTTGATCAGCCAGGATGGCATGACCCCCGTGGCCGCCGCGCTGCAGGCCCGACACAACCTCCAAAACGACAAGGTGCAAGAAAGTATTGACAACTCTGCGGCCGAAAATACCCGGAGGCTGGTCAACAATATATTGCGCGCCAGCAAGCAAAGACGATTGAGTCTGCCGGAGGCACTTGCCCATTTGCATCGCGTCGGCGCCACCACGAAGAACTGGACCGATGCGCTGAAGTCACAACGTTCGGGCCAGGCCACCAGTCCTGCCAGCGACCGTGACGTCGTCGCTACGCCCCGCGAGATATCGACGGGATTAGTCGATACACCTCCTGCTACGAATAGCACACCCGCCACATCCTATTCCGAAGCCGAAGATCGCTCCACAAGCCACCCGGATGGCAGATACGACGGGTACGGGCGAGGCACCGCAGCGCGCCGCAACTATGACGACGATCCGGAGCCTGACCCGACCACGTCACGGGACGAGGCATCGGTGGCCGCGGCACAGCCCACCGACGACAACCAGGTCGAGCTCGATACCCCGGCCACAGGCCAGGTCGACGCAGAATGCGCCGAATACGCGCTGCGCACAGCCGCGGACCTACGAACCCCTGACGGCACTCCGGTATTCGACGTCAAAGTACCCGACGCAGCCGCAATCGCCGAAGCAAAAAAGGCCGGCTACTACCCTCGTGCCGCTATCTCCTGGTACGCGGGCGGCCAACACAAAGAGTACCGCGGCGGATACCACGGCCTCGCGAACGCACTTACCCAATTCAGCATCGCCTCCAGCGACGGGATCGCCGGAATCCTCGTCAACATCGCACCAACGGGCGAAAAAAACGGCCACGTGTTTCTCGCCTACCACGACGGCACAACCATGTGGCTCCGCGCCCTCCACAAAAACATCCCCGACCAACCATTCAACCCAAACAACCCCCCATTCGACACCAAAACCGTCCACGGCATCACGCTCACCCGCCACGGCACCACCCAAACAATTGAATCCCGCCGCGAAGCATTCCAAGACCATGCGGTCCCAGAAGGTTTCGTCCGCCCTCCAGATACCTCCGGTGCCCTACCCAGGCGCGGGATGAGATTGCTGAGGCTATCAGCAAACAACGACGGGTCAGGCGTCGTACCTGGCAGGCGAGGGGGCAATCGATCGGACAGCAACACCGCGCGGCCGAACCCGCGATGGGCCAAACTACCTGGGGGCGGACATCTCTTTATCCCAGCCGTGGGCGGCGACTGGCCGGCGGCCGGGTCACCTGAGATGGGTCAGCCTACCAAGCGTGAAGTGTTGAGCCACGAGGACGTCTGGCCAACGTATTTGGGCGATGTGTTGAATGCTTTCGGCACCAATACCGCACAGCGTGGCATGGTGGGCGCGACAAGCAACCCTGCGGAGGCAGGCATCGCGCTGGCCCCCATTGGCCTCGCGCAGCTTGCTGCGGTACGTGCCGGAATTATGAAGCGGGATCCGCGAGAGGTTATGAGGTGGTCGACAGCAGGCGGCTCGGCCGCGTCTTTGGCTACCGCCGCTCTTCTTGCCGGCAATGGACCCCTGAGTATCGCGCTCCCGCTGGCAACGGGCGCAGAAGCCTTATTCGCCACATACTTTATCAATGCTGTTCAAAGAGATCTTGGGCATGCTTTAAGGCCCGGCGAGGAGTCCATTGTCGGTGGGTTGTTGGCGTTGCCCATTGGAGCCCTGGCCGGTGGGTTCCTCGGACCTTTTCTTGCAGGGCAGGCGGGTTATCTCCCACAGGCCTTCGATGCCGTCATGTGGATGGCAGCGTTCGGGGTGCTGCGGTTTTTGCCGAAAGACCATTCGTCGCACACGCCTGAAGCATCTCAAGGCTTCTCGCGTAGTATGCGTCAAGCCGTCCGCGAACTCGCCCGCACACTAGGCGCGGACAGCTTGCGTAGTATTCGTCAAGCCGTCCGCGAACTAGGCGCGGACACATCCTTCAGACGATTCATCATTCCTGTCTCTCTCAGCAATCTCGCCCTTGCCGATCTGATGTTCCACTTCTCGAACGTGGTACACGACAGTGGCAAGTCTCCGGCGATCCAAGGGGCCGCGACCGCCGCGTTCGCGGCGGGCGGAGTGGCGAGCATGCTTGCGCCTACGTGGATGAAAAACTGGATCGAGGAGCTCGAATTCCGGCATCTCGCTTCGGCTACCCTCGTAGGTTCTGCCGGGTTGACCGCAGTCGCTTCGGTGTGGGACAACCTCGGGGCAATGGCGGCAGCACTAGCGGGGTTGGGAGTATCGTCCACGATTATCACCGCCCGGATTTTCACCTATCTAAAGGAGAATTTCGGGGATTCGTTCGCTCTAGCAACCGGCGGGAAAGACGCCGCCATTGGCTTCGCGACGGCGCTGGGTACCTTTGTCGCCGGCTTTGTGGAGTTATCACACAATCACGCCCTAGAGTCCTTGGTCCCCATCGGCGCTGCTGGGATTGGCGCTGGCCTCTACATCGGTTCCGTTCTGCTGGAAAAAGCCAGCCAGCGGCAGGAAGAAGCACAACGGCGGCAGGACGCTGTCCTTTTCGAGAGCAGGCGACTCGACATGACGGGCAGCAAAGGCGAAAAGACACTGAGCTTTGTCTATGACGTCGGCAACGATGTCGCCGAATATCTCCTCACAGAAGTCAAAGAGATCGTCGACGGCCTCGCCTCCATGCCGCAAGGTCTCACACCTCGGGTACTGTTCGTCGACCCAGGTCTGAAACATGCTGCAGCGGTGGCCAATCCAGATTTCATCCGCGACCACGGCAGAGCACATGAGATCAAACGGAATCGCCTCCGTGATCTGATCGTCGCAGCACAGCGGGCGAATCGCACTGGAGCTGCGGCTCGCGATCAGTTGACCAGGGTTCTGCATAAGGCGGGGCTGCTGTTGGCTGATGGCGGTGTGAATGTGCTGTTCGGTATAGACCGCGACCAGGTCGAGGTGCTGTGCGAGGCACTTTCGGAGCTCTTCCCAGAAACACTCTGGGGGTATGCATCGCTAGTGACCGCAGAGCGTGGGCATGAGAGTCAGGACCACGCCGCAAGAATGGCTGGCGACGTGTTGCAAACCGGCCTCGGTCGTCTCGCCGTCCACCGTCGTTTACAACATGCTGCACTCGAGGGGACAGCGGGGCGTCGAACGGCCGCGCGTGCTGCAAAGCGATGGGTCAAGTTGGTGGGAAGCGAACCTACGCAGGTAGAACCAGACCTGATCCCTGCGAGGACCACACAGTCCGTTGAAGCGTCGGCTGTCAGCCAGCAAGCTGTAGCGGAGTCGGATCCGCACGCGAGTGCCGAAGAACCACACCGCCAACCACACCCGTCCGCGTCGACAATGCTGGCAGACAGGCGGTTGACCTCCGATCATGTACGACGATACATTGAGAAATGGACGCCGACTCTAGAGCAGGAATTCGCAAATCGGCAATTTGATGTAGAGAATGTTCTCGCACGCAGACCCAGACCGACACTGGAACCCGATAAGGTTAAGACAACTGCCGACATCTTTACCCTTCTAAGAAGGGACGGTATTTACGAGATGCGCCGCAAGGTAGGTATCCTTGAAAGGTTTTTGTCGGGAGATGACCTCGAAACATGGACGAGCGAAGAAAGCGAAATACTTGACAGAGCGCTCGGCAGCGTTGCTCACGGAACACTTCACGTAACTACCTGGGAAGATTACCGCGGAAACAATCCAGATGCGATCGCCAGCCACGCACTCGAGGCGAAAGCATCGGCGCCGTGGATGTCGACTCGACCGGGATCGTTGCGTGAACGAATGGAGACGTTCGCTGCTGGTCAGTTATGTTTGGTCGACCTCAGCGGCCAGCTGTTGGGCATCCTCTCGACGAATCGCATCGACTGGGATGGCGACCCGCGCACCCTGGGCACTCGACGTGAGATCGCAGGCGAGGAGGGCACGTACCGCGATACATATAGGCCTACCGGAAACACTCTGTGCATTCTCGCAATGAATATCACGCCGAACGTCGCGCCACAGTTTGCGCAAGATCCATTGATAAATTCCTTGGTCGAATTTGCTGGCCGCGAGAATATCGAGCACATCGTTGGATCATTCCACCCCTCAGGCTACGCCTTCAGCGTCAGAATGGCGCACCACCGGAATGAACATTTACCGACTTTGGCGGAGTACGTTGATGAACCCCAGAACGATGGCACGCTCGCACACCTTGCCGACCACTTCGGTATGCAGGTTCTCGAGGTTGAACACCGCTCCGTCCAGATACCGCTCAGCGCTGTCGAATTCGAGAGCTTCAGGCGACCGAATTGGATCCGGCTCGATACCGTAGAGGGCCCCGCGTGGTGGTGTGGCGAGGCTGGATTCATCTATCAGCTCCCCGACGGAAATTATGAATACCGCGAGGACAATGTTTGGGGCCTGATTCCCGTACCGGGTGCGCACACCGAATCTGCGCAATCCAGCCCTGACGACGACCCGGAGTCCGACCCGACGACCACCTCACGAGACAGAGTCTCGGCGACCGGGGCACGACCCACCGAAGACAACCAGGTCGAGCGGGACATCCCGCCCCCGAGCCCAACCGACACGGCATGTCTCGCACATGCCCTGCGCACAGCCGACAAGCTACGGACCCCCGACGGCACACCCGTATTCGACGTCGAGATACCCAGCGAGGCAGCGATCACCGAGGCGGCGCAGGACGGCTTTCCGCGAGCCACAATCTCCTGGTTCGCAGGTGGTCAACACGACCCCTACGACGGGTACCACCATCTCGCGAGAAAACTCACCCGACTCAGCGCCGCATCCAGCGACGGTGTCGCCGGCATCCTGGTGAACGCCAAGCCGACCGATGCCGAATTAGGCCATGTGTTCCTCGCCCACCACGACGGCACAACCATGTGGCTGCGCGCCATCGGCGAGAACATCCCCGACCAACCGCTCGACCCCGACAACCCCCCATTCGACACCGAAACCCTCCACGGCATCACACTGACCCGTCACGGCACCAAGATACTGGACTCCCGCCGTGACGTATTCCAAAACCGCAAGGTCCCAAAAAAACGTTTCCGAAAGATCCCCAAAAATCGCTTCATCCGACCCCCCGACAACTCCGGCGCCCTACCGAACCACGAGACGGCCGCTTCCTTCGGGGCTGGTGAGGTCCCGGTACACGGCGGCGAGGACGAGACATCACCTGCACCGGACCACGACGTACGCAATCGGCTGGTCGAGCTGGTCGAGGCCAACCTGGACCTGATCGGCGCCCATATCGAGTGGGATCACGATCGCAAGGTCTTCTGGTTTCGCAATGACCAGGACGCAGTTGTCACAGTCGAACTGCAACCGCATTCAGACCCGGTCGGCCCGATCGCCGGGCGGCCTGACGATGGGAAGGTATTGGCCTATGGGCTGCCTGTTGCCACTTGGGCGTCGGATGTGGCGGCGATGCCCAAGATTGTGCGGAAGCTGGAAATCCTTCGGGCCCTGCAACAGCACAATGTTGAACTCCGCGAGGAGAAGCCACCGTTCCGCATCAATGGGGCCAGGGCCGCCATAACTGCGGAGCAGATGGGCGGGTTCGCCGAATTGCGGGCCCTCGTAGGGATGGCGCAACGAGATGGTGCAGTCCACGGGTCCGAACTGCGCAGTGTCTTGGACGAGGTGGCCGCGGAACTGCAGCTACGCCCAGGCGACTCGGACGTCGACACGCGGATGGCGCAGCTGGCACAGTGGGATCGACAGAGCCGCACAGCGGAGCGGCTCCGGGAATTGATGCCGGAGTGGGCATCCGGATCCGACGCACGATTCGACCAGGCGTTCCTCGAATCGAAAGCCGCAGAACTCGAGCAGTTGATCAGAGAAAGCCGTGAATACCGCCCCGCCTCCCAGCTTCCCAGACGCGATGGCTGGGTCAAGGCACGCCCGCCGAGATCGTCTCTTGGCTTCCAGGAATTGCTCCGCTGCATCGAGACAGACCTCGCCCTCATCACCCGTGAACACCTACGGTGGGACCCGGGCAGGGCGCGATTCACATTCGTCGACAAGCAGGGTGACCGCGTCGAGGTGGCAGTGTGGGCGGGAACCGCACGGGTCGGTGGAACCGCAGACATCTTCTATAACCGCCACGATGACCGTTACGACATCGTCGTCGATTCCCGCGTCGACGAGGCACATGTGGCTCAGGCGGTCGCGGACGCGGTGGGCCGTATACTGCATCGCGCCGACAACTCGATTCAACTCGACCTGATCGGCAGCCGGGCGGTCCAGATGACCGAGAGCCTCGCCGGTCTGTTCTCCCAAATGTCGGTCGTCGTCGGCCGGTTGGAGCGGGCCGTAGCGGCAGTACAGCCGGATCTGGTGCAGGTCATGATCGAAGAGCTGCGAAAGACTGTCGCGCATGCGGAGCAGGCATTATCCGAGGAGGGGTCCGCGAGCTGGACGGCCTTGCTCGCCGCCCGTGAGCCTCTGCTGGCCGAACGTGCCACCCATTGGGTATCGACACTCCTGCCCGAGCACGCCACCGACGAATCGTCGGTCTTCGACGAACCTGAGATACATCTCCAAGTCTACAACCTAGGCGAGTTTCGTGCCGACGCGCGGACGGATTTGTCTAATAACGAACTGTTTCATCGCATCGAGGCCGATCTCGATCTCATTATCGATCAGCGAATAACCTGGAACAGGGGGAGATTCACGATTATCACCGCCAGTGGTGAGCATCACGTCATCTACGTGAAGGTGCATCCGGTCAAGTCCGGCGTTGTTGCCTCTGCCCATAGCACTGGACCCGGCACGTATTCGCTTCTGGTGTCGCCTCGCACGCATCCGGACGACGTATCGCGTGCGGTGAAAGGGGTGCTGGATGAGATCCTGCAGCAACACGAGCCATCACCCCGACCATGGTGGGCACGCCGATTCGGCCAGCTGGGATTGGTGGTCAAGACATTCGTGGACGCAGAGGCCCGCGAGCTCAGCGACCGTGTGTCTACGTTGGGTCGAAAGCTCGTCGCCTTGGCCGCGGACTTGAGCATGCGGCCCACCGATCCCAGTTTCCCGCACCGGCTCGCGGCCTTGGCCGAGTACGACGACCAGCTCGCGACGGAATTCGAGGAGCTGATCTCGCGTATGCCCGGCGATCGTCTGCCGGTCAGCAATCGCCATCAGGCGCGACCGCAATCGGTGTTGAGTTTCGGTGCGAGCGCGGTTCGGCACAACAGCACGGAGGTCAGCAAAGCCACCTCAGCACGCGTGATCGGCGAGGTGTGGGAGATCGCGCCGGTGGAGACCGCGCGCGCGATGGAGGAGGGAGGGGTTGAGGCACTGCACGCACCGCTGCACATCGGACTGCAACTGCGGGCCGCCGGTGTGACGATGCCGATCATCTCGCCCGGTTCGGCTATCGACGCCGAGGTCGCGGCGATCGCGATCAACGCCGACATCACCCTCACGGTGTCCTCGATCGACCAGCTACACACGGTTGCGCGCACCGCACGAACACTCGGCGCCACCGCCAAGATCGCCGTCGAATTCGACACCGGTAAACACGCGGGCGGCATTTCACCCAGCCAACGTCCAGAGCTGATCGAACGCCTGAACGAATACTCCGATGTGATCCCAGATGTCCATTGCTTCACCGAGCTGGCTCACGACGATGACCCGTGGCACCCGATGAACGACCGTCAAGTCCACCTTATGCACCAGCTTGCGCCCGAGTACAACACCTACCACATCGCAGGTGACGCGCTCGCAGTGCGACCGCAACTATGTCCCTCCCCCGCTGTCCGCTTGGGTGCACCCTTGTACGGGTATCTTCCCGGTGAGTCGCCGAACCTGGCATTGCAACCCTCAATCACACGCTGGGCGCGTGTCGCGTTCGTTAAAACGGTGCCCGCCGATGAAGGGCACGGCTACCTGGGTGTGCCAGCGGGTCGCGAACGGCAGATCGCGTGGGTCGGGCTGGGGTACCCGGACGGTGTGCCCCATGATCTGGGCACGTGGGACCAGGGCCTGTGGGTGCTGATCAACGGCGTGCGATGTCCGATCGCCGGTCCGGTGTCGATGGACCAGCTCCCCGTCGAAGTACCTGCCGGGGTGCACATTTCAGAGGGCGACATCGTCGTGCTCGCCGGACCCGGCATCGACGGTGAACCCACCGCGCAGCAGTGGTCTACCGCATTGGACGTGCCGTTGGACCAGTTCGCGAGCGCGCCACCCGGCCGCACCCGGGTGGTGGTGCACGACGGGGTCGACCTCGTCATGGACCCCATGTACGCGCGCAGCAAGGTGAACCCATCCGTCGCCTCGGCATCGGCCACCGTCAGCACCGACGCGCTCACGAACAACCTGACTGTGGCGCGCCGACGATTCAACGAGGAGATCGACGAATACAACCGGATCCACGGGACCAAACTGGCCGCACCTCGAATCATGCTGGTGGTGAAGGGAAATGCGTACGGTTTCGACGCTGAAATCCTTGCCCGCGCAGCGGAGGCGGCGGGCGTCGATGCAATCGGAGGAGCGCAGATCGACGAGGTGGTCAAGCTACGCGCCTCGGGTATCGGTGTCCCGTTGCTGGCATGGCAGACCAACCCCCGCTCAGACTTCGAGTCAGCAATCAGATCGAATGTAGCGGTGGGGGTTTCGTCGGAGGCGGTACTGCGCGCGGTGGCCGCGGCCGCCGAGCGGGTCGGGGAGCCTGCGACGGTGCATCTCGCTGTCAACACCGGCTTGAACCGTGAAGGATTGTCCGCGAACGAACTCGCTCGACTGATTCCCATACTCCTCGACGAGGTCGACAGCGGCCGGATCGTGCTCGAGGGTCTGATGTCTCACGCCGATCTCGACGAAACAAAATCGGACAGGCACTACCAGCGCTTCATGGAGGCAGTCGACACCCTGGCAGAGGCCGGTCTGCACCCAAGCATGTTGCACCTATGGGCCAGCATGGCGACAGATATCCCACCGGACCGACGCATGACGCTGGTCCGGTTGGGAACGCTGCTCTACGGGCGATGGTGGGACTTCGGACCGCACCCGGAACTGCAAGATGTACTGGAGATCCGCACTCGGGTCGCTGACACGATCCACGTCCGCGCTGGCGACGGTGCGGGGCTGCACCACCGCTGGACCGCCGAGTGTGACACCATCCTCGCGCGGATCCCGATCGGCTCCGCCGACCTTCCACTGCCCAACCCGAACATGCCGTTCGATGTGGCGATCAATGGCAGATGGTACCCGAAGGTCGGCCCCGCCGAACGACACCACATCCTGGTCGACCTGGGCCCCGACTCAGAGATCGGTGCGAACACCGAGGTCGTCGTGCTCGGTGCGGCAGAGCGGGGTGAACCCACGGTAGCCGACTGGGTAGAGGCCGGATTCGCCCAAGGACCAGCCCTCGGCCCTGGTGTTCACGTTGAGATCGTGTCGAGCCCTCCCGCCCAAGCCTCCATCTCCGAGCCCACTCCGGGGCCGCCACCCTCGACACCCACAACAGATCCCCAGGCCGAGCGTGCCTTCTGGACCATCGATTTCGACCATTACGGCGATCTCGTTCAGGACCCGGCCGACCACGACAATTTCGATGACCGACCAGGAGAAGCCGGCGAGGAGCCGGGTGATGTCCCCGAGCCCGTCGACCAACTGCTCGACAGGTCAGTTCCGCGTGGTGACACACCGGAGTGGGTGCGCCCAGATGAGTGGAATCCGGGGCGAGCGGCCGACGTCGCTGGCAGGTCACCGTGGGCTGCGCGCGAAGTGGGCACGGACTTCGTGGCTGATTCGACGAGGCGTCCACCACACGCAGGTCCGGCTGTACCCGCCCCGCCCCGCTTCCCTGACGAACACAACGAGGAACCCGATCGGCACCATCGTGAACCTCCAGGCGACCAACGTGGCCCGAAAAGCACCGCGCCCGAACCTCAATCCAATCCTGGACCAAGATCCCGTGCCACCTTCGACGATGGCGCGGAGACAAGAGCCGAACTGCAACTGGCAGCACCCCAGCCGAACGCCGAACGTGGTGTAGCCCAGGCGTCGGGGACAATCGACCTCACCCCTGAGAGGTCGGATTCGCCTGGTACCGATGACGTGCCTGGAACGACCGCGCAGTCCGAGCAACGATCGGGTGCCGATGCACAGCATGAGACATCCCGCGCTGCGGCTCCACGGAAGTCTGCCATGCCGACACCGTGGACCGCGGCGAACAGTGCTGGACGGGCCATAGCACCGCCCGGCCCGACCGCGCATGTCATGCATACACCCTGGACCGAGCGAGATCTCATGGAGCAGGGTGGTGCCGCGTTCACGCCCTGGCCGACTGCCGGTCGGGTCGCTCCAGCGGGCCCCGCTCCTGAATGGGCCGACGTACACGACCAACTGTCACGGACCCACGTACCGCCCGGAAATGCTGCTGCCGACGGCCGCGGTGCAGAGCTCGCCGCTCGATCGAATCCTGATGCGGCTCCACACGATCGCAGTCCGACAGGGTTACCTGCGTTGGCTGACCATCGCGATTCATCCGAGGTCGACAGTGCTGGCAACGCCAGTGAGGAGACACACACGAGCACTTCTCCAGCGATCACTGTCGATGGTCCGACAGACCCCGATCACACGGGCGCCGAGTGGGCGGCGGTCGCAGACATGTTGGACCGCTGGTTTGTATCGTCCGAGGAGAAGGCTCTGCCCGGCTTGGTCACCGATGTCCGGTTCTTGAACGACCAGATACGGCGGCCCGCGACAATCGATCCGCTGACCTGGGTGTTCGGTTTGGCGACAGTGGTAGCGGACCGCCTCATGACCTTGGCGACCGGGATCCCACAGCGGTCACAAACTGGTCTTCCAGGGGGTGTGCGGGACGAGGCAGAATCGATACTCGCCCAGCCGTCGCCCGAGGCGAAGGAGCGCGTGTGGGTGGTCTTGGAGAGGTTGCGCCAGGAGGCGCTGTTCCCAGCCCCTCCCGCGGCGGGCGACGACGAGCCGGAGATTGCGGCGACATCGACGCCAGTCGACTACGACTGGGATTGGCCGTTCGAGGTTGACGCGGCGTTCGACGGGCTCGGTTACAAGCCAAAGAAATACATGGAATTGCGGGAGTATGCACAAGATCTCGAACAACGTTTCGGCACTGTCCATGTAGAGGACGTCGGAGTTACCGACGGCGATCTACCGATTTCCATTGTCACGATCCCGGGACCGCCCGGTTCGCCCACGAAGCTTGTGTACAACCTCGATCATGTCGACGAATACTTCTCCTCCGGGACCGCTGAAGCTGCGATGCACCTCCTGGCGACGAACCCGGCAGCCCGCACGGAAACCGTGGTCTTCTATCTGGCTGTCGATCCTGATGCCGCCGTCCGGTCGGAGAACTGGGACACATCCCGCTGGCCGCTCCGGACCGGTGGCCACTTCCAGGACAGTTCCCGCCAGATCCCTGACGAGCAAATAGAACACCGATTCGGCACGGGATGGTCGGCAGCAGTGATGCGTACGTTTGTCGAGGTGCTGCATAGGATCAAGCCAGATATCATAGTTGCACTTCACAACAGCTTTTTCGAACCACCCTATGTCGGGGTCACCGAGCCCGTGCGTGGGCTACCCGCCATCGTGGCCAGGGCTTCCGCGGAGGCGGGGTCACCCGCACGAGGACCCGACCACGAGTGGCCGAACGCCGTTCGACTTGGACCAGGCGTCGTGTTGCTGCCCGACGACTCATACTGGGCAAAAATCGCCGACGATGTGTACGAATACACCGGAAAGCGACCGATTGTGGCGTTTGCAGAAGGACAAATATGGCATCGGCGTTTCACTCCACGCCATACTGTCGGCGAAGCGCGTGATTTCGCCAAACAGCAACTGAGAGGAATGAAGAAGACCGTCACACGCCTGGCAGAAACCTCCCCATCACATCTTTCAGCGGCAGGAAAGAACTTCTTCGACGCAACAGGTAAAGAACTCGTCAAAGAATGGCGGCTTCGGGCTGAGAAGAATTCAGACGAGGTTGCCGCGGATCATATCTGGGCTTACCTGTACTTGCTCCGGATGCTCGGCCAATTGCTGCACCACGCCAGGAATCTGCAACGCAATGGAATGAATGAGCCCTGGCTTGACAAGGTCGTTGCCCAGCTGCGTCGGCGATTTGCCATCTTGGACCGACAACTGGTGCATACCTATGGGATCGAACCTGCCGAGTTCCAGCGTTCGGTGGAGGCACAACTCAAGATCACGCTAGGTGTGGGTCGAGAAATCGTACCCATGACCAGTACATTCGGAGGCCCAGCCGACGTCGAGACCACCACCGATGTCGACGAAAGCCAGACCCCCACCGACAACAACGCAGACAGGACAGTCACAGTTGCCACTCCGCACGATACTTCCAACACTCCAGCGCAATCACGCACTTCGCAGACTGGGGACTCGCCAGAGGGAGATTCGAATTCGGGCAGACGCCGGTTCACGGCGGACGCTGGGAATCCGCTCGCCGGAGCGGTCGGACACGCAAAACTGGGCACGACACGATGGGCGATTCCAGGGCAGGCAGATCCTGCGGCGTTCCGTGCGGCGCGGTCGCCATGGACCGGCCATTCGTCGACCGACGACATTGAGTTCGGCGGGGAGATGCGGCCGCCACACGTCAGCCCGCACGTGCCCGAGGTCAACCGCTTCCCCAGGCGAAGGAATCACGCGCCAATAGAGAGCGTCGACACCGAACAAGACCTCGTGCAGTCGACGGACGCTGACACCGGGCGGATGACGCCGCCACCTGACAACAACCCGTTCGAAGGCGGCAGTGGCCCCAAGCGCGGCGCTCAGCCAAAGCCCAAGGCCGCCTCCAACGACATTCCGGACCCCAACCCGATCACGAATGTACTGAACAATCAGATCACAGTGAATCGATTGAATATCGGCGGCGATCTTGGTGGCCAGGAGGAGCATGACAAACAATTAGCTGCCGCAGCCCACGAAAACGCCGACGGGACACCGCCGCCCGTTAGCAAGCCCGAAATCCATTCAATTGCAGGCGATAACGACACCGACCCAACACCAGGCGGAGACCGGGTTTCACAGATTTCGCTCGATCGATATGTCGGAGATTTCGCGGTCTTCCTCCCCAACGGCCGCAAATTGCAATGCCGTGTCGAGGGACCAGAGGGCGGGCAACCAGTGATCCAGTTTCATGGCAGGCCGAGTAGCCGTCTGGATACCGCTCCGCCGGAGTTGCTCGATCGACTGAACATACGACTCGTAACTTTCGATCGGCCTGGCTGGGGTGGATCCGACTTCCAAGAGGGCATAACAATCGCCGATAGCGCTGCGCACGTCGAAGCGATCATGGACCATCTCGGATACCAACAATTCGCTGTCGTCGGTCGATCTGGCGGAACCGCCTACGCGGCGGCCGCAGCAGCTCTTCTACCCGACCGTGTCACGAAAGTCGCACTTCTCGTTCCGGTTGCACCTCCGTCTCTGATGCAAGAGGGATACCTCGAGAACTTGCATCCAAATCAGCGCCTCGCCCGAACCTCGCCTGACGTGACTGCCGAGCGATACGCGAGGTACAAGGAAACCCGCAACCCATTGGAGATCATCGGAACTCCGCGAGATGAACTCGTCAGTATGGACCGAGAGATTATCGACAAATATTGGGAAGACTTGGTCCTCAGCTTCGACGAAGCTTTCACACAGGGTCCCGCAGCTTGGAAAGCTGAAATCGAACAAATGAATGGTGTTGATACCTGGGGCTTCGAATATAGCGATATCAAATGCCCAGTTCTCATCTGGGCTGCGAGTAGAGATGAGAACACGCCTGCTCTGTACGCGCAAAGGGTCGCCGAACAGTTGTCGCCGGGGCAGTGTCGGCAATACCTCGCTGTGGACGAAAGGCTGGGCCACTTCGGAGCTTTCGAAATCAAGCCTGGGACATACGCTTGGCTAACTGGACGAGAAGACTTGATACGCTTTCCCACCGAGCGGCCAGCCGGTCAGGCGCCGGGGACACCTATCCGCACCAGTCTCGAACAATGGAGCGCCCTCGCGGAGAACGATGACGCCCTCCCACGCGCGGCCACCGATTCGCCCCAATGATCAGGCCCACGGTTGGCCTAAGCGGTTGTTGCGCCTGCTGCTGCACGATCTAGACGAAGCGAATCAAATCGTTGGTGTACTGAAGTCATCCGCCGCAGCGGCTTCAACCGACTCAGTCTCGATCGATCTGTTGCATGGCGCAACTCTGTCCCGAGCCAGCGGCGTCCGCTATCCCATGCTGTTGGTGGTGCTTAATCCGGTGTCGGGGATTGCCGACTCGGAATACTATTCTGCGTTGGACAGTGCGACTGAGCGTTTCGTGAGTGGCTGGTCCAGGTGACGGGCTCACCGTTGGCAGTGGCGCCATCGTCTCGAGCCACAGAACCGAAACATGAGAGTCCGTCTTCTGGGCCACTCAGTTCTTTTCGCCGAGGCGCTCGGCAAGGCCGTCGAATCGCTCGAGCACCCCGCACCGACGACGCCCCGCCGAAAACTGCGGCAACACTCTGGTGCCAACCGCAGCCCGCCACCACTCAGACCCGACGACTCGACCACCCCGCAACCGGAGAACCGACACCCGGCCAGAACCCAGTCGGTGAGAACGAACCGGCAACGCAGTCGATGACGAAAGGGTGGAACGATTCCGAAGATGATCCGTTCCGTATCCGTCGACGCCGCTTGAATAGTCGAACACGATAAGGAGACAGTTGGCATGTTCGATGATGACCTCGCTCAAAGTCTGGTGGACCGGGCTACCACGTTCCAGCGGGCGCTCGTCGCCACTTCGTGCTTGAACCGAGCGGTCGCCCTCACGCACGACGAGTGGACGGACCGTGAGGTACCCGGATTCCGGCAACTCATCGATGACTCAACGGAATTCTGTCGGGCCCGAGCGGTCGGCGGTCCGCCCCGGACTGATCCGGACCTCCTGAACGCACGATTCCGCGAGATTCTCGGCCCGGACGATTGGCCGTGCGACGAACCCGACGGTCTCGCGGCCTGGCTCATCGACGTGGTCTCGATCGCGGATTATGTGATACGGACGTGGAACGAGCCCGACCTGAGCGATTCTCGGTGCTTCAATGTCCTTGTCGCCTCCTATTCCCTGGCGGGAATGTTGAACGACGATGCTGTTCAAACCGGCGCCCGGGAGCTCGGCGAGCTCGAGGTCACGAGGCAGATCGCCGACCTACGAGCGGTGACCAGCCTGCACAATCCGATCGGTGTCGACCAATTGGACTGGCTGTTGGCGGAGTCAGATGCGCTCGCCGAAGCGTATCGGCGAAGATTCCAGGATATTGTCGCTGAGTATGGATCGGAGCGATGACGGAGTGACCGCACAGCTACGATGATTGCGATCGTCACTGAAGTCGCCTACCTGGCAGCGTGATTGCCGGGCTGTGTGGTGGCGTTCGTGCTCCCCCGGCTCCGTTCCTCCGACCACATTTGATCCTGGTCGAGTGCCGACGATGCTCCCAGCGCCTATGACGGCTGTGATGACCAGGTCGCCTGTTGCGGCTTTTCGGATGCTCAGGCAGCCGGATCAGGATGCGGTGTCCGCGGGCTGACCCGCCTGCCGTCGAACAACTTCCGCGCATAATGCCCGCTCACGGTTGGTGAAGCGTGCACCGATGAGGGTCGCTGACAGGAGCGGCCCGACCAACTCTCGGGCAGCACTGTGCAATTCCCTACCGCGCAGCTTCCCGATCATGCCGGCGACCGTGTCGGTCACGAGATCGGTGGTCCATATGCCCGGCATGGCCGGCACGCAGTGCTCAGCGGCGGGCGACTGCCCTCGATACCACCGACCGTCGTCCCACCAGGAGCAGAACGAGAGCAGACCGGCATCGCGGCGCGGGTTCAAGACGGGGCTGGCTACCCAACTCGGCGCGCCCTCAAAGAGATTCGGCGGCGGCCGGGCCCCGCCTGTCCTCCCTTGTTGCCGGTGCACGGCGCGGCGCTTGGCCGCTGGGCTCAGAATGCAGCGAAATCTAAGTTGCTGCACTTCGTAATTCGGAGCTCGGACCGGCGGCAGATGCCCGCCGCTCAGTCTTCGGCCCTACGCCGCTCGGATCGACCGGATCTTCAACCGGTTCGACCCGTCCGACCTCGTCGCAGCGTCGACCCAAATCACCGATACAGACGACGAAATCCCTTTGTGCCCTGAGGAACTCACCGCATGATGAAAGCACTCGCCTGCTTCGGACACCACTGGCAGCCGAGCTCGCCGTTCGCGGCGGCCGACGTCTGAGAACTGGCCGGTTCGACTCTGCCCGGCGGCACCTACCGCCCCGTGTTCGACGACGATATCTGGAACTTCACCGCAGTGGTCGGGCTGCCGGTCCAGATGGGAAAGTCCAGCCGCCGGTTGGATTTCACCGCAATCCGCGCCCACCGATGGCAGCTGGTCGCGAAAGAGCTGATCATGGCCCTACTCGCGCCGCACCATCTGGCTGTCGCACCGCTGCCGCAGGCATACCGAACGCCACTGCACCCGAGCAGGTGCATCGGCCGGCTCCACGAAATCTCCGGCTGTTCGATGGCGTGTGCGGAGGGAGCGGCCGGGTGGCGGTTACGCTCGCGCAACAGGAAACCTTGCGGTAAACGGCTCTCGCCTACGGATATTGCCGCCCAATTCCGGCGTCCCCCTGGAGGAATCATAAAGGCTCTGGTCTCGACTCGGGCCTGCCGCGACCTCCTCCGGCGAACAGCACGGTTGCTACGCAGACTTCGGTTCCGGAGCGGTGCGGATGCAGCGGCACGCCTCCTGGTCGAGGGAGCAAATCTTTCGGTGTTGTTGCGGATGTCTGCCCGCGGTCGGTGGACCATGCTTGCTTGCGGATGCTTTCGGCGGAGGTGCAGTGGTGAGTACGTTGAAGGCTGCGCAGGCCGTGCACAACTTCGTCCATAACTCGGCGTGGAAGCCGATACAGCTGCAGTACGCGCTGCGGCAGGCGTTGAAACTGCCCGCGCCGGGCGGCGACCCCGAGCAGATAGCCGCACGCACAGGCCCAGGCCTATCACGGGACCGCTACGCGGCTGACGCAGGTAGAGCACCCCCGCGAGGGCCGCCACAAGGGCAGCGGTCCCTTTCGAGCCGCAGTCGGGAATCCCGTTTCTAATCGAGGAGTTCTATGCACAACACAATCCCTGGTCGCGGTCTGTCCGCTCGTGCCCTGCTCAATCGGCGAGTCACGGCGGCAGTTCTCGGCATTCTCACCTCCGCGGCAGCAATCAGTGGCTGTACGACTGCGTCGTCTCCGACGGGCCAGTCGTCAACGACGGCTTCGACCGTGGTCACCGCACCCTCCTCGCCGGCTTCCGGTACCCCTTCTCTGTCGGGCAATGGCGCCGGTCCCTCCCAGTCGGGTGGTGGCGATGGATCTTCCCTGTCAGGAAGCGGCGACCCGAACACACCCTCGGCGATGCCGACCTCGCCGGAATCCCCTGCCCCGCAACCCACTACATCGGCATCGGCATCGACGCAACCCAACTCGAGCTCGTTCCCGCCATCGGGGACGCCGTTCGGCGGCGAGGGCCTTGGTGCACAACAGATCACCGACTTGCAGAAGGCCGTCGACAGCGGCCACCAGCCCTGGCGGCTGGACCGCATTCAAGTCGCAAAGACTTTCGTGCAGAGCCGATTCAGCTGGACCAGCGTCCAAACTAGCGGCGGCGCCCCCACGATCGTCTTCGTCACCAACAGCGATGGCGGCAAGGTCGCCTTGAACCTCAGCCAGCCCGCGACCCAAGGCGCCCAGGGAATCTGGGTCGTGCAGAGTGGGATGTGGAGCCGCGAGGGTTGAGGATCGAAGTGAGAGCCGCCGGAATCGAACCCGCGCTCTCAGCTGGCCTCGGCGAATCCTGGGGCATCGCGGCGGTGACCAGTGTGATCGTTTTGGCGGCGCGGACCGGGCTGGACAGTCCGGCTCGGATCCGGCCGGCCAACTCGGTGGCGAAGGGAAGGTGGTCAGTCCCGGGCCCCCTGGCGCATGGCAGGCTGCGCAGGACAGTGGTGCACGGCTGGTGGGGTCGAACGCCGCGACCAGCGATCGCAGGCGCGGCTGTGCATTCTTGCTCGTAGAGTGGAATAGGTTGTCGCCGTATAGGTTCCCGTCCCGGGAATCGTTGAAGGAGCTCGACTTCGACCATCAACGGTCATTGAAACGCGACACAATCGCCGAGCAATGGTCACCGGAGACGTTACAAATGCAGATGCAGGCACCTTTGCGACCATGGCCCGGCGACGGCATCCATCGTCCAGTCCTTCCGCCATCCGAACGGCATCACATGGACCTCGACGTCCGGATCCAAGGTGTGGACTCTCACCCGCAAACTCTGCAGTAGCGCGGCGGATACCTCCGGATCGGCCGGGTCGGCGGACAAGCCCGCGAAGCCATTGATAACAACGCTTTTGACGCCCGTTTGCCGAATTGTCCTGCGGATCGCCTTTGCCGCCGGCCTGAGTCGTGCGGCTGAATCACCCGACTCCACGCCCACCAAAAGGAATAAGCAGTTGTCGTAGTCCTGCACCGCATCAATCTCTTGAGAGCTTAGGTCGATTGCATGTGGCGTGGGCGAAACAGTCCACAGATGACGAGGACAGTCTCGACGACCTCGATCCACGTCGGCGAACCGCGCAACCCGCACGTGTGGTGAAGCTCGTCGTCAGCCGCGGCGACGGTTACGTACTCCACAGGTACGCACGTGATGGCACGTCGCGCCACGGTGAGTCGACCCGGGTCCGCCACCGGATCCCGTTGATGAGCCGTCGTTTAGTCCATCTCGGTGGACGGCCGGTTTTCGTCGGTCGGGGCAGCAGCGGTTCCAGGCGTGCCCATTGGGCATCGGTCAGGTCCGCGCGTCCCGACACGTTGCGCTGGTCGCGAGGTCTCCGGTAATTCACGTTCTTCTTCGTCGCTGAACCGTCTACCGGAGTCCTTTTCTACATCTGGTGACCGACACACCAACGCGGACAACGTGTTCCATAAACACCCAGGTGAGAGGCACCGCAAAGCGGTGCCTCTCACCTCAAGCCGCTTCGAGCGATATCCGGTGAACTCAAGGCATCACGCAGCGCCGCACGTGAAGTGACGCCGAGCTTGGGGAACACCTGATAGAGGTGGGTACCGACAGTGCGCGGCGAGAGGAACAGTCGGTCGCCGATCTGTTTGTTGGTCAGCCCGGACGCGGCGAGCAACGCGATCTGTCGCTGCTGCGGGGTGAGGTTTCGATGGAGCTGGCCGGCGCGGTGGCGCGCCCGGTCGCACGGAGTTCGTTGCGCGCGCGGTCCGCCCACGGTCGAGCCCCTAGCCGGTCGAAGGTGTCCAGTGCCGCGGTCGGGTGCCGGCGGGCTCCGACAGTGACTTTCGCGCGGCGAAGGCGCTCACCGTAGGCGAGTTGGATTCGAGCGTGGTGGAAGGGCCATCGCTCGGCGCCGGGTGTCGCCAGCGCGAGGTCGAATCGGTCGCGCCAGTCCTCGGGTCCGGCGACCATGGCTCGGGCTCCGGCTACCACCAGCCCCAGGCGCGGCGAGATCGCCGCGACATCGGTAGGTAGTGTGCTGCGCGTCAGTGGGACGGCATGGATCCCAGCGGCTGCAACAACCAGGGCATCGCCTCGATCGGCACTGCCGCAGCAGATCGGTCCGTCCGGCTCGTCTTGGACCCGGTCGTGAATTCGGAATCGGTCCCCATAATGACGCAGCCTTCACTGTTGACCAGCACCAGCCGCTGACCGAATACCTGGAAACGCGGAAGCAGGACCTCCTCGATCGAGGCAGCCGACACATCGGCACCGGCGATTCCGAGGAAGGCTCCCGATGTGGTCGTGACCGGTATCGCGAACGTACACACGCACCGATTAGTGCACGCGTAATCGCGGTGCGGCCCGTCCACCCACCGCTTACCCTGGTCGCGCGGGATCACGAACCAGTCCATTCCGGTGTAGTCGTAGAAGTATTCACTCTGCGGATTCAATTCGAGCATCAGGCGTCGCGGTCCGCGTTGCACGTCCAGAAGCCACCATTCCAGATGCCGGGGCTGATCCACGAGAAGGCCGTCGGCCAGCACAACGCCTGCGCCGTCGAACAGATTCCCATGCCGCTCGAGCTCTCCGACAATGGTCTCGCGCAGCGGTGCTAGATCAGTCGACCGAGGAGCGGACCCCAGCAGACCATCCCACAGGGTCGTCAGCGCGGTCCCGATGGTTGCTAGCGACAGGTAGATCTCGTCGGCCAGTCTTGCGACGGCAGAAGCGAGCGACTCGACGGTCACCGGGGCCGGAAAGTTATCGGTCTCCTTCATCGATCACGGAGCTCCAAACGTAGGGCGAGGAGGCGGCGGATGCGTGATTCTGTATGTCATTCTGCCAGTTCTCTCGCCTGGGCATCATCTTCTCGTTCGATCGCGTCTAGCGGCTTAACGCGTGGGAGCAGTTCATCTCGTCCCTGGACTATGACATCGAGATCCGGCGGGTCATCTGCTCGACGGCTCGACGAACCGATCGAGTCGTTCACCGCCATCTACCGGCGTGGGGATGGCGTCTCCGGTGCCCGGATCGTCCCCGCATGCGTGGGGAGCACGGTTTGGTTGTCGCGAAGCCGTCGAGTTCGGCCGGATCATCCCCGCATGCGCGGGGAGCACGCCGAGTTCGGCCACGAACATCTCGAGGCCGACGGATCATCCCCGCATGCGCGGGGAGCACACTTGTTGACCTGGCAGTATCCTCAGCAATCCGTCGATCTTCATTCGGCTTGTTCATATGGGGTCACTCAACCCCGGAGCGATGTCAACACATTCAACCGATTCCTCAACACCGACCCGTGGCTAGACGGGTGAATTCCGGCGGCAGTTACAGGTGAATTTGGGCGGCGTTCGGTGTCCCGCTTGGCGATTTGTGCAGACGAAAAATGACAGCACTTCGTCTGTCAGGGGGCGGGTTGGGGGCGCTGGCCGGGCGGCCCGCTCTGGGTGGTGCAAGTCGGGAGAGGGACTCTCGGTATGACTGGGGTTATCACACCGTCGAGTCGTCACCGAGAGTTCTTGCGTCAGCGTCGCTTACCTGCTTGTGTTCGTCGTGCGCGGCCTACAGCGAGTCGCTGACCGGCATCCTCTTGGTCGACGTCCGACTCGACGCGGTCTGGGTCGAGTCGGACGACTATGTCCAGTTCGTCTGGGGCGTCTTCATGATTCCCTTCGGCGAACTCGACTGCCCGATCGGTGTTTCGGCCGTCCGAACACGTCATGGCAGAGGGCTGTAGTCGGTCGGCCAGCAATCCTTGGAAATGCGGGCACGTCATGATGTCGTCGTGTGGGCATTCCAAGCCGCCCTCGAGCATGTCGAGTGCGGCCTGCGCCCGGGCGATCCGTGCCAGCAACCTCTCGCGGTGGCCGGCCATCACTTCATGGCGGGCCGGTGCGGACCGGGCGGCCAACATCGTCCGGATGTCAGCGAGTCCGAGGCCCGCCTCCTTCGAGATCAGGATCGCCGCCACCCGGTACAGATCCGTGTTGGTGTAGCGGCGACGGTCGCCCGCGCGGGCCGGTTTCAGCAGTCCTTCCGCCTCCCAATGTCGCAGCACGTGTGTCGGCAACCCGAACTGAGCCGCCACCTCGCCGATTGACTTCATGGCGACATTAAGTCGCACAATGACGGTCATGTCCACATTGCTTACCCTCCTCAACGCCTTTGATGACCTACCCCAGGCTCGTAACCTGCGGGAACACACGTACGAAGCGCTTGGCGACACCGTTGTCGACGTCGGCTGCGGGGGCGGGCGCGCCGTCGGCGAGTTAACTGCCCGTGGTGTGAGAGCCGTCGGCATCGACCTGGACCCCGCCATGATCGAGATTGCCATCGAGCGCTGGCCCATGAGCGAGTTCCACGTCGGTGACGCCACCGAGTTGCCTCTCGATGACGGCTCGGTCACTGGCTACCGCGCCGACAAGGTCCTGCACGCCCTCGCCGAGCCCGAGCGAGCCGTCGTCGAGGCCCGCCGGGTCCTGGCCAGAAACGGCCGCGCGGTGCTCGTCGGCCAGGACTGGGACACGTTTGTTATCGACTCCGACGATCCCGACCTCACCCGCACGCTCGTCCACGCTCGCGCAGACGGTATGCCAAACCCGCGGGTCGCCCGCCGATACCGGAACCTCCTGCTGGACAACGGGTTCGTCAACGTAGCCGTCGAGGTCCATACGATCGTGTGGACAGACGGCGCGTGCCTGCCGCTGCTCGCCAACATCGCAGGAGAAGGCGCCTGGCTCGATGAGCAAGCCGCCAGGGCACGCAACGATCGGCTGTTCCTCGCCTTTCCGGTCTTTCTCGCCTCCGGCACTCGCGCCGATTGAATACCAGCTTGGGGTGGCTCTGGTGGGGGTAGCGGGCGGCTGAAGTGGACGTGTCGGGGTTGCTGGCGGGCTACGCCGTGCTTGTCAGCGCTCGGGCCCGGTGACGGATTCCTGGTCGGTTTCAGTGATGTTGGTGAGCATGACGGCCGTGAAGCGGTAGAGGTCTTCGCGCAGGCATTGCGTGGAGTAGGCGCGACCGGCAAAGCGGTCCAGGCAGATGCGAGCGTCCTGGTCCGCGGCGAGCCAGTCATTGATGAACTGGAGCAGTTCGGCGAGTTCGGTGGAATCACCGATTCGGATGCTGCTGCTGTCGGACATCCGGATAACCCCGAATCATGGTGTGACCAGGTAAGTCCAGACAAATACCGGCGTCACCTGGGTATTGCGGTAGGTGGTCAGGGTTGGAGTTGCAGCGCCTGCTGCTGCGTCGGGTCCTTCGGCCGTGCGGTGTGTCCGGCGGCTTGCGCGGTGCGGGTCAGGCGGTAGCTTTGGGTGCCGGTCTCGATGATGTGCCCGCCGAAGGTCAAGCGATCGACAATGGCCGAGCACAGACGAGGATCGGTGAAAGTTTTCGTCCAGCCGCCGAACGACTCGTTGGATGCGATAGCGACACTGCTCTTTTCCTCCCTCTCGGTCAGAACCTGGAACAGCAGCTCAGCGCCACGCCTGTCCAGCGCCATATACCCGAGTTCGTCAAGGCAGAGCAGATCAACTCGGCCGTAGCGGGCGATGGTCGTACTCAGAACTTTGTCATCGGCGGCCTCGATCAGTTCGTTGACGAGCTTGGTGGCCAGGGTGTATTTCACGCGGAAGCCCTTCATCGCGGCCTCGGTGCCCAACAAGATCAGCAGATAGCTCTTGCCGGTGCCCGAATCACCGATCAGACACAACGGCAAACCTTTCTCGACCCACCGGCAGGTGGCGAGAGTGTGGATGAGTGCAGCATCGATGCTGAGGTTGGCGTCGAAATCGAACGCGCGCAACGACTTATCGCGCGGGAACCCGGCTGCGCGGATGCGCCGCTCGGAGCGGCGGCGAGCGCGATCGTCGCACTCGGGCAGCAGCAGCTCGGCGATGAACGCCCGATACGACATCTGCTCACGTTCGGCGGTGTCGGCGATCTCGCCGAACTGCTGACGAATCGTGGCAACCGCAACATGCGACATGCCTGATCGATCGAGGCGTCCGCGGCCTGCTCGGTCATTCGGCGGCGCCGCGGCGCGCTAGAGGTTGTCATGAACTGGTCCCTTCTTTCGGTGGATGGGGATGGCGCAACAACTGGTCGTAGATGGCCACCGACGGCAACGGCCTCAGATCGGGTGGGAGTTGCGTCAGTCGGCGTGTAGTCAGCGACGACACGCCATTGGCCTGGGCATCGGGGGTGTCCAGGTCCACAGGGGGCGCTGGCGGCGGGGTCGTATCGGCGATCTTGCGGGCCTCCAGTGCGACAGCATCAGCGGTCAACGCACCGACCGACAGCGCGACCTCGACGCCCGCGACCACCTGGTCGTGGGGCATGTGCCGATGCAACAGCAGCACTTCGATGAGCGCGCGGGTGCCGTCACGATCACCGTGTGCCTTGCGCGCGGCAGCCCACCATGCGTCGTGAGCGGCGGTGAACTTGCCGGCCAGGCGAGCCTGCTCCAACGCTGTCGCCCCGGCAAGTGCTCCGGCTTGCGCATCAGCCCTTCCAGATAGTGATCGAGGTCCATGCGGGTCTGCGCCTTGCCCGCGATCCGCTCGTGCCGGGCGACCTCGACCCGGTTGTCGTAGACGACCAGCATCGATGCATGCAACAGCACCCGCAGCTGGCGGCCGATCAGCCGGACCGGAACGCTGTAGCGGTTGGTGCGCACCGTGATCAACGAATACCGGTCGACACGCGGGGTGAACCACAGCCCGGTCTCGAATTCCTCCTCCGGCAGCGGTTTCAGCAACGGTCTCTCGACCTCGAAGTGCTCACCGACAGTCCTGGCCCGGGCACCGATCCGGCGGGCGTCATCGGCGCAGTCCGCACCCGTCGACCATCGCGTTCAGCTCATCTACCGAGTTCACGCAAGGCACGGGCACGAGGTGGTTGCGACGGAACCACCCGATCTGTCCCTCCACACCGCCCTTTTCGTGGGCGCCCTGTTGTCCGGGCTGGCAGTAGAAAACATCCAGGTCATAGTGGGATCGGAAGGCCGTCCACCGGTCGGTCTCCACTCGCAGACGGGAGAATCCGATGACCCGCGCGACGGCCGCATTCAGGTTGTCGTACCGCACCTTGCCGAACGGCACTCCGCCCAGCATGCGGAACGCATGGACATGTCCCTCGAAGAACGCCTCCTGCCCGCCCGAGGTGGAGATTCGGCGAATCGACTTGCCGGAGAACGAGAGCCGGAACGAGAACAGGAACATTCTGACCGGCTCACCACGAAGCTCGACCACGAGTTCGCCGAAGTCGACCTCGGCCTCGTCGCCGGGCCGGTGTGTCTGAGGAATGAACACATCGACCGGGCCACGACCGGCCGCGGCGCGGATCTCCGGGGCCCGTTTTGCCACATACTCACGCACCGTCTCGTAGGAGACGTCGATCATGTAATGCTCGTCGATCAACCGCGCGAAGATCCGCCGCACCGTATGCCGTTGCTTGCGTGGCGCATCCAGATCGGCCCGTAGCCACTCAGCGATGACCGGTTTGAACTCATCGAGCTTCGATGCGCGCGGCGGATACTTTCTTGCGGTCGGTCGGTCGGTCGGCCACGCCGAATTCAATGCCGCGCGGACCGTGCGATACGAGACGTTGTACTTGCGCTCCAGCCCCCGACCCGACATCCCTGCCCGCGAATCCCGGCGGATAGCGGCATACAGCTCCACCTTGGACTGACGAGGCGGCAACGACGGCTCCTACGAAGCAGGTTCCGGCGTCGACGAAACGCACAGAACGTTGCGCCGCAACCTACCACCGTCCAGGCCACGGTGACGTCAAAATTCGTCTGTACCAACATCTTCAGGTCGAGGGTGCCGCCGAGATTCCCCGGTAAGTGCTGTCACAGATGACCTGTACAACCAATTAGCCGTAGGACAGCCGCGCCAGGCCGGTGTCGGGGCACACGTACCAGTCGTCGAGCGCTTTAGCGGGGCTTGGCGCCAGCGCAGCCGCCAGATGGTGGCGGCGGCGACGCCGGCCCGCGACACCACATCCGTGTCAGTGGCCATCGCAGGCTGACTGGTTGGCCATTGATACGGGCCTACTGCATCAGTTGGACGTGGGGGTGATCGGGTGACGTTGGGCAGACGCGAAGGATCATGTTGTAACCGCGAGCAATTGTGACGTCGGGGCCTGTGGTCGTGCTGTAATCATCTGCGAGGGCCTGATCTTCGTGGGGGCCGCCGGTGCCGTCGACCGCCAGCAGTTCCGCGGAGCGGTCGTAGATCCGTATCTGCTGGGTGTGGAGTTGGTCCTGCAGCACCCAGAGCCGGGCGTGCTCGATCAGATCATCGAGATCGGGCAGTTCGAGCCGGGTGTTCAACGTGCCGTGACCCGGTATCGGGGTGTGAGCTTCCAGACGAAACCGCGCCGTCACTCACCTCCGGTGTCCGCATCCGCCGCGACGAGCTCGGACACACGTGTGCTCCATCGGTAGCGGCCTGGTGCGTCCTGGGCGGACTCGACGATCGCGTCGTCGCCCTCGATCTCGACGACCCGGAACACCGATACGCCACCGGCCACCAGCAACACCTGATCGCCAACCTTCACCATGCCCACAGCCTATCTCTAACAAACCGCGCGGTATGCGGAATCATCGAACTTATGTTCGAGTATTGGAGTGATGATTTCACAGCGTCGCTCCGCCACGTCGTCGACCCGCCAATACCGGTCCGCGTCGACCTGAACGTCGCGATCTCGCCGCAGGGCGCGTTCCGCAAAGACGCAGTGTCGATGCGCGTGAAGGCCGGCGGGCTCGACCTCACGACCGCCGTGCCCGGTCTGCTCTACGCCTGGGCCCGCTGCATTTCTCTGCACTTGGCAATCAGCTCCACCGAATCGGCCGCAGCGCTCCGCGCAGCGCCAGCTCGGCACGGTTAGCAACGCACTCTCATTCCGAGTTGAGTGCGTCGATTCGGGCGAGGGTATTTTGCGCGGGCGCCGAATCCAGGCTTCGGTATTACCTGAACCGGGGCAAGTCCCGAGCCGGTGCTGCCGGTGCCAGGACCTTGGACCTGACTTCGCGAGCGTCGAGGTCGGGGGCTACCCGGCTGTATGAGCGGCTCGGATTCCAGCCGCGTGAATCACGCGTTTACCGGTTCGCGCAACCGGCTGACCTCCGGCAGCAACGCACTCTCGAGCCGCGATCCGAGGCGGTCGACGCGGGTCTCCCGTCGGCCGAGCACTAATGCAGACTTCGAGTCCGATCACTCAGCCCACAATCCCGACAAGGAACGCGACCTTCAGCGCCGAAACCGATTCCAGGGCCATCTTGTCGCGCGCCGGGTACAGCTCGCTCGTCCGGAGTTCCATCGAGGGACCGACCTCCATCATGGCAAATTCAGTGCCGCGGCAGCTTCGAGGGTGGTGATTTTCTCTCCGTATCCGGCCAAGTGTGCAGCATGTCGGTACCGGCAGACACAATGCAGGACATGGAAAACGGTGATGACAAGGACGCGGCCCAGCCCTCCCCGGCTGTGAACAGATGGACGGTGGGTCTCACCTGCGCCGCGGTCGTCGCGGCCGGCTACCTTATCGCCTGGCTGGTGCACGAGCCGGAGCCGTCGGAGCCCACGGCTCGGGCCAAAAACTCCTATGTCACCCCGCCGGTCACGTTTCCGGTGCAGATCCCAGGCTGTGATGTCGTGGAACCTCCGCGGCAAGCGCAATTGTTCGGCGTGATGTACTCCGACAAATATGAATACGACAATCCGTCCTATCCATGGTTCTCCGGTTCCAAGGCTGTCGCGATGACGCAGGCGCTGCAGGATGCGCTGCCCGGTGATGTCGAGATCGCCTTCGCCCCGGTAGCGCGCTCGCTGGTGTTCCAGCCGATCATCGGCGATCCCACGCAGAACAAGAGATTCGGCGATTCGACCGAGGCACGCGCCACGCTGCTGCGTGGTGACCGAGCGGGCGCGCTGGCGGTGACCGTTCGCCAATCCACCACACCGATTCCATCGTGCGTCGCCGGCGATCTCGACGAGCGTCGCCACCTCCCCGACGGCACGATCGTCGATACCGAGGACACCTGGTACGAGATCAATGGGGTCCGCACCCTCTCGCGCAACGCCACCGGTTACCTGCCCGACGGATCCGTCGTTCACGCGAACGCCACTGATCAAGCCGCTGACGGCAGCGGCCGTACCCGCGCCCTCCCCCTGGCCATCGATGAACTCGTCGCGTTCGTGACCGAACCCGGACTACGCATCGGCGCGCCGGTTCCGCCCGGAACGCAGGACCCGCCCGAGACCTGCCTTCGCTTCTCGAAATCCGGCGCGGTGATCGATCAGGCC
Source organism: Nocardia sp. NBC_00403 (assembly GCF_036046055.1). NCBI lineage: Bacteria > Bacillati > Actinomycetota > Actinomycetes > Mycobacteriales > Nocardiaceae > Nocardia > Nocardia sp. NBC_00403. Next base: position 5,895,545 of record NZ_CP107939.1, read on the forward strand.
CAAGCTCGTCGATGGGACGAGGTGCTGGCGCAGATTCCGCTCGACGGTGTGACCCTCGACCGGCCGCTAGGGGCGCTGCTGCCAGGGTATATGGGCGGCGGCGTGTGCCAGGCGGTTCGAGTGACGACGCCAGGCCGACAATCGCGGTTGAGCGTCGTGATCAGCACCGGGCAACCCGTCCCGCAGGAGCCAGATAATTCGTCGTACGACGGTGCGACGCGGCGGCTGCCGGACGGGGCGGTGGTCGAGTCCAGCGAGCTGGGAAGCTCGCCGTCCCGCACCGTCACCATCACTCGCCGGTCCGGGGTGCAGATCCAGGTCAGCTCCACCGATGCCGCCGATGAGCCTCTGCCGTTCGCGGCTGGAGGAGATCGCCCTGAATCCGGAACTCGAGGTGTCGCGATAAGGACGATTCCCGGGCTGCGCAATCTCGTGCTCGCCGCCGCGAGGGGCGTAATCACCAGCGCCGGTGCGGTGGTGATTCTCTCGCGACCCGAGGACAGTACGCGCAAGATCACCAGAACCACGCGGATTCCGCTCCGGGTTCCGCCGTCAGTTCGTGCCGGTATCAACCGATTCGGACCCGCACAGTGAGCGCGGTAGTCGGCGAGACCGGATGCGGCGCAGGAACATTCACTATTGCTGCAACCCGTGCGTCTCGAACCAGCCTGTGCGGGCAGGCGGAAGATCGACATCCTGAGCGGCTTCCGGCGCCGGTAGTGCGCGCCCATGCCGCATACCGACAGAAACGACGACACAGGGTCAACTTCGGAACCGTGGAACACCACGATGTACGGCACCACCCGCGGCGGCTCGACCTGCTGCACACTCCCGATCGCCGGCAGCTCGATACGCCCGTCACGAAGCGCGCGCCTCGGCTCCTCCACTCGATGCACCCCCATAAACGTTAGACCCGTAGATCAACGACTGAAGTGCAGTTAGCAGGACCGACGGCTCTTGGACTGGGTTGATCGGGTTCGCCATCCCAGCGGGTCACAAAGGGCAAGGGCGAGTCGAGACCAAGCAGTGGTGCGCGAGCCGAGCTATATCGGGGTCGCCGTAGTATCGGCCGAATTTCGGGCGGATATGGCGTAGCTGCTGGTCAGTGGGTGCGGGAAGTGCCGGGGCCGATGAGGCTGGTCAGTTCGCGCATCGCCTGGGGAGACGGTTTGAAGTAGCGGCGCAGGTTCTCGGCCTTGCGGCGCCGCGACTTGGCCATCAGTTCGAGCAGGCTCGCGCCGGATTCGCCGAGGTGCGTCAGCCCGGAGTGCCGGAGTTCGTGGAGTTCCCAGCCGGTGCCAGACCCCCTGGCGGCGGTGGCGGCGTCGAGCAGGTCGTAGGACAGCCGCGCGAGCCCGGTGTCGGGGCAGCGTCGCGGTCGGCGAGATATTTTCCCGGCTCGGGACGGCGGTGGGTCACGAACACCGGCCCGTGGGCGCGGCCGCGGATCAGCCTGGGCAGGCCCCGGGCGGTGCCGGCATCCCAATACACGGTTTCCAGGACGTTAACTGCCCGTCCTCGAGATTCCCGACAGAGTCCTTCAGTGAAGATCCGACTGGACCTCGGTCAGTCGATGCCTTCGACGATGCGGAAGTCGCGCTCGACGCCGTCGGAGAGGGCGACCAGCGCCTCCTGGTAGGCCGCACTCTCGTGCGCCGCGACGGCCTGCTCGAAGCTGTCGAACTCGATCAGGATGGTGCGCTCGGCGATTCCGGCGTCATGCGCCACGACCCGACTGTCAAGGGCGAGGATCCGACCGCCCCCGGCCTTGACGGCCGGAGCGGCCAGCTTGTTGTAAGCAGCCAGCTTCTCAGGGTCTGAAATGGTGCGCTAGGCGCTGACCCAGTAGCCCTTGGGCATGGAACCTCCAGTGTTGGGATGAGTGCATCTGACTTACGGGTTGGTCTCGGACGAGCGTCGGCGGGCGAGAGCGAGGCTTGTCAGCGTCGTGATCGCCATGGCGCCGATGCCGACCAGCGCCGCGGTGGTGTAGGCGCTGTCGTCGGGGAAGAGGTGGCCGGGGCCGGTGCCCGCGGCGAGGATCAGGCCGCCGATGGCGCTGCCCAGGGAGTACCCGATGCTGCGGACGACGTAGTTGAAGCTCATAGCGCTCGACGTCTCGCTCTTGGGGATGACGGCCAGGATGACGCAGGGCATCGCGGCCGAGAAGCCGCCGACGCCGAAGCCGAGCACGCCCATCGCCGCGAACAGTTCGGCCAGATCCGACCGGGCCGCCGCGAACAGGGCGAACCCGCCGCCGACCACGACGGCGCTGCCGGCCAGGAGCAGGGGGTCGGCGATCCGCGTCCGGACCCGCGGCGTGAGCTTGCCGGCGACGAACCCCAGCACCGAGAACGGGATGAGGACCAGCCCGGCGACGAAGGTCGTCAGCCCGAAGCCGTAGCCGGCGCCGTGCGGCGTCTGCGCGTACCGGGTGATGAGCGTGAGCAGGAGGTACATGCCGATTCCGCCGACGAACATGGCGAGGTTCGCCCCGGCGACCGCCGGGTGCCGCACCGTCCGCACATCGACCAGGGGCGTCGTGCTGCGCAGCTCGACGACGGCCCAGACGCAGAGCAGCACCACCGCGACGACGGCGAGACCCGCCGCCACAGCGAGGTGCCGACTCCACAGATTCCGTTCGCCGGCGAGGAACAGCACCAGGAGCAGCGCAGCGGCCAGGACGACCGCGCCTGCCACGTCCACGTGGGCGGAGCGGCCTTCGGGGGCTTCGGGCATGGAGCGCCACGCGGTCAGGAGGGCGGCGGCGGTGACGACCAGGCCGAGGCCGTAGGCGGCCCGTACCCCGCCGAGCTCGGCGAGCAGTGCGGCCAGCGGGTAGCCGACGCCGACCCCGATGATCGAGACCACCGAGATCAGGGCGATCACGGCCGCGCTGCGCTCCTCGGGGAGGTGGTCCCGGGCCACGCCCATCATCAGCGCCGTCAGCCCGAGCCCGACGCCCTGGGCCGCCCTGCCTGCCAGCAGCCACGCGAACGGCAGCGGCAGCACGGTGAGCGCGCTGCCGGCGACGACGACCGCCAGCGTGGCGAGGATCGTGGCCCGCCGATGCGGGCCGGCTCCGAGCCGGCCCAGGACCGGCGTGGCGACGGCGCCGCTGAGCAGCGCGACGGTCAGCGTCCACTGCGCGCTGCCGAGCGAGACGTGGAACGAGGTCGCCACGCTGGTGATGAGCGGCGCCCCGAGGCTGCCGATCGCCGCCACGACCAGAGCGATGAACATCAGGGCGGGGACCAGCAGGCGCGCCTCGGAACGCGCCACCGGGAACGCCTTCACCGCGACACCGCCGACCGGCTGCCCGGTCACCGCTTCGGCCATTCGCGGTCCTGGCTTTCGAGCTCTGCCAGATGCTTCAGCGCCGAAAGGGCCGCCACCAGCGCCTCGACCTCGTCGCCGGTGAGCTCGCCGATCAACCGCTCGAACGCGTGGACGCCCGCCTGGCGCCGCGTCCGGACATAGGAGGCGCCGGCCTCGGTCAGGCACACCAGCGTGACCCGCTTGTCGGACGCGTCGCCCCGCCGCTCGACCAGGCCGGACTCCTCCATCACCCGGACCAGGGCGGTCATCGCGGGTTGGGTGACGCCCTCGACCGCGGCCAGATCGGTGATGCGCCGCGGGCCGGTCCGGTCCAGGGTGGCCAGGGTGGCGGCGGACGTCAGGCTCATGTCCCGGGGCAGGCGTCTCGCGGCCGTGGTGGCCAGGCCGTAGAGGGCTGCCCCGATGGCGGCGGACGCGCCAGGAGCGGTGTTTTGACGACTCATGCTCAAAGCATAGCATTTTTATATTCATAATCTATGGAAATAGTCGACTGGTGCGGGCAGCCTCGATCCGCACCCGCGGCGGCGGCCGGCCATCGCGCTCGGTGCGCAGCCGGAACCTGCCGCGCCCGTCGACCACGGCCTCGGGGGAGCAATGGAACAGTGGTTGGCGTTAAGCATTGACCGACGTCATGGACGCCGTTGACGGCGAGCATTCCCGCCGGTTACCCGTGCTTGTCCGGTTCGGCGTCGGCGAAGGCGCGGTATCCGCCGAGATCTCGGGCTGGGCGAGGACGTCGCCGCGGTGTATGACTCGGACCGGACCCGGGGCCATCATCGGATGCTGATCCGCCGGTGTAGCGAGTTCGTGTCGGACATTCAGCAAGACCGCCGTCGTCGTCATCACCGCGAAGTCCGCCGGGCGTAAGGTCTTCGGCCTCGCCACCGCAGGCGTCCGTCTCGCGTGACCTCTTGCGCGTCAGTCCGGCAGCCAGTGCAGCTCGTGTGCCAGGGTTTTGGCGACGGCACGGATGCGGCGGTGTAGTGGTGACTGCACGCGCGGGAGGACCAGGTGGATCGTCAAGGTGGGTGCGCCCTGCAGCGGTCGCCAGGTGAGACCGGCCGTTTGTGTCGTGACCGCGGCTTCACCGGCCGGGGCGAGGGTGAGCCCGTCGCGCAGGTCGCGCTGAGACATGTCGAAAGAGACTGCGGGCGTGTGGAATCGGGGGGTTGGCCGGGTGTCGCGGAACAGGGCGGACAGCTGATCGTGGATCACGGGGTTGGCCGCACGGTCGGGGAGTCGCAGCGGATACGCGGCCGCATCGGCGATCTCGATCTCCGGGTGTTCGGCCAGCGGATGATGCTGCGCCAGCTGGACCCCGATCCGCTGACGCCGCAGCAGGAACCGGCGCACGGCACGACCCGGCTGTTCACCGCGGGTGATCCCCGCATCGATGCGGCCGTCGGCGACCGCGAGGGAGATCTCCGGTGTCGCCATCGGGACCGCGCCGACCTCGAGTCCCGGGCTGCTGCGAATGAGCCTGTCCACCAGGGCCGGTGCCGTCTCGGCCCCCGCGCTGAGGCTGTATCCGATGCGCAGCGTGCCCAGTTCACCGGCCCCCGCGCTCCGGGCGATGTCCCATGCCCGGTCCAGCGCCGCCAGCGCTGGCGGCGCGGACTCCGCCAAAGCCGCACCGGCCGTGGTCAATACGACGCTACGCGTGTTACGAACCAGCAGGGCCGTACCGAGTTCCGCCTCCAATCGGCGCATCCGGGCACTGAGTGCGGGCTGCGCGATACCGATCCGTGCGGCCGCGCGGGTGAAGTTCAACTCCTGCGCCAGCACCAGAAAGTACCGCAGGCTCACCGTATCCGGCGCCACATGCCCTCCCCCTCGATTGATAACGATCCGTTTTGAGTCTATCCCGTATCGGTCTTTCCCTCGACCGCACATCAAGCCCTAACCTGCGCATATGACGATTCCACTGACCGCAGTACCCGTCGCCGGGATCGATCGATCTGAGTGTCAATTCGAAGTCGGACGTGTCCGGCCGAACACAGGAGGTTTTCATGACTAAGGGCTACTGGGTCAGTGTCTACCCCGCCATTTCCGACCCTGAGAGGCTGACTGCCTACAACAAGCTGGCCCGTCCGGCTGTCCTGGCTGGGGGCGGGCGCGTCCTGTCCCGTGGCGGTCGAGTCGTCGCCCACGAGGCCGGAATCACGCAACGCGTCGTTCTGATCGAGTTCGACAGCTTTGAACAGGCCGTCGCGGCATACGAGAGCGAGGCATACCAGAAGGCGCTGGTGGCCCTCCCCGACGGCGTCGAGCGCGACTTCCGCATCATCGAAGGCATCGACTGACCGGCGGGCCCAGCCATCGCTGAGCATCCGTCACCTGATACGCACGCGGTGCTGAACGACGACTCACGAGACGAGTTCGCAGCCATGCCCCGCGTCCCAGTTCGTCGTCGACGTCCTCGACGGCCTGATCCCTGTCGGGCGGATCGAAGAAGCGACGCGACGTCCGGGCCAGCTGGACTGTCTCGCTGACCTCGTCGACAAAACTCACCCTCGCCCGAAGCGAACCGCGAACCGCTTCTCACACGACAGATCGGTCCAGCGAACACAAGGCTTCGATGACCAGGGGCGCATCCTGCATCCATCTGCCGTGTGCCCCGTCGGGGCTACCCGGCACGAATCCTGGACCACCGCAACTGGGTAGCACGACTATCGGCTCCCCTTCCGATCAGGCCATCAGACTTCTCGAGGTGATCGACACCCAGTCCCTGACCTCGTCCTGATCTCCTCGGCCAGTTGACAATCCGCGAGCATCAAGCGAACGTTTGACCGTTGATTTCTAACGAGAGGTGATCCTTGATACGTACGTTACGGACCATCGGCGCGGGCTTGGCCAGCGCGGCGATCGCAGTCGCCACCCTCGGCCCGGCTGCGTCGGCCGACCAGCCGGCGGCGGACGGCCCCGGAGCACTGGTGTTCGCGGACGAGTTCGACGGTACTGTGATCGACCAGTCGAAATGGGCCATCCACTCGAACGCGGAGCCCGACCAGTGCCTCGCGAACAAAGGCAATCAGCAGCTCGAGTGGCACACCTGGGACGCGCTGTCGGTCGGCAACGGCGTACTGACGGTCACTGCGCGCAAGGACAACCCGCAACCGGGGTACGAGTGGTCGAGCGGGCTGATCACCACCGGGCAGGCGTGCGGGCACGACCCGGCCCACTCGTTCGCGGTGAAGCCTGGTGACTACGTCGAGACCCGGCTCAAGCTCCCGGCGGCGAAGGGGTTCTGGCCGTCGACCTGGACGTGGAACGGGAACGGTTCGAACGAACAGGACACCTACGAGTTCTACAGCGACAACCACCGCAAGCTGTACCTGACCAATCACCAGTCGGGCGGTGGCAGTTGCCCGTACGAATCCCCGACCGACCTCACCACCGACTGGCACACGATCGCCGAACGCCTAGGCCCGAACAAAACCACCTGGTACCTCGACGGCCGCCAGATCTGCGAACAAGGCCCGTACTCCGGCACGGGTGACGCCCTGATTTTCGACCTCTTCGTCTACGCTGGCATCCCACCCACGGTCACCCAGGAGTCGACGCAGGTCGACTACATCCACGTCTACCGCCCCTGACCCACCACCCGCGTTCAACGACTTGATCATCACACCCTCGTGACCGGAAGCGAGCGCGCCGTCGAAGTACCGGGCAAGGCCACGATCTTCGTCTTGCCGGACCGCGTCTCGCGGACGGTCTCCGAGGCCTGCGCGACATCCGAGAACAGGCGGTAACCCCGGGGTGTGACATATCGCTCAGGACTGCTGTTAATTCACCATTGGCAGAGCTGCGAAAGCGTCAATAAACTGGACACCTTTGGACGGGCCGGACGGTGAGACCCATGGCCTCATGGCGCGGGTGCACGCACCTGTTCTGGCAGGACGTCCGATCGAATGCCTTTCCAAGCAGTGTGCCGCAAAGAACCAGACGTGGCCTCCCTGAACTCGATCTGACCAACCAACAACGGTTCCACCCAATGGGCATGGCTCGCGATCTCCGGATGCCGACCTAGCGGGTTCCGCCACAGGTGTCGGCCTCGTCGGTCCACGGTTCGAACTCGGGTGGGCGACCGGCCCAAGTTCGTCGGCGGTCATACACTTTGACACGAGCGCTTGGCAGTCTCCACATCGCTCGCTTGACGAGTTCGTCGTTGTAGTCGACGTCGTGGCCGACAAACCAGATCGTGTCGGCTCCCTTCGCGGTTCGGCTGGCTGTACGACGTTCGAACTGCGTCGGCCGCAGTTGCACCTCCAGCGCGTACGGCGGTTGCGGCACGAAGATGTCGGCACGGATGTTCGGGTCTTCGGGGGCAAATCGGCATGTGGGGTCCACACCGCCGGAATCCGGCGGTAAGCCCGCTATCGCAGATAATTCGCGGAGTCGGCACCACTTGGCGGGCGCATCTGCCCAGGTCAGCGCCGGAGCTACCGCAGATAATTGGCATTTGTCTGCGCTAACTCCTTAGAGCGTGTCTCATGTCGTGGCCTTCCGGGCTTTCGTGAGTTTCTTGAAGCAGGTCAGTGCTGCGGCGAGGGTCAGGAAGGCGCAGAAGTGTGTGTCTTTGCGGTCGTATCGGATGGAGAGTCGGCGGTAGCCGAACAGCCAGGCGATGGATCGTTCGATGACCCAGCGGTTCGGCCGAGCTTCGGGCTGGACTCGATACCTTTGCGGGCGATCCGGACACCGATTCCGCGCTGACGTACCCACCGGCGCAGTTCGATGTGGTCGTATGCCTTGTCGGCGTGGAGTTTTCCGGGTTTGCGTCGCCGCGGTCCACGCCGGGATCGCACTGCCGGGATCGCTCGGACGAGTGGTTTGAGTGCGTCGGCGTCGTTGGTGTTAGCCGCCGAGACCGCGACCGCGAGCGGAAGCCCGTTGCGGTCGGACAGCACGTGGATCTTCGAGCCGGTCTTGCCGCGGTCGACTGGGCTCGGTCCGGTCATAGGGCCCCCTTTTTGGCTCGTACCGACGCCCCCGTCGCAGACCGCGCGGGACCAGTCGATCAAGCCTTCGCTGCCGAGTTCGTCGAGGATTGCGCGATGTAACCGGCGCCAGAGCCCGGCCTCGGTCCACACGGTGAACCGCCGATGCGCTGTCGGCACGCTCACCCCGAACGACGGCGGTAGCAGCCGCCACGCGCAACCACTGGTCAGCACGAACACGACCGCCGTGAACACCGCTCGTTCATCGGTCGGCGCGGTCCCACGCCCTGCGGGCGCTCGGAGAACTTCGGCAGCAACGGCTCGACCAGCGCCCACAACTCATCCGGCACCAGCCGCCGCGACAGATCATCGACCACAGCCAGACATCATGCTGCACAACCGATTACGACACACCCCAGACCAACCTCAGCGACATGAGACACGCTCTAAGCGAGGTGATCCGGGGAATACAGACCAGTTGAATACAAGTCCTTACCAGTCCCCCGGGCCCAGTAGGACGTCGAACGTGGGAAACGAACTGACCTTTGGGCGGCAGCGTTCGGGTGCTTAGGAGCCCCTAACGCTGTCCGGCTACGTCCTACGACGCCCGACCTCGGCGGCGTAGGCGTCGGCGGGGGCGCCCGGAAGGTTGGTCCACCGCACCACCGGCACGGTTTTCTGCGCTACGAGTCGATGTGCGAGGTGTTAAACAGCAGCGGTATGGGTTTCAGCTGCCCGCGCTGCCGGTGGAAGGTCGCGCCCTGCGCAGTTCGCAGGCCAGCCGGTCGGCGTCCGGCTGGTCCTCGCCGGAACGGGCGCAGCCCTGCGAGGTGTAGCCCCGTTCGTTGTAGCCTTGCCGGTCGTAGCCCCACCTGTCGTAACCCCAGCGATCGTAACCCCACCGGTCGTAGCCCCAGACATCGAAGCCGTCGGGGCCGTAGGGGTCTTCCGGCTCAACAGGTTTCGGAAATGACGGAGTCGTCACGGGCGGTTCGGTCGTGACCGGCGGAACACTGGTGACCGGCGGCGTGGTCGTCACCGGCGGCACGGTGGTTACCGGCGGCGCGGTCGACACGGGCGGCACAGTCGTCACGGGCGCGATGGTGACAGGTGCGGTAGTAGCCGGGGGTTGATCAGGGGTTGCGAATGCCGGTATGACCAACGCGGCCGGAGCAAGCACCACCGTCCCGGCGACTGCGGCCAGCAGGACCGACTGTCGAACCGTGCGCGGACTTCTCCTCCAATGAGACATCGTTGACCTCCAACTCGAGATAAGCGCGCTCGCCGCACCCGAGTCCCCTATCGGTCGAATGTCCAAATTTGCTACACAGCAGAGAGTTTGCTTCCCCACCCGGGACGGGGAAACCTGCTCAACGCGCGGAGATGGCCGAACCCCTCCCATAGTGTGATCAGCACCACGGAGTTCGACGCACACGATCATCGGGGTGCTCTCAATAGGTCAGCGCAACACTGGATTCTCACGATGAATCGGGGATGTGGTGTGCGATGACGAGGACGGCGTTATCCGAGGTCGAGGTCGATGAGGTGTGGCGGCGATGGCGGCCGGGTCAGGCGGTGAAAGTGCTTGCCCGCGAGATGCGCAGGCATCCATCGACGGTGCGTGACCTGCTCAAACGCTGTGGTGGGGTGCGGTCCGCGCCTCGCCGTCGCGGCCAGTTGCGGCTGAGTTTGATTGAGCGGGAAGAGATCTCACGTGGGTTGGCCGCAGGTGAGTCACTGCGCGCGATCGCTGCCCGGCTGGGGCGAGCGCCCTCGACGATCACCCGCGAAGTCGCCGGCAACGGCGGTCGGCACCGGTATCGCGCCCTGTCCGCCGATCATGCGGTGTGGGCGCGAGCAGTGAGACCGAAACCGACCAACGCGCGCCCAGCGACATAGCGCGCACAGATGTCTACAACCATGCGGCAGACGTTTCCGGTGGTGCCTGTCACGACAATCTTCGCGTAATCGCTACGATGCGAACGGCTACTCGAGCAAAAATAGTGCAGGTCAGAGCGCCTGCGGCACAATGCTTCCGGGCTCCGATTCTGTCACCGACACCCTGGCACGATTCGAAAATGCGTTCTATCATCGGTTCCGTCGACGGCTGATGAGCGAAAGAAGTGGCCGAATTGGCTGATGAACAGGTAGACCCGACGGCGGACGAAGACGACTACGACGTCAACTTGGAGGAACCCGTCATCGACTCCGCTGTGCCGACCACTTGGCAGGAATTCGCCGAGGATGCCCGGACAGGACAGTCCGGCAACGTCGCGCCTGTGGCCATAGAGGGGTTCAGCGTCACTCTTCCCGGGGCGGCCCGCCTCATCGAGTAGACATTGTCACTCGTGTTGGATCGCCATGCCGGCCACATCGGGCGGGATTTCGACCTGCCGCACTTCTCTGGGGTAACGCACTATTCGGCAGAAGACCTCCGATCGTGCTAACTGTCAAGCCGCGGCCGATGTTTCAGGTTTGGCGGCGGGGTGTCCGAAGGCCTTCACCGGGTCGTAAACCTGGTGGGTCTGTAGGCAGTGATAAAGCTGGCCGAGCATCTTGTTGAACAGATGCCGGACCGCCGGGGCGTGACGGTCACCATGCTGACGACGCTGACGGTAATGCTGTTGAGCTGGACCAGGATTCATCACCATCACTGCGGCCCAGACCCAGCCGACCGCAGCTAGACGGTCGTTCTTGATCCGGCGGTAACTGATCGAAATGGACTTGCCCGATGCCCGGGTGACCGGCGCAGACCCAGCGTAGGACTTCAGCGCTCGAGCATCAGCGAAGCGCCGGCGATCATCGCCGAGCTCGGCAAGTACCCGGGCGCCGGTCGAGTCGGCCAACCCCGGAAAGCTGGTGATGACGGCGTAGTCCGGGTGGGTGCGGAACAGCTCGGAGGCCGCCTGTTCCAGGTCGCGGGCGCCGTCGCAGGCCGCGTTGAGCATGGCGAGAATGGCCAGGGCCTGGCGACCCATCGCCGTTTCGACCATGACCGGTTGTCGCAGTTGCGGTGTGCGGAGCTTGTCGATGATCTCCGCGGCAAGTCCGTCGACGCCGCGCTGACGTCCGGCCCGGCGCAGTGCTGCGGCGACGCGAGATTTGGTCAGCTTCGCGGCCGCCGCTGGGGTCGGCGCGACCGCGAGAATGGCTCGGGCCTCGGGTTCGGCGAGGTTGGTGGCCGAGCGGGCGCTGAAGGTTTCCAGGAACGCGGGATAGTACTCGCGCAGCAGCGAGCGCAGCTCGTTACCCGCTTTGGTGCGCCGCCAGATAGCGTCCTGCTGGGCGCGGGCCAACACCGAGATCGCTTGTGCGAGCTCGGAATCAGCAGGAAGCGTGCGGTGCAGATGAGCGTCGGCCCGCAGAATGTTGGCCAGCGTCATGGCGTCGGCGTGGTCGGATTTAGCCCTGGCCAGGCTGTGGCGTTCACGGTAGCGGGCCACCGCCATCGGGTTGATCGCGTAAATCGGCCGGCCGGAGGCTCGGATTGCGGCAACCAACAGGCCGCGGGGAGTCTCGATCGCGACCGGGATCGGATCCTCGGCGTTGTCGCCGGCGTCGGTGAGTAGCCCCGTCAGCGCGGCGAAACCCGCAGGGTCATCGCCGATCCGCTTCTTGGCGACCAATTTGCCGCCGACGTCGATGATCGCGATGTCGTGATGGCCTTCGGCCCAGTCGATACCGCAGTAATGGTTCAATTCGTCCTCCATCAGGCAAGGGTCTTTGCGCTGGTCGGAACCCGAGTGAGAACGCGCAGCGCCCTACTTACAAGCCTCTGTGGGCTGGCCTCCGATGAGCTGTTCGCGATCCCAGCGCACCCCCACGGCGCCGGTCTGCATCAGAGCTCGAAGGCTCTCGCGTTGAAGCGGGCGTCCAGCCGTGGGAGCGGGCTCGAACCACGATCGATCCCACCCGATAACGGCGGCCGGACCGCGGAAGACACACCGTGACATCGGAATCCGGCCGCCGCCGCACCACCGGTTGTCCGCGGTCTTCTGCGAGGGCTCCAGGCCCCACGGACGTTCAGGGATCGCGGTGGCGAGATCAATCCTTCGCAGTTAAGTAGCGGACGTTCGCGAACGCCCGCGCAGCGGCATGAGCGTGCGTTGCTGACCTATGTGGCGTCCGGGCGGCACCCTTCCCTCGACCGGGCAGCGACGACCCGAGCATCGAACGAGGCCGCCGCGGCTGGTGGCGTCGCTTCGGTGCTGCCGATCAGCACGCCAGGGTTGTCAGTTCCCTTGCGCCGGAATACTTCCGGGAACGCTGTTCCGACTTCTTTGCGGACGCCGATGGAGTGGACTCGGTGTTCGACCGAGCATTGTGCCTGTAGGGTTCGGTGAGCACCCCAGACCGTCACCGCGTGGCGTGAGCAGCCTCGAGCGACGCAAGGCCCGCATGGACCAACGCACACGCGAACGACTGCCTGTCCCGCCGAGCCTCGTCCGGACCGCCAACGATCGGCGCCTGTCGGCTGCTCGTCTGTTGAGCGCCGCCGCGGCTACCGAACCGGGAGCCGTGATCGACGGCACTAACGGGACATTGCGCAAAGCTGTTGTCCCCAAAGCAATTGGACGGATCGTCTGGGCCGAGGACATCGTCACCGGCAAGCGCCGCAACTTGTCCTACGAAGAGGAAGAAGCGTTCTGGGCGTTCGCCACCATCGAGGTTCTGCGCTTGACCGGCATCCGCTGCGAAGAGCTGCTCGAACTGTCGCACCACAGCATCACCGAATATCGGCTGCCCGGCACCGGTGAACTTGTTCCGTTGCTGCAGATCGCACCGTCGAAGACCGACACCGAACGGATGCTATTGGTCAGCCCTGAGCTGGCCGATGTCCTCAGCGCCATCGTCCAGCGACTCCGCGGCTCAGACGGATCGATCCCCTTGGTCGTCTCCTACGACATCAGGGAAAAGATCTGGAACCCGCCGATGCCGGTGCTATTCCAGCGCGGCGTCGGAAACGAGCGACGCGCGTTCACGGCCTGCGCAATCCGCAAGCTGCTGATTAAAGCGCCGCCACCTCGCTCACCGACGCCAACGGCGATCCGCTGATGTTCCAGGCCCACGACTTCCGAAGGATCTTCGTCACCGACGCCATCATGAACGGCCTGCCACCACACATCGCGCAGAGCATTTGCGGCCACAAGACCATCGACACCACCATGGGCTACAAGACCGTCTACCCGGCCGAGACGATCGAGGCCCATCGAGCGTTCATCGCCCGCCGCCGCGCCACCCGGCCCAGCGAGGAATACCGCACACCCACCGACACCGAATGGGATGCGTTCCTGGCCCACTTCGAGAAACGCAAGGTGTCGGTCGGAACATGCGCCCGAGCATTCGCCACGCCCTGCGTCCATGAACACGCTTGCGTCAGATGCTCACTCCTCCGACCGGACCCCGCCCAACGGGCGCGGCTCGAAGAGATCCACGACAACCTCGAAGCCCGCATCATCGAAGCCAAACGCGAAGGACGGCCCGGCGAAGTCGAAGGACTCCAAATCAGCTACAGCGGCGTCAAAGACAAGCTCGCGCAGATCGACTCCACCTCCGGCGCACTGCAGCAGCGACGGGGCTCGGATTGCCAACGTTCGGCTCCATCTCCGGAAGAAGCTCTGCCCCATGAACATTAAGTTCAGAGAAGCTTGTGTCAGATGCGCGCTCCTCCACCCCGACCCGGACCAACGGCGACGGCTGATCGACATCCGCGACAACCTAATTGCCCGTATCGCCGAAGCCGAGCGCGAAGGCTGGCTCGGTGAGGTCGAGAGACTTCGCGTCAGCCTGGCCGGCGCCGAGGATAGGCTCGCCCAGATCGACCGGCGTTCCCACCGCGAAAAGTCATCGGTCTTGGCCTGCCTATCACCAGGAGCGGAGATCGCTGAGCCCCGAAATCACACTTACAGCTCGCCAGCTGTGACGTTACCGTGAGCGGATGAGTGAGGAGTTGAAGCCGCAGGTGCTCTCGAACCGCTGGGCTGACGCCGTTGGTCCTGGCGGCCACGGTTCGCCTCGTGATCTCTGCAGATGCATCGAGCAGATCAGCACCAAGCCGCCGCGACCGACCCGCTTCCATCGAGAACGCCAGGACACCACCGCACCAGGCTGGATCCGCCTTCTCGAGCTGGTTGAAGAGGCGGCCGCCGACGGACGGGAGGCCTTCAAGCCACTGGTCGAACTCACAGCGGAACAGCGGCGCCAGGTCGTCACGCTCCCGCCAACGATCACCAAACTCACCTCGGTGAAGCACCTCGTGCTGTACGGCAGCAACCTGGTGCGTATACCGCCTGAGATCGGCGCTATGCGGAGCCTTGAGGAGTTCACCCCGTACACCTCCTACCGCCTGCACTGGTTCCCGTACGAGATCACCCGGTGCCCCAATCTGCGGCGCAGCACGGTGAGCACTCGCGCCATCTACGGAAACTACAAGCGGCGGCCGCTGTTTCCGTCGTTGTCGGTCGCAGCGACCAGCACGCAAGGCATTGACCTCGAAGACCTCGACCCCGGCGTATGGGGTGCCACCGCGATCCGTACATGCAGCGTCTGCGATCAGCACATCGAGGGCGTGAACCTCCGCCAGGCCTGGATCTCAATATGGACGTCAGGCGCTGACGTTCTGCCCTTGCTGGTCAACGCCTGCTCGACGACATGCATCGAGGCGCTGCCCGTGCCGGCCAAAGGCTACGTCCAGATGCCGCACTCTGGCGGACCAAGCGTCGAGCAGCCGCCAGCTGGCCGACAGCCTCGCTAACGCGGTGCGGACCCAGAAGCAGCCCGTAGTTCAAAGAAGCCTGTGTCCGCTGCCCATTCCTGCGACTGGACCCCACCCAAAGCCCAGGGCTCGAACAAATGCAGCACAATGCCCGCGCCCGCCTCGACGAAGCCTGCCAGCACCAGTGGCTCGGCGAAGTCAGGCGATTGGACGATCCCGCCAGACCTTCGTGTCACGCGATGCCACAAATTGGCTTCAGCTGAAGCGTGCGTTCTCAGGTCGCGCGCTTCTCGGCGGAAGCGCACGTTCGGCAACCGCGCGCCCGGCGGCATTTCAGTGCGTTCGGCAGTTGGGGCCATGGAGGCGGGGAGGGCGCGACATATGATCTGATCATTGCGCAGGAGGGAGCCCGATGGAGAGCCCGATCGAGGTGGTGCGCAGGTTCTGCGCGGCGTGGTCCGACGACGCCGGGGTCAGCGAGCTGGCCGCATTCCTCACAGACGACGCCGTCTACCACAACATCCCGATGGCACCGGTCACCGGCAGGGAAGCGATCGCCGACAACATCGCCTCGTTCATCCGCCCTGGCCCGCCAGGCATCATGGGCATCGACTTCCGCATCATCAACATCGCAGCCAATGGTCCGGTCGTGATGACCGAGCGGGTGGACGTCTTCACGATCCCCGACAGGTCCTTCGAGCTCCAGGTCATGGGGACCTTCGAGGTCAGGGACGGCAGGATCAGCGCCTGGCGGGACTATTTCGACCTGAACCAGTTCACCAGCCGGATGGGATGACTCCGGTTAACTGCCCGAACTTCGTTGGATTTCGGCGATTACTACCGAGACCCCGAAGTACCACGCGTAGCAGAGGATTACTACGGACAAGCGTCCCGTATTCGGCATAGCCGTGCGTTCATTTCGGCCACCTCGGTCGAAACCTCGTAGCTTCGACACATTGCATCGACATCCACCGGTGTGACTCGCAGCGGTATGTGGCTGGTGCATCGGTCGATACAACATCCGCACGTCGGCATTATGGTGCGGCAGGACTACGGTGCCTGGGCGGTCCGGACCTACATCGCAAGCGAGCTACCGGGGTGTGGCCGGCCCCGCAGCTGCGTTCATCGGAGTCGAGGCGTAACGACTATTCACCTCGAGTCGCGGCCCGCCAAGCGGGCGGGCACGCTCGCCCGCGGGCTTGTTCGGAACGTCGGTTTGGCTGCTCAGCGGTTCGTGGACAAGGGCATTCGATCCGGATACCGGTTACGCATCGCTGTGCTGGCGGCGGGTCCGGCGGCGAAGACGTAGGCGTTGCTGTCATCGAGACGGCGGCCGGTTTTCGCATCGATGACCACCGGCTCCACCTCGTTGCCGGTATCGGCGTCGATCAGGATCATGCTGCGTTCCTCCGGTGCCAGGCGGGTATTGCCCCACGCGGCCAGGGCTACCAGCACCGGGCGCAGCGAACGCCCGAGATCGGTCAGCACGTACTCGTGGCGTACCGGATTGGTCTGGTACGGGCGGCGCTCCAGCAAACCGTCCGCCAGCAATGCCTTCAATCGACTGGTCAGCATGCTCGAGGAGATACCCAGATTCTCCTGGAACTGATCGAACCGGGTGTAGCCGTCGAAGGCGTCGTGCAGGATCAGCAAGGTCCACCATTCGCCCACTTGTTCGATCGCGGTCGACAGCGGGCATTCCTTATCTTCGGCTCTGATGCGACCGCCCAAGATGTGACATCCTCTCCAGTTCCTGCTAAATTCAAAGTTAGTTACTTCTATTTTAGCAGGTACTGAAGCGTGGGTCTCCCAGATGCTCGCATGTGAAAGGACAGTGCCAATGACCCTGCCTATCAGCGATTCCCTCCAGGGCAGACGTGCGCTGGTGTCCGGGGGCACCAAGGGTATCGGTGCCGCGATCGCGACACGCTTACATCTGCGGGGGCGACCGTGCTCGTGACAGCACGTAGCCGGCCCGCCGATATCGCGGAGGAGGCGTTCATCGCCGCCGATCTGAGCACCGCCGACGGTGTCAGAGCCGTTGTCGCCGAAACGAATTCACGTGTTGCGGGCCTCGATATTCTCGTCAATACACTGTGGGTGGATCCGAGGCTCCCGCCGGTGGATTCGCCGCCCTGAACGAAGACGATTGGGCTCGGGAGTTGAACACCAACCTGATGGCCGCTGTCCGGCTGGACCGCGGCCTGCTGCCGGGCATGATCGACGCGGGCGAGGGTGTCATCGTGCACGTCACCTCGATTCAACGGCGGATGCCGCTGTGGAACGGCACTCTCGCCTACGCCGCCGCCAAGGCCGCGCTCACCACCTACAGCAAAGGGTTGGCCAACGAGGTCGCCCCACATGGTGTCCGTGTCACCGCAGTCTCACCCGGATTCACCCAAACCGCCGCAGCTGACAACCTTATCGCCCGCATCGCGGCCGAGGCCGACATCAGCACCGACGACGCTCTCACCAGACTGATGGACTCCCTCGGCGGAATCCCCTTGGGCAGACCCAACTTTCCCGAGGAGGTCGCCGAACTCGTCGCCTTCCTCGCTTCGGACCGCGCCCGCAGCATCGTCGGCGCGGAATACGTCATCGACGGTGGCACCACCCCCACCGTCTGAACCAATACAGGACAGGAACCACCATGGCGTCGACATCCACCCGACCTATCGCCCTGACCGCACTGCCTGCGGTGATCAACCGCTATCTGAGCGCACACCGCGCTCACGACGCCGCTACCGCGATCACCACATTCGCCGACAGCGCGACAGTCCTCGACGACGGCCACCGCCACGACGGCCGCATAGCGATCCAACGGTGGCTGGACCACTCTGCTACCGAGTACACCTACACGATCGAACCCATCGACACCGAGATCGCAGACCCCAAGCACTATGTGGTGACCCAACATCTGGAAGGTGACTTCCCCGGAGGAACCGTGAACCTCCGCTACCAATTCACCCTCGACGCAGACCTCATCCAGGCACTGACCATCGAGCCGTAGCGGCCACGTGCAGATCCCATCAACGCAGCGCGCTTCGATTCACGAACGGCACGAACTACACCGTAGTGTCGATTACCGCAGAGTTGTTCGGTCTCCGCGATCGTCGAGTGGCCCTTCGTCGGACACACAACTGGCGAAAATACCCGCTGCGGGCCGTGCGCCAAAATCCTCAACTCGGCATTACCGGGAGTGTCTGATTAACTTTCAGACACTCCCCGCGGAAGGGTTCAAGGCGGCCATGAGTGTGGTCGCGTCCCTTCAGGCGCTTGCCGCACCGTCGAGGACTCGCAGCGTCACGCGGGCGGCGAGAGGTTCGTAGTGGTCGGTGAAGAGCTTTGCCACGAGTTCACCGCGACTGGTGACGCCGACCTTGTCGAAGATGGCTTTCACATGGTCGCGGACGGTGTGCGCGGAAAGGCTGAGCTCGGCGGCGATTTCGCCGGTGGAGCGGCCGCGCGCAATCAGTTCGGTGACCTCGAGTTCGCGGCGGGTCAGTTCGTAGGCGGCGACCACCAGGGACATGACCTCCGAGGGGGTGGCCACATCGATGACCAGCGCGGTCATTCCGGCGTTCCCGTCGGCATCACGCAGGCATGAGGCGTGGCAGGTCAACCAGCGGCCTGTCGTGGTTCGGATGCGGATCCGGGCGCTCTCGCCGGTCAATCGAGCCCGGCCCGCGGTACTGAGAATCCAGACCGGTAGCGGCAATTCGATGCCTGCGGCCGTCGCCGCCGACGGTCCCGGCGGCATCTCGGCGAGCAGGTGGCGGGCTTCGTCGTTGATCGAGACCAGACCACCCGTCGCGTCGAACAGCAGCATGCCAGGAGCGTTGTCGCGGTGCGTCGCAGCCGGTGTCGAGGGCTGTGCGAAGCTGCGCAGCCGCCGGGCCATCGGGGCGGACAGAGTGTGCACCAACGCAATGTCAGCAGCTCGGAACGGCTTTCGCCCGCGCTCCCGGAACAGGCTCAGCTGCCCCCACGGCTGTCTGTCGACGCGCAGCACCGCGCGCAGTTCGTCCTCGAAGCCACGTGGGCACATGAAACTCCGGTAAAGCGGGCTCAGCGTGGGGCGATCGCCGGTCACCTCCCGCAACCCGGCGACCGGTACCGGGGCTCGCGCCAGATCGCGGAAGAGATTCACGTGTTCGGCGAAGAATTCGGATTCCCAGTAAGTTCCGCAACCACCCTCGTGCAGATTCTCGACCCGCACCGGCGCGGTGGTGAGCCCGTTGATCGGATCGGTTGCCACCCATACCGCGGCATCGAACGGCGCGATCCGGCGTAGCCGAGCCGAGGTCTGCGCGAAAAGCGCACGGGCGTCGGGAGCAGTGGCGATACCCGACAGCATTGCGCCGACCGCGTGCGGTGTCGGAGTGCTCATGCTCGTCATCCTGCTGCCGCCCGCACGCAATCGCCATCCCGCATATGAGGGGGAAGCCGAAGGACGGCAGGGAAATTCCCGCAATCGCGGGATATCGCGCACGCCGCCGCCGGATGACGCTGATCCACATCGCCCCGGAGCCGGGGCAGGTACCAGCCAAGGGAGATTAAACATGCGCATCGGCATCATCGGCGCCGGCGCGGCCGCGGTCGGCCTGCTCGACGCACTCGCCGGAATGGATTCGACGCCCGGCAGCATTACCGTGTTCGATGGTTCGTCCTCGGTGTGGCGGGGCCGCCCGTACCAGCCGGACCTGGAGGCGGTGCGGGTGAACGCCCCGCCTGCTCTGATGTCGGTGCGAGCAGGCGACCGGAGCCATTATGAGCGCTGGTTGGATGGCCGCGGCGATACGGCGTGCTACCTCGACGAGGGTCTTGGGCAGCCACTTGTCCCGCGTGGCGTGTACGGCGAGTATCTCGAGCAGAGCGCGCGGACCGCGATCACGCGGCTGCGGCGCAGCGGGTGGCAGGTGAGCGTGGTGAATGCCCGCGTCACCGGATTTGCCGTGGCCGGCGGCTGTGCGCTGTACACCGACGGCAGCACCCATGCGGTCGATCGCGCCGTCCTATGCGTCGGAAGTGGGCAACCCCATGACCATTACGGACTGACCGGCGCGCCCGGATACACCAATGAGCCGTATCCGCTGGCCCGAACATTGACCGGCGTCCGGCCCGACGCCCACGTCGCGGTCATCGGCAGCGGCCTGACCGCGGTCGACATCGCCGCCGCCCTGACCACGAACGGCCACACCGGTCCGATCAGCCTGCTGTCCCGCAGCGGCGTCCTGCCCTTCGTCCAGCAGCGCCCGATTCCGCTGGAGCCGAAACACCTCACCCCCGCCAACGCGCTACCGCTGGCCGAACATGGCACCGTCACCATCACCCAGCTGGTCGAGCTCATGCGCGCCGAACTTGCCGACCTCGGCCAGGATTTCGACTCCCTCGCCGCCGAAATCCTGGAAACCGACACCGAGCAGCCGCTTTCCCGGCTGCGCCGCCAATTGGCCGCGATCGACTCCCCGCACCAGGGCCGTCGTTTGCTGGCCATGGCGATCCGCACCATCGGCCCGATTCTGTGGCCGGTGCTCACGGATGAGGACAGAACCCTGCTTCGTACCGCGCATTTCCGCAGCATCAGCAGCCTGAGCTCCCCGATGGTCCCGCACAACGCGAGAATCATGCTGCGCCTGCTGGATTCGGGACAGCTCCGTCTCCGCTCCAGGGTCACCAAGATCGAGGCGCGCCCGGGCGGCGGCTTCACGGTGTTCGACGATGCCGAGTGGACCGCCGACACCGTGTTCAACGCCGTCAACCCACCTGCCTACACCACGCCGCTGGAAACCGAACCGTTGGTCAGCGCCCTACTCGCCTGCGGCGCGGCCGAACTGGCGCCCACCGGCGGCCTACGCGCCGAACCGGGCACCCGCCGACTCCTCGTCGCCGACCGACCCGACCCGACCTGGCACATCCTCGGCAACCTGGCCACCGATTCGATGTTCATCGCCACCAATCCCCCCGGCCTGGCCGCCGAAGCCGCCTCGCTCGCCCAACACCTGGCCGACGGATAACCCCCAAGCGGCTCCGAGCTCGCCCGCCTCGTCACGAGAACTGGGCGGTGCGCGCTCGAGATCGCTTGGGCCGGTGAGCCAGTCGGTGCCGGGCGATGCCAACACCATGCGTCTGTCGGATCAACGGACGGGATCGTCGGTCATCCCCTGCGAGCAAGCTCGGACTCGTAATGCCTGGTGAGCAGGTCATAGATCACAAACTCTTGCCGATTCGTCGCCGCCCGCAGGATCCGGTTGATCTGCATGTGCACGATGCTTGCCGCCCAACTATGCAGGAGTTCTGCGTCCACGGTGTCCGGTAGCCGGATCCGGACGGCCCGCAACGCCGCGCTTCGCGCCGTGAACGCCGCCAGCGGGCCTGCCGGGTCGTGCATTGCCCGCTCCAATCCGGCGCGCTCGACACGGTAGCGCTTGCCCAGCTGCCGACGCAGTGGCGTGTCGACCCGGAATCGTCGCGCGAACCTGGCTCGGGGCTGTCGGCGAAGAACACACGTTCGGCGAGCACCAGACCGTGCGCGCCGCCGTAGCGTTCCACCTCTCGCTCGTAGGTGTCGACCTGCAAGCGCCAGATCAGCCCGTCCTGTAGACGCGCATCGCAGCACGCGGTCAATGCGGGTAGCACTTCACCGAGTAGCTCCGCACCATCGCCATGCAGGCGGAGGCGAAGATGCCAGTCCGGATCGCTGTACCGGACGAAGAACCATTCGTCGACCACGCCCGCGGCGAGCACGTCGGAGACAATCGGCCGCACGATGGAGCGCAGCCGGAAACACACAGCTCAGGAGGCATGTTCTCCGGGCTGCTACGCCGCACAGACGCCCGAATCGGCGTATAGGCTCTTTACAGGCCGACCTCACCAGAAACTCTATGGCTGGATCGCTCTCGTTGAGTTCGACGCTTACTCCTCGCTGCGACGCGGGTGCTGGCAGGCTCGATGTTGCGGCTATCGCCCAACTGCGCTGCACCGACTCGCCCAGCGATAACAACCGGAGGTCGATGATGACGACTCGACGCACTGTGCAAATCCGCAGAATCTACGACGACCCAACCCCTCGAGACGGCACCCGCGTCCTGGTGGACCGTCTCTGGCCCCGTGGCGTCAGCAAAACCAGAGCCCAGCTCGACGAATGGTGCAAGCAGATCGCTCCATCCACCGAACTGCGCACATGGTACGGCCACGACCCGGAACTCTTCGATGAATTCGCCCGCCGGTATCGCGACGAACTGACCGAGCCAGACCGCGCCGCCGCCCTCACACACCTGCGCGAACTGGCAGGCCAGAACAAACTCACATTGCTCACCGGCACCAAGAATACCGACATCAGCGAAGCAGCCGTACTCGCCGATCTCGTCGCACAATCGAACAGATCCCTCGAAAAGTGATAGACGGCAACGCAGGTTGGCCGTGGAAGCAAAGAGCCCTCGCCGTACACATCGCACGAGGCGCGACACCGGAGATCTCATCTGGTGGATGCGGCGCGCGGGGTATTGATGGCGTCCATCCTGATGTACCAGTGTCGCGAAAGCTGGACCGACTTCTTTGTCCACCAACGTCTACTGGTCGCGTCGGGCGCTTGATCGCGCTGCACCGTCGATTCGACACAGGAGCGGCTCATGGTGACGTTGGACCGGTTGGCGAACGTACTGGGTGGCTATGGGATCCGTTTGCGGTTGTGTTCGGTTCCCCGGTCCACCCAATTGCGCAGTGTGGTGATCCGCGGGGCCGATCAGGACCCCACTGAAGCGGGTGATGTGCTGCTGGGCATCGGGGCACGCTCGGTGCAGGAGGTGGTGGACTGGGCAGTGTCGACGCGGGCTGTCGTCGCGCTCATCCGTGGGGGTGAGGAGATCGCGGATGAGCCGGAGATCGAGGGTGTGGCGGTGATGGTGGTCGATCCTGCGGTGGCCTGGAGCGAGGTGGCCGCGGTGGTCTACGGGTTGGTGCTGGAAGGACGCGAGACCGAGGCCGGTCGCGGCCCGACCGATTTGTTCGCTTTGGCCGACAGTCTGGCCGACGCGGTCGGGGGTGCGGTGACGATCGAGGACCGGCTGTCTCGGGTGCTGGCGTATTCGAGGCCGCAGCAGCACCTCGACCCCGCACGGGTCGAGACGATCCTGGGCCGGGAGATGCCGCAGTGGTTGCGGGCGGTGTTCGATGCGCACGGTGTTTTCACACACTTGGCGGTCTCGGAGGAACCGTTGTTCGTTCCCGCGCAGGCAGAACATGGTGTGACGGGGCGGATGGTCGTGGCCGTGCGTGTGGGCCGGCAACTGCTGGGTTCGGTATGGGTGTCGTGCCCAGCACCGTTACACGGGGCTCGACGGATGGCCTTGGCCGACGGCGCACGCACGGTGGCCCTGCACCTGTTGCGGTCAAGGGCCAGCGCGGACCTGGAACGTCAAGTGGAATCCGAACTGGTGATCAGTTTGCTGGAGGGCGCCGCGGACGCGGCGACGGTGGCCAGCAGGCTGGGGTTGGCGCCGCAGAGTTTGCGGGCGATCGCGCTGCGCGCACGGATCGCCGACGAGCAGCACGCCGCGCTGCTGCTGATCTTCGAGCGAGCAACAACCGGATTCGGCTGGTCCCGTTCGAGCCGCAGCGCCCTGGTCGGCGACACCATTTACACCGTGCTGCCCGCAGATCAGGCGGCGACGGCACGCCACTGGATCAGCGAGCTACAGGCGGCGCTGCCCGCGCAGATGACGGTGTTGGCCGGCATCAGCGGTGGGGCCCGGGCCACGGAATTGGCGTTGGCGCGCCAAGAGGCCGAGGAATGCCTGGCGCTGCACGAGGCCCACTCATCGGATGCTGCGCCCCCCGCCTATGACGAGTCGTGGGACGAGATCCTGCTGCAACGATTGCGCGCCGCAGGGCTTTCCGGACGCACCCCCGCACGCGGGCCGGTGTCGCAGTTGCGACGCCACGACCAGGCAAACTCCACCCACTACGTGGCAACGCTGCGCGCCTGGTTGCAGGCCCAAGGCGACCCCGCCCAGGCAGGCGCACAGCTCGGCGTGCACGAGAACACCATCCGTAACCGGCTGCGCAAGATGGCAGAGGTAACCAACCTCGGCTTGGACGACCCCCGCAAACGGCTCGCCATGATGATCGAACTCGCCATCACCGACAACGAATGACTGCGCTGTGCCATCGCCACAAATCTCGACGCCTCGATTGTCGGATCAGCGCAACCGATCGCCTCGACAACCACGCCATCATGGAGTTGACAAGAACGCCCCAGGTGGCAGGAGCGACATGGTGAGCATCGATCGGCCCGACAACCGACCATAGCCAGCCATATTGTCGCCGAAGACGCGGCTACAGACCGGACGCGCCGCGCGAATCGATTCGGCACGACCCGCGATACCCGTGGGTCCCAGCGACTCAGACCCGGCCCGACATCAGGGCCTGCGCGTTGTCAGGGGCGGCACCGCCGCCTTGGCCCGCCCCTGACGACAATCTCCAACCCAGCCAGAAAGGAAGGGATACAACCACATGACCAGTACCGCAGGCGTCTGGATGACATCACAAGCCCATGATCGGCTTCAGACCGAATTGCACGAACTGCTCACCCGAGGCGACATCGAGCCCGATGAGGACAGTGGCGAATACGCACGCAACCAGGCTCTGCATTCCGCACGCCAGGCACGCATCCGCCGGATCCACCACCTGCTCAGCAACGCCCTCATCGGTCGCAACCCACCCGACGACGGAATCGCCGAGCCCGGCATGGTCTTGACCGTCCGCTACGACGACACCAGAGCGGTCGAGACGTTCCTGCTCGCAGTACGCGAAGCCGAACGCACCGAGACGGAGGTCTACTCCGTGCAATCGCCACTAGGGCGCGCCATCACCGGGGCCCGACCGGGCGAACGCCGTACCTACCGCGGCCCCAGCGGCGCGACCATGGCAGTGACGCTGCTACACGCGGTCCCCTACGGGGCTGACGGACCCAGCCCCCAGCCGGTAACTAGCTGAACGGAGTTGAACGGAATGAAGAACATGCGGGTATGCGAGGTCATGCAACGACCGATCATCGCCGTGCGGCACAACAACACGGCACGCGAGGCGGCGCTGATGCTCGCCGAACTGGGCTACGCAGCGTTGCCCGTTCTCGACCAGAACGATCGCCTCATCGGGGTACTCACCAGCGGCGACCTCTTGCGGGCAGGCGAACTCAACGACACGGTCAGTTCAGTGATGACCACACCGGCGGTCTCGGTCCCCGACAACGCCGCACTGGCCGAGGTCATGAGCAGGCTGATAACGCACGGACTGCGCAGTCTGCCAGTCGTCGATGGCGGCAGCCGCGTGATCGGCATGTTCAGCCGCGGCGACGCGTTGCGACTCATGCTCACCCCCGACGACGCACTCGTCGCCGATGCACAGAACCTGCTGGATCAATACACCGGCGCACGGCGCTGGCATGTCACCGTCCACGAAGGCGACGCCACCATCTCCGGCCGGTTCGCCGACCAATCCGAGCGGCGAATCACCATAGCCCTCACCCGTACAGTGCCCGGTATCCGCACCGCGACCATCGCGACCACGCCAGCCGCCGCGCACTGACCCGGCAACCGCAACAGTCCGAATCCAACCTTCGACATAAGCGGCGTACCGCCACATCGATGGATTCAGCCGTGTGGAGCCGAACGTGGACAGATTGTGGCCACTGAACAAGATGCGCCGGGTATTGGCCGCACCTGGTCGCAGCTCGCGCTATCACACAGCCCTGGGGCATATCGGTCCGCGCACACATCGCCGCCGAATAGCCCACCACGCTGCTGGTGGCCTTCGCTCCGGCGACCACGGGGTTCGACTTTTTCACGCCCGGCTCGCAGCACCTGTCCGGGAATACCTTGTACACGATCGTCCCCGGTGAGGTACTCGAGCGCGGGAGGTGTCCAGGCGCCCCGCGACAATCGGCCGGGCGTTGTCGGGATCCGGCTACCTCATCCGGACCATCACCCGGCCGCTGGGATCCTGTCGCTAACGACCGCAGCCCGACTCGACCATCCACCTACTGTCGCACTTCCCGCCTGGCGCTGTCGAAAACGGACCCAGGGATACGAGTGGAGAAATCGGAGAAGTGGCGCACCCGCAATTGTCGCGGACGGACAAGCGCCGCCGTTCCATGTAAACGATCCTGGAGTTGTCAGCGAATATTCGGATGGCGTCGTGGTGATACAGCAGCCGCTGGCAGGGCGGCCCACCCCTTCTCACTCGACCGCATCTCGAACCACATTCCCACCACCAGTCCTGGAGACCCCGGATGACCCACGCGCACCCCTTCTCACGCGCACGTCTTATCGACCACCTACCCGCACTGCGAGCCACACTGCACCAGCAACGCCGCTTCCGCCTGCAGCAGTTGGCCGAACTCGAATCCGATATCGACCGAGCCGCCGCACCCGCCAACGTGGCTGATACGGCCAGACATGAGGTCACCATCAAGTTGGCCGCGGCAGCACGACAAGCGTTGGCCGACCTCGATGAAACCCTCATGCTCATCACCACAGGCCGTTACGGCCGCTGCGGCCGCTGTTATGCCGAGATCCCGATCCACCTCCTACAAACCATTCCCACTTCGAGGTGGTGCCTGAATTGTCGGCAGCATCTCACCCCCGCGGGCCCAATGCCGGTTCCAACCGATGCGCATCCCGCTCGCGGCCGCCGATAAGGTGAACTCACCTCCGAGTCCGGCTGTGCTGCAAGCTATATCGCGTGTAGGCGATGGTGCTTGTCCTCGGACACGAACAGGATCACTCCTTCGTCCTCGACGTCGCCGGTGCGTTCGGCCACAGCGCAGGTCGCTGGCCGATCGGTTCGGGGTTTCTCCAGCTCCCCCGCCCGTCGGGCAGCGGTAGTGGTCCGGATCCGTGAGTGAGGCAGTTCGATAGCCGCCCGCAGCGGGTCAGGCGACAAGGTATGCGAAGAAATCGCCGGTCCACTGACCGAACGCCAACTCACACTTCTGCAGAACGGGACTGCCCCGAGTTCGGTTGACTCGCGGGTGTGGTGTTTCAGGCCGCGAGCGCGGGCTGGTTCATTGTCTCAAACTCGATCGGCGTGAGTCGGCCGAGTCGGCGTTGGCGGCGGGTGCGGTGGTAGGTCTTCTCGATCCAGACCACGATCGCCAACCGCAGTTCCGCGCGAGTCGCCCAGCGCTGCCGGTCCAGGACATTCTTCTGCAGCAGCGCGAAGAACGACTCCATTGCCGCGTTGTCACCACACGCCCCGACCCTGCCATCGAACCTCGTAAACCGTTGAACAACAACGCGTTAACGAACTTTCGAGACCGAAATTGACTGCCCCTGTCCGAGTGGGCAACCGTCGCGGCAGGTGCACGGAAAGCGACCGCGTTGTTCAACGCCGACACTGCCAGCGACGCCTTCATCCGTGAATCGATCGAGTACCCGACGATCCGGTTGGAGAACACATCCTTGACAGCGCACAAATACAATTTGCCCTCGTCGGTGGCGTGCTCGGTGATGTCGGTCAACCACACCGTGTTCGGGGCGTTCGTGGTGAATCGGCGCCCGACGAGGTCGTCGTGGACCGGCGGACCGGATCTGCGGTTCAACCCGCGCTTCTTGGCGAACACACTCCAGATCCGCTGCTGAGAACACAATCTGGCGACCCGGTTCTCGCTCGCACGGATTCCGCGGGCGGGCAGTTCGTCGGCGATGAATCGGTAACCGAACGCGGGGTCGTCGGCATGGATGTCATAGGCGGCGTTGATCAGATGCGCATCGTCCCAATCACGTTGGCAGACAGAGTGTTTCTTCCAGCTATAGAATGCTTGCGGGGAGAAACCGAGCACCCGGCAGGTCACCGCGACGGGGATACCATCGGCGGCCAGGTCGAGGACCAGCGGGTAGGTCATTTTGGGTTCACATCGCGGGAGAAATAGGCGACCGCGCGGCGCATGACCTCGGCTTCCTGTTCGAGCTGCCGGATCCGCTTGCGGGCCTCCCGCAACTCGGCCGACTCGTCGCGGGTCGCACCCGGGCGGTGACCGTCGGAGATATCGGCCTGTTTCACCCAATTCTTCACGCAGCTCTGCGAAATCCCGAAGTCTCTTGCGATATGGGTCAACGGAATCTCGCCCTTGCGGGCGACAGCGACCACGTCGCGGCGGAACTCCTCGGGATAGGGCTTGGGCATGTCGATGATCCTTCCACTGCGAGGAAGTCCTCACAGGTCAGGAGTCAACCGAACCGGGGGCAGTCCCGATTGCCGTTGTCACGGTCGGGTCGTGAGTTATGTCTCGTATCACCAACGCAGACCAGCTAAAAACGATGCGAACAAAACTACAATAGCGTGACGTTTTGAACCAATCATCGTGACGAATCGTCGACTTACTTGAGATTGGTGTCAGGGCCGGGCCCGGGCGAGGATTCGGTCCCTGTTGAGATGCTCCGTCAATGCGGCTGCCTGCCTGTCCTCTGACTGGTACGGCGATGCCGGGTTCCAAAAATACACGCCGAGACAGAGACTCAGCGCGTGACCGTCGGTCTATGCCGAAGGACAGACCGGGCCTCCGCCCTCCAGACGGTGGGAATCGCGAAGCCGTTCGAGTGCACGGTAGCGTGCAGGCGCCGCACCGGCGGACCGGGCGCTTTCAGAACTCGTCGGGACAGCCACACGACCCCCTGGTGTGCAGGACCGCCTCGAGGTTCACCACACCGGGCCGGGGCGTGCGGTCCTCGATCTGTTCGAGCAGCAGATCGACCGCGGTCTCGCCCATGCGCCGGGTGGGCTGCACCATGGTGGTCAGTCCGGGCCTGGTGTAGCGGGAGTACTCGATTCCATCGAAGGCGACGACCGCGAGGTCGTCGGGCACCCGCAGCCCGGCATCGTAGGCCGCACGCAGCATACCGATCGCCTGGAGGTCGCTGGTCACGAATACCGCTATGGGGCGGCGCGAGTCGGCCATGAGGTCGGCCAGTGCGCGGTAGCCGGCGGCGCCGCCGAAATCCGTTCGCACGATGCGCCCTTCGGCCAATCCAGCGGCCGCCAGCGCGTTGCGGTAGCCCTGCACGCGGTCCTCGGCGGTGGACACATGTGGGCCGCTCAGACAGGCGATATCGCGGTGACCGTGCTCGATTAGATGTGCGACGGCCTGCTGTGCGCCCGCGACCGAATCACACATCACATGCGCGCAACGCGCCGGATCGATGACGCGGTCCAGCGCGACCAGCACCATTCCGGCCTCCTCGCACGCGTCGGCGACACCGGTCTCCCATGACGACGAAATCGCAATCAGCCCTTCGACTCTACGATCGATAAAGGTGCGCACATAGGCGCGTTCGCGTTCCTGGTCGCCGGCCGCATTGCCGACGAACAGCGGATATCCCCGTGCGAAGGCGGCTGCCTCGATGACCGCGGATAGTTCGGCGAAGAACGGGTTGGCCCCGTCGGGGATCACCATGCCGAGCGCGTGCCCGCGATTCATGCGCAGGCTGCGCGCGGACATGTTGGGCCGGTAGCCGAGTTCGGCGATGGCGGCCTCGATGCGGGCCCTGGTCGCGGGCGCGACCTGCCGCGGACCTCCATTGAGCACGTAGCTCACCAGCGCCGGTGATGTACCGGCGAGCCGCGCCACGTCGGCTCGTGTGACTGCCATCTGAATTCTCTCCTTGCTCCGACCGTCCATCCAAGCACTCCGCATTAGCACTTGACAGTCGGTGACTCGGGTCACACACTACTCATCAACTCGCGTTGATCAACACGAGTTGATACCGAAACGGATAGGTCGAACTCACGATGAATGCTCGATTCAGGTGTGCAATGGTGCCGCTTGTCCTCATCGGCGCGCTCGCCGCCGCCGCCTGCGGTCGCGGCGGTCAGGACGCGGGCGACGGCGATTTCAAGATCGCCATCGTCACCCGGAACTTCACCAACCCCTACTGGGCGGCCCTGCGCGACGGTGCCCTCGCGGAGGGGCAACGGCTCGGCGTGAAGGTCACGGTGCAGGCCGGGCAGTCCGAGACCGATGCCGACGGTGAAAACGCCCAGATCTCGACCTTGGCCGCGCAGGGCTATGACTGCTTCGGTGTGGTGCCGGTCAACGCGACGAATGTGATCACGCCGCTCACGCCGGTGGCGCGCAAAAATATCCCGATCCTCGACCTCGACACCCAAATCGACGCGAAGGCCTCTGAGCAGGCCGGGGTGTCCTACGCGAGCTTCATCGGTTCGGACAATCTCGATGCCGGTCGCATCGCCGGTCAGCATATGCTCGACGCGCTCGGTGGCACCGGCAAGATCGCCATCCTGCAGGGCATCGCGGGCGAGCAGAACGGCATCAACCGCGACAAGGGCTTCACCGACACCGTCGCAGGCAAGCTGGACATCGTGCAGAAGGCGCCCGCCGACTACGAACAAGATAAGGGTTTGCAGGTCACCGAGGCGATCCTGAAGGCGCACCCCGACATCACCGGTATTTTCGCCGCCAACGACACTATGGGCTTGGGCGCCGCACAGGCGATCAAGAACGCGGGCAAGACCGGCCAGATCAAAGTGATCTCCGTCGACGGCATCCAGGCCGCCCTCGACGCCGTCAAGGCGGGCACCCTGACCGGCACAGTGACCCAATACCCCTATGCCGAAGGACAACTCGCGGTCCAGAGCTGCCTGGCCCAACACCAGGGCAAGAAGCTGCCCGAGCGGGTGGTCTCGCCCATCGCCTTCATCGGCAAGGACAATGTCGAGCAGCAGATCTCGGCGTTCCCGCGTCCGATTGTCGCATTCGACAACCCAGTGGAAGGGCTGCTGAACAAGTGACAGCCATGGCACCCGCCGAGTCCCGTGCGTATGAGGGGCGCACGGAGATCCTCGCCAAGGTAGCCGAATTCGCGGCACCGCTGGCCCTGGTCGTGCTGTGGGTGGCGTTCTTCATTGCCACCCCGGACTTCCTGACGACGGACAATATCGGCGATCTGCTGGTCGCCTCAACGATCCTGACCGTGCTGGCACTCGGACAGCAGTTCGCGATCACCGTGGGCGGCATCGATCTGTCGGTCGGCGCCAACCTCCCATGGGCAGCAGCCGTTCTCGGCTACCTGGCAAGCCACGGCTACCCGATGGCGGTCGCCATTGCGGCGGCCATCCTCAGCGGGCTGGCGGTCGGCGTCGTGAACGGTGTGCTGATCGGCCGACTGCATATGACCGACTTCGTCGTCACGCTCGGCATGCTCAGCGTGCTCAATGGCATCACGCTACTGCTGACGCACGGCAATACCGAGGCCGTGAGTTCCCGCTTCCTGCAACGGCTCGCGCTAGATGGCATCGGACCGGTGCGCTGGTTCTGGCTCATGGCATTGGTGGCGGCGCTGGTCGTGGCCGGCATCATCTTCCGCACCCGGATCGGCACCCACCTGCTCGCCACCGGCGGGCGCCTGGAGGCCGCGCGCGACACCGGCATCTCGGTGAACCGGATCCGGCTGTTCGCCTATGCCATGTCCGGATTGCTGTGCGGCATAGCCGGTGTCATGCTGGTCGCCCGCAACGGCGGCGCGGATCCGTCGCTGCAGACCACCTACCTGCTGAGCTCGATCGCCGCAGTGGTGCTCGGCGGTTCGTCGCTGTCCGGCGGCAAGGCGTCGGTGCTCGGCACCGTCTGCGGTGCGGTGCTTTTCACCTCGCTGATCAACGGGTTCACCATTCTCGGCATCTCGCAGTACTACCAGCCGGTCGCCGTTGGCGCGGTGCTGCTGCTGGCCGCCGGGATTGCCCGATTCCGAAAGTAGGCCAAGGACATGACGATTCCACTGCTCGAGGCGCACGAGCTCACCAAGTCGTTCGACTCGGTCCGTGCGCTGGCCGGGGTCACGCTGACGATTCCGGAGGGTGAGGTCACCGCCCTGGTCGGCGATAACGGCGCGGGCAAGTCGACGCTGGTGCGCTGCCTCACCGGCGTGCAGGCACCGGATACCGGGCACATCCGGTTCAAGGGCGAACCGGTGCGCCTGCGTTCGCCCGAGGACGCGCGCAAAATGGGCATCGAGACCGTGTACCAGGATCTCGCTCTCATCGACGATCTGGCGGTGTGGCAGAACCTATTTCTCAACCGGGAGTTGATGTATCCGCTCGGCATTGTCAACCGCAGGGCAATGATCGCCCGCAGCGGCGACATCCTACGCGACCTGGATGTCGACGTGCCCTCGGTGCGCACCACCGTACGCAGGATGAGCGGCGGCCAACGCCAGAGCATCGCCATCGCCCGCGCGGTGGCCTGGGGCAAATCCATGGTGATCATGGACGAACCCACCGCCGCGCTCGGCGTGCGGGAGACCGCCGCGGTCGAGAAGCTGGTACGTGGCCTGCGCGACCGCGGAATCACCGTGTTGATCATCAGCCACGACCTGGCACAGGTCATGCGGATCTGCGACAACGTGGTGGTGCTGCGGCGCGGCAGATCCGTTGCCGCGCACCGGATCGACGAGGTGGACGGCGACCGACTGGTCGCACTGATCACCGGTGCCGCACCCGGCAATCTGGAGGTCGCCGGGACCGGCGTCGAATCATGAGCGAGCGACAGCGAGTGAACCATGAACACAGTGCGCCTTCGCGCACGACGGAGCCGAGCGCTAGCGAGGCGCAGTCGTGAGCGTTGTCGTCCTCGGATCGGTCAACCAGGACATCGTGTGTGAGGTGAAACGGCTGCCGCGCCCCGGCGAAACCGTGCTGGCACTGCGCGCACGAACCAATCTGGGCGGCAAGGGCTCCAATCAGGCCGTCGCGGCAGCCCGAGCCGGCGGCCGGGTCGAGTTCATCGCCAGGATCGGCCGCGATGCCGATCCCGGGCTACGGAAGTCGTTGCGCGACTATGCTGTTGGGCTCGCCACTCTGCGCGAGGTCGAGGACGCGCGGACCGGCACCGCCTACATCACCGTCGCCGACGGCGAGAACCAGATCGTGGTCGACTCCGGCGCCAACTTCTGCTGGGAATCCGAACCCGAGCTCGACGCCCTGAACGAGGTCGAGTTGCTGCAGTCGGCGGATGTGGTTGTCGTGCAACTGGAGGTGCCGCTGCGCGTCGTCGCCTGGGCCGCGCGGCATGCTCGCCGGCTCGTGCTCAACGCTGCGCCGGCGACGGTGCTGCCAGATGAGCTGCTGCTGCGCTGCCACCCGCTGGTCGTCAACGAATCCGAGCTGTCGGCATTGACCGGGTCCACCGCGCGGACACCCGAGCAGGCATTCCACCTGGCCCGCTCCTTATGCCTGCGCGGGGTGGCCTCCGTCGTCGCCACGCTGGGCGCCACCGGCTCGGTCTGGGCGCACCGCTGCGACGTGCCAGCGCCGGTCGCTGGCGGGTATCAGGCTGCGCCACAGGTGAATTCGGTGGATTCCACCGGTGCGGGCGACGCCTTCGTCGGCGCCCTAGCCACCGCACTCGCCGATGGCAGGCAGCTGGGCGCCGCCGTGGCCTACGCCACCGCGGCCGGTGCCCTCGCCGTTCAGACGCCGGGAACGCATGCCTCCTACCCCACCGCGGACCAGATCCGCACCGCGCTCGCGACCATCCCGGCGGCCCGGCCACTCGTTTGACCGGGGCTTCACCCTCTTCGATAAGGACCGAACCTTGCGCACTAGCGGACTAATTCACGCCGAATTGCTATCGGCGCTCACGGCATTGCGCCACACCGACCTCTTCGCCGTCAGCGACTCCGGTCTGCCGACACCGGCCGGGGTGCCGGTCATCGATCTGGGTATCAGCTACGGATTCCCTCGGTTCGAGCCCATCCTCGACCTGATACTCGACGAGGTTACCATCGAAGCCGCCTGGGGTAGCCGCGACGTCGCGGACCAGAACCCGGAAGCGGCGAACCTGCTCCGCCACCGCCTGCACGCGGAGTTGATCGACCACGACGACTTCAAGCAGCGCATCGGGGCCTGCCGGTTCGTGGTGCGAACCGGTGAGGCCCGGCCCTACGCCAATGTGCTGCTCCGAGCCGGGGTGCCGTGGTTGTAGCCCACCGCGCCCGGCAGGGCGTAATCCGGCAGAGCGAAATATTGAAATCGGCGATATTGAACTCCGCGACCTCGCCGACGCGATGGCCGCCCGAGACTATGGCCACCTTTTTTCCGGGCGGTAGTTCGTGGCTGCGGAAGAGGTAGGCCGCGGTCGTTACGGCGCCGCTGGGTTCGGCGATCAGGTGGGCTTGGCGTGCGAGAGCCCGGACCGCCGCAGGCCGCCGCATCGAAAGGCCGAGCGAGCTCAGCCGCAGTGAGTATTTCGAACCCTGCTTGCTCGGACAGGGCAGTCACCAGGTCGGGAGCCTCGACAAAGGTAAGGGGACCAGCCTCGATCGCACCCTCATCGAAATCGATCACCCGTGGTTCGGCGACCGCGAGCACCGCAGAATCGCGCAACGCAACCGCTGCGACGTGCCGGTCTCGGTAGGTGATGACTCCTTGATGGAAGTTTGGAGTCACGCCCTCACCCACGCGGAACTCGATCACCGTGCCACCGGTGCGCCGAGCAGCTTCGTAGCACGCTTGACGGAAGGCGCGGAGCTCGGTCACAACTGCGAAGGTATCCGGCGGTGTCGGAATTCGCGACCACCGTCAGCGGATGGTGCTGAGATTCACGATCACTTGGTGGCCGGATTCGCGATCAGAACCAAACTCACTGCTGGGTGATGACGGGGATCCCGAGGTCGGTCGTCGTTGTGCTCGTTCCGCTCTCGCGGGCCCGCATCCGGTCGAGGGTTGCGATTTTCCCGGCAGCGGCGTTGAGGCTGACTTGCAGTCCCTCGGCCTCGCCGGTCCAGCCGTTGGCGTGGGCTTCGGAGCTGCGGTCGCGCAGGTTGGCGGCTATCTCGGCGAGCCGTTCGCGGGCGCGGAGGTCGACGCGGAGGCTCGGGCATCTGATGCAAGCATGTTCATGCTGGCAGGGACTTCCGTATGGGCGTCCGCAGGTGCCCAGCTCCAGCTTTCGGAGTTCGAAGTGCTGTTGGAAGTCGTTCCATTCCTGATCGGTGGGTTCTCGGTATTCCGATTCGGGGCGCTGCGCGCGGCGTGCTGCGAGGAAGGCCCGGTAGGAGCGGACGAGTTCTTGTTGAAGACGGCGACGTAGGTCTGGGTGGTGTTCAGATTCTGATGGCCCATCAGCTTTGCGGCAATGTGGATCGGCAGCCCGTTGCTGACGGAATCGGTGGCCCATAGTCTGCGGAAGTCGTGGGGCGTGTAGCGCAGCGGCTGGCCGGCGGCGTCGGTGAGACCGGTGCGGGCCAGTGCCTTATCGAGCAGGTTTCGAATCGTGGCTGCGCTGGGGACTTTCCAGATCCCGCCGTGGCGGTGCTGAAACAAGTGCGGCATCGGCGGCAGGGATTCGCGTTCGTATGGGTTGTATCGAGCAGTCAAGGGAACAGCGCCGCCATTCTCGCTGCGGAGGCGCGTGATGATCGTGGCAAGAACGCTGGCGAGTTCGGGGGCGACCAGTAGCAACCGTTTCTCATCGCATTTCGACGGCACGATCTGAAGCATCGGGACGACTTCACCGGTCTTGGGCAGCTTGTAGGAGACCAGGCCGAGGTGGGTGAGATCGAGAAGTTCCTCGATCCGGATGCCGGTGTGCCGCAAGGTCTCGATGACCGCCCAGGCCCAGAACGCTTCGCGCTCGGCCCTGCTGACATCGATGACTTCACCGGTGACCAGGTCTTTGCCGGATCGATGAGCGAGCCGATCCATCCGGAGCCGTCGTCAGCGCCGGACATGTTCCATCGGTCCTGCCATTCGTCGCCGGGATGGCTGCTCAGCCATTCGAGAATTCGACGGGCACTGGCGATTTCGCGGCAGCCGTCGGCGCTTTCGATGGGCGAGGACAGCAGTTCGACGACCTCGTCGATGCTCAGTGCGCCCCGCGCGCCGCGCGCAGTCGAGGTCCCGGCCGGATCGTCATCAGGTTTCGAGATCAGACTCTGATCGCGACGCAGCCCGGATCCGAGTGTCGGGGTCCGATTCACGCCTGTGTCCCTCCGAACAGGATGGCCAGGTCGTCGGTGTTGTAACCGACACCGAGCTGGGAATCGGGCTGAACTGGATGCTGTTCGCGGTCGACCAGATGGCGCCGGACTCGGCGGATCACCTCGGCCTCGTTCTCGACGAGATAGATCGAGGCAGTCGTACTCAGGTGAGCCCAGATTCCACTTCAGGTGCATTGCGGGGCCGATTGGTCGTGGTCAACTCTGACCTGCCGGACTCGGGGATGAACGAACGGGACTTCGAACATCGGTGTGTCCCGAACTCGTTTGCAGTACAGTGCTTTTCGTTCGTACTCGTGTTCACGACGGTAGGGGTGCCCGATGGCGGATGCGCCGGTGGCGGACCGGCTGTGCTGCCTGCGGGCGAAACCTCGGTGGCGGATCGCGGTGCGGCGGGCGGAGGTGATCAGCAAGCTCGCGCAGCTCGATCGGGTGAGCACAGCGGCGGCGAACGCGGCTGCTGCGGAGCCCGGGATATCGCGGCGGCGAATGATTGCGCTGGTGGCGCGTTGGCGTGCCGGGGAGTCTGGCTTCGGATCTGTTGCCGGGCACCTCGAATGGCGGCCGAGGTGGGGAACGGCTGCCCGAGGATGTGGAGGCGATCATCCGCCCGTGGCTGACGTGATTGGTCTCACCTGCGGGCGTGTGCTGTGTCGAGCCACGCGTCGAGGTGGGCACGAGCGTTTGCTTCGCCGTGGGGGTAGCGGTGCAGCATCAGCAGTCGCCAGCACAGGCCGAACAGCTGCCGAAGATGAATGCAGGTTGTGAGTTCATCGTCGCTGGGGCGGTCGGGATACGCTTGCAATGCCGACACCGCGAAATTCGTGCCGTCCTGGTCGGCGGGGAGGCGAGATCCCAGGCGATCGGTCCGCGCCAGGTGTCTTCGAAGTCGATCCAAACCACACCATTCGGTGTGGCAAGTGCGTTGCCCTGATGCGCATCACCGTGCAGCGGCTGGACCGGGAATACGGCGAGTGCGTCGCGGAGCGTTTCGGTTTCGGCCCGTAATGTCGACAATTCGGTGCCGGTCAGCAGCTGTTGCCGGTCGACGAGGTCGACCAACCGCGTGATGTCCCCGAGCGGTCCGTCGGTCGGCAGTTCACCCGGGTATCCGCGTAGCACTTCGTGGAGTTCGGCCAATGCGGGCGCCAACTCCGCCGCGCTTGGTGTCCGCTCGGGTTCGTGCGGAATGTACTCTCGCGCACGGGACTGGACACCCGAGGAACTCGCCTACATCGAAGAAGGACAGGAAGCGTTGGCTGGACCGCTGACTCAACGTCAACTCACACTTCTGCGACGCTGGTGGAACGGTGGCTACCGCTCGCGGCAAGACTGAGCAGACCCATATGCATCAACGAAGCCAAGATTTCGAGACCCGGGTTCGAGGCATTCCTCGTGCACCACCCCAACAGCGGCTCCGCTTACCGTCCAGCCCGCGCAACCCATCGAGCAGTCATCCTGAACCTCGACACCCGGACCCCCTACCCCGCTGCCGAGTGGAGCTGTTCGCGATGCTCAACCCAAGGACGCTGACGCTCCTCCACACTCATCGCCAACAACTCCCGCAACTTCCCCCACGCCACCTCATTAGTCGGCGTATAAATCTGCATCCACGCATGCGGAACCGACGGCAGAGACATACTCGTCAAAAACATCTCCAACTCCCCCACCGCCAAATTACGAACCTGCTTGGTACGACTGACCGGGACAGCGACATCGTTACGCGCCCACAAAGCCTTGAAATTCGAGGACTCCGAACACAACTCGACGATGAACTCCTCCCAGTACGGATCGCCCAGGTTCTTCGCATAGGCACCACGCAAATAACCGACCATACGGCGCAGGTCATCCCAGTTGTGCTGGTAGGTATTGCAACATTCCGGGGTAAGGAAGACCCGGCGGGCGACGTTACGTTCGCCGGTCAGGAAACCAGGACACAACGCCTCGTACGGCTCGTTATGAGCCAACACGTCATACCGCGCACTCAACACCACCCCCGGCAATGGATCCAAATGATCCAGAATCACCTGGAGCTCCTCCGGCAGAGCAGTACCCGCATGCGCCGTCGGCACCGTCGGCACATCCGCCAAACGATACAAATGCGCCTTCTCCGCAGCATCCAACTGCAGAGTACGCGCCACCGAATTCAACACCTGCACACTGACATTGATACTGCGGCCCTGCTCGAGCCACGTGTACCAGGTGATCCCGATCCCGGACAGCTGGGCGACCTCCTCACGCCGCAGACCGGGTGTGCGCCGCCGGGGCCCAGGCGGCAGGCCCACGTCCTCCGGCGAAATCCGCGCACGCCGTGACTTCAGAAAAGAGCCCAGCTCGGCACGGCGCGCCTTGCGCAAGGTGCGCATGTCCACAACATCGGTCATCTTGTGATCGTCCCCGAAACCCGGGACCTTATCCAGGTGCTGCCAATACCAGTTTTATTGGGCTCCTGTTACTGGTGTCGAATCGGCTGCAAGCTCAGTGCATGACCCAGACGTTGTCACCGGGTTCGGCCAAGACGACACCCGCCACGCCGACTCCCCCAGCATCTCCCGCGTACGGCGCGCGGCGCACCATTGCGATCCTCGCCGTCATCCTGACCGGGCAGTTCATGGCGGTGCTCGACGCCTCCATCGTGAATGTCGCTATTCCCTCCATCCGCACCTCGCTGCACACAAGCGGATCGGCGCTGCAGCTGATCGTCGCCGGATACGTCATCGCCTACGCCGTGCTGCTCGTCACCGGCGCCCGGCTGGGTGACAGGTTCACTCAGCGTCGTACCTTCATCGCCGGCCTTGCGGTGTTCACCGTGGCCTCATTCGCCTGCGGGCTGGCGTGGAACGAAGTCACCTTGATCGTGTTCCGATTCCTGCAGGGCGTCGGCGCGGCGGCCATGGTCCCGCAGATCATGACCCTGATCCAGCGGAATTTCACCGGCAATGCCAGAGCCAAGGCACTCAGCACATACTCTGCGATCATTTCCGGCGGCATGGTTGTCGGTCAGGTCGTGGGCGGTCTGATCGTCAACGCCGATCTCTGGGGTAGCAGCTGGCGTGGCGTGTTCCTGGTCAATGTGCCGATCGGTGTGGTGCTGCTGCTGGTCGCGCCGCGGGTACTGCCTTCGGACACGGCACGATTCGACCGCAAGCTCGATCTGGCCGGGCTGGCGATGCTGACCGTTTCGGTGCTGCTGCTCGTCCTTCCGATGGTGCTCGGCCACGAACAGAACTGGCCGCTGTGGACATGGATCACCCTGGGCGCCAGCGTGATCGGTATCGTGGTATTCATCGCCATCGAACGAGCGGTCGCGGCGCGCGGCGGCGAACCACTGTTCGCGCAGCGAGTATTGCGAACGCCCGGGTTGGTGCTCACCGCGTCGACACTGTTCGTGATCATGGCGACCTTCGGCGGCTGGATGTTCGTGATGGCCATTCACCTGCAGAGCACCCTCGGCTACACCGCGCTACATGCGGGGCTGCTGTTCATCCCGATGGGTGTCACGTTCGCACTGGCCAGCCTGAACTGGGAGCGCATTCCACACCGCTTCCATGCCGCCATGATCCCGTTGGGGCTCGTACTCGGCGCGGCGACGATGGTGACGCTCGGCATGTTGCTGCGCAACGGCGCCGACTTCGGCCCGCTGCCGCTGACGATCTTCGGCATCCAGGGCATCGGCTTCGGACTCGCGTTCAGCCCATTGATGACCAGGACCCTGGCCAAGATCCCGATGTCGCTGGCCGCGGACGCGAGCGGCATCCTGGTCACCAGCGTGCAGCTGGGCATCGTCGTCGGCATCGCCTGCTTCGGCACCATCTTCCTCGGGCTGCTCGGCACCACCGCTTTGTCGGCGGCCCATGCGCTGGGCGGCACGGCGATCGCCGAGGGTGCGACGGTACTGGCCGCCGCCGCGCTCGCAACCCGGGCAGCGCGCTGAGCACTGTCCACTTTTGATTCACCAGAAACCCACCGCTGACCCGCAGCGGTGGGTTTCCGGCGGTTTGCTGTCCAGATTTCCAAGAAAGCGAACCCACAGCCGCCTGATACTCGTATGTTTGCCCTACGCAGTGTGGATCGGAGTGGGACAGTGCAGACAGCTGGGATAACCGCGGACTATGTGATCGTCGGCTCGGGATCCGCCGGTGCGGTCCTCGCCAACCGGCTCAGCGACGACCCCGGCACCACCGTCGTGCTGCTCGAGGCGGGGCCGCCCGACAAGAACAAGTTTGCGCACATTCCTGCCGCCTTCGCGAAACTATTTCGCACAGAAGTGGATTGGGACTATCTCACCGAGCCGCAGCCGGGGCTGAACAACCGGCAGATCTATTGGCCGCGCGGGAAGATGTTCGGCGGATCTTCGTCGATGAACGCGATGATGTGGGTCCGCGGCTTCCGCGCCGACTACGACGAGTGGGCGCTGCTGGCGGGTGAGGAGTGGGGATTCGCCGCCGCGGTAGAGCAGTACCGGCGCATCGAGAACGTCGAAGAGGCTCAGTACCCGGACGAGGGGGCAGCCGGGCCGCTGCACATCTCGCGGCAGCGCAGTCCGCGCGCGTCGACAGCCGCTTACCTGACCGCGGTGCAAGAAGCCGGGTTCGCGGTGGAACCGCCGAACCGGCCGCAGCCGGACGGGTTCAGCGAAACCATGGTCACCCAGCGGGGCGGTCGCCGATGGAGCACGGCAGATGCCTATCTGCGGCCTGCGCTGCGGCGGACAAATCTGACCATCCGGACCGAAGCGCTCGTCTCCCGTGTTCTTTTCGAACGTGATCCGGCAGGCGCACCGCGCGCAGTCGGCGTGGAATACCTGCAGGGCGCCGCCTCGCACGCGGTCACCGCGCGCCGCGAAGTGATCCTCTGCGGCGGCGCAATCAACAGCCCACAACTGCTCATGCTCTCCGGCATCGGCGATCGGGACGAGCTCACCGGGCAGGGCATCGAGGTCGTACACCATGCCCCGGAGGTCGGCGCGAATCTGCAAGACCATCTGGTCGCCGGCATCGGCTACGGCGTCGAAGCGGACTCGCTGTTCACCGCGGAGAAGCCGCGCCAGCTGTTGGATTATCTGATCCGGCACCGCGGCATGCTCACCTCCAATGTCGGTGAGGCCTACGGGTTCGTGCGCAGCCGATCCGATCTCGACCTGCCCGACCTGGAATTGATCTTCGCGCCGGCGCCCTTCTATTACGAAGGGCTGCTCGACCCCACAGAGCACGGCGTCATGCTGGCGACGGTACTGCTGCGGCCGCACAGCCGCGGCCGCGTCACCCTCGCCTCGGGCGACCCGACGGCGAAACCGGTCATCGATCCCAGATATCTCTCCGACAGTGCGGGGGCCGACCGCGCCGCTCTCATGTCCGGACTGCGGACCTGCGCCGAACTGGCGGCATCGCCTGCGATGAAAGCGATACTCGGGCCGTTGATCTATCCGCCGCAAGCGCCGAGCGAGATGGAAGCAGCCCTCGAGCTGGCGCTGAACGGCTACTCACACACCCTCTACCACCCGGTGGGCACCTGCCGGATGGGTACCGACGAAGCAAGCGTGGTCACACCGCGACTGGAAGTCCGTGGCGTGCACGGACTTCGGGTCGCCGATGCGTCGGTGATGCCGCTGCTCATCCGTGGCCACACCCATGCGCCGAGCGTTTTCGTCGGCGAACAAGCGGCCAAGTTCCTCAGCGCAGGGCGCTGACCACTTCAGCACCAGGAAACTCGATTCTGCGCGGAGCATCCGCGTCCATCTCGGCGAGCGAGCCAGAAGAATGTACCGACGTCCTCGACGAATAACTCCGAAGGCGGCGGCGTGGTCGGCGCGCGATGGCTTATGCCATTGGTCCGTGCCGAGAGTTTCTCGATGAGCAGGGCGCACAGTGCCGCAGGCGAACCCACCGCGCCGCAGTCGGCGGCCTGCGGCCGAGTGGCGCGCAATCGGGAGTGCCCGATTTTCTGACCAGCGGCCTGCTCGAGAGGGCGCGTGTGCGGTATGAGGTCGGCGCTGGTGACGGAATCGCCGCCCATTCCCGGCGTCGGGGATTCCCCTTCGTGGACGAAACAACGTAATGAAGTAATCATTATTCAGTTGGACCGCTAGACAGAGAAACAGGAGCAGGAGTGCACAACGAACTGGAGTCCTTGCTGACCCGGGCCCTGACGCTCGACCGGCACTTCGCCAAGCTTATGGAAGGCCACCCGGCAGGAAGCGCTGCGCCCCTGCAAGATTCGGTGATCCGACCACTGACGGAAGCGTTCACCGAGATGACCGGCCGGGGCCCCGACGTCAACGCCGACGACGAAACCGGAGCAGAAACCACAGACCAGGTGTGGCAGCTGGCGCGCGACATTACCCGATTCCGCGGCAACCCCGGACTACCGACCGGGGTCCAGGAGGCCACCGCCGCCCTTCAACACCTGGCCGTCCTGTCCGCCGACGACCCGGACGCTCG
Organism: Nocardia sp. NBC_00403; assembly: GCF_036046055.1. Classification (NCBI taxonomy): domain Bacteria; kingdom Bacillati; phylum Actinomycetota; class Actinomycetes; order Mycobacteriales; family Nocardiaceae; genus Nocardia; species Nocardia sp. NBC_00403. The sequence continues at coordinate 5,937,990 of NZ_CP107939.1, forward strand.
CGTGGCCGAGCTCACCGCGCTCCAGTCGGGCCTGGAATCCCAGATCCAGGTTGCCCCCGACGGGCCGTACCTGGTCACCAACGCCACCAAGATCACCGACTGGCTCGGGGTGGCCATCCGAACGCTTCCACAGCTGGCCCTGTGCCGCTGTGGAGCTTCGGAGACCAAACCGCTCTGCGACGGCAGCCATGCCCGCATCGGATTCAGCGGCGACAAAGATCCGCAGCGGGTGCCCGACAGCCGGGAAACCTACGAAGGCGTTGCGGTCACCGTTCTCGACAACCGCGGCCTGTGTGCCCACTCCGGGTTCTGCACCGATCGGTTGCCGAACGTATTCCGTGCTAGCGCAGAACCTTTCGTCGCACCGAGCGGCGGCCGGATGGACGAGATCAAACGGGCGGCACGAGCCTGCCCCTCCGGCGCTCTCGGTTACGCAATCGACGGTAAGGAGGGCGACGCCCCGGCCAGGGAACCCGCGATCGAAGTATCGAAGGACGGCCCGTACCGGATCTCCGGTGGCATCCCGCTGGTCGATTGCGGCCAACGCAACACGGGCGCGTCGAGCGAGCACTACAGCCTCTGCCGGTGTGGGCACTCGCAGAACAAGCCGTTCTGCAGTGGGATGCACTATTACGTCGGATTCGCCGATCCGGTGCCCTCCGAGGAGCCGACGCTGTTCGAGTGGGCAGGCGGCCTGCCTGCGCTCACCCGGATGACGCACATCTTCTACGGCAAGTACGTCCCCGAAGATCCGCTACTCGCACCGCTTTTCGCCAGCATGTCACCCGATCATCCCGAGCGCGTGGCCGCCTGGCTCGGCGAGACCTTCGGCGGACCGAAGCTGTACACCGAGATGTACGGTGGCTACGAGCACATGGTCGCCGAGCACGCGGGCAAGGCGCTCACCGAGGAGTGGCGGGCGCGGTGGGCGCAGCTCATCTCTCGTGCCGCGGATGACGCCGGGTTACCGACCGACGCGGAATTCCGGGCCGCATTCGCCGCCTATATCGAGTGGGGATCGCGTATCGCACTGGAGAATTCGCAACCGGGCGCAACTCCACCGCCACACATGCCGGTGCCACGGTGGTGGTGGGTATGCAACGCCACACCCGGGTCCCGGGTTTCCGCCCTCACACCTCCCGCCGATGCCGACCACACCATCGAACTACCGAGCCCGGACGAACCGGTCAGCTTCGACCGGCACATCAAACCGCTGTTCCGGGCGATGGACCGCAAATCGATGAGCTTCGTCTTCGATCTGTGGTCGCACACCGACGTCGTACAGCACGCCGCCGGCATCCTCGACCGACTCCAGCAAGGATCCATGCCCTGCGACGGCCGCTGGCCCCAAGACCATATCGATGTCTTCGCCCGCTGGATCGCCGACGCCACTCCCGAATAACACTCGCGGCTGCACCGCTCTGCCCTACCGGGGTAGAGCGGACCGCGGCCGGTGCGGTCCGACCTCGATAATCGGTGGTGGCGGGCTCGGGTTCCGCGCTAGCGTGACAGCCTCGAAGGGAGACACTGTGACGCTGCCGAAGAAGGGTGCCCGGCGCATCGTCGTCGATGGGACCGCGTACCGATGGCGCGTCCGGCGACGGCCGACCTATATGCAAGGAATCGCGCTGACACGCATGACCTTTGCCGTCGAGCATGCCGCCCATCCCGGCACCACGTTGGTCGTCGACACCGGCCACGCTCATCCCCGCAACTGGATGGACATTCCCCCGGTTTCCATCCGTCCGGCCGACGTTGCCACCAGCATACGTCTGGGACTGGCACGCGGATGGCAGCCATCTTTCCCCGGTTCACCTTTCATGCTGGCCCGGTCGAGCAGCGCCACCTCGCCCTGATCACGGGTCGAAGCGCTCGACACGGTAGAAAGGTCGGTCGTGTCGGGTGACGAGTGGTTCGGACAGCGATCATGGGGCGTGCGCTTCGAGTGGGGTGTGGCGGGTGCACTGGCTTTGGCGCCCGGGAGCGCGTGTGTGGTGATTGTCGACGTGTTGTCGTTCACCACATCGGTTTCGGTGGCCGTCGAGGCGGGCACGGAGGTCATTCCTTACCCGTGGCGCAACGACAGTGCTGCCGAATTCGCCGAGCGACACAATGCGGAAGTCGCCGTCGGGCGGCGTGCGGTCAGCGCACAGCAGCCTTGGTCGTTGTCGCCTGCCGCTTTGCGGCGCGCGCCGACAGCACGGCGCTTGGTGTTGCCCTCTCCCAACGGTTCGGCCATCGCGGCGGCGGTGGCGGGAGTGCCGGTGGTCGCCGGGTCGCTGCGGAATGCCGATGCAGTCGCTGCGTGGATTCACCGGCAGGGGTGGGGCACACCGGAGCTGCCGGTCACGGTGATCGCCGCGGGCGAGCATTGGCCGGGACAGCCGGTGCTCCGCCCCGCGGTCGAGGACCTGCTCGGTGCGGGCGCGATCATCCACGGGCTGAACCAGCGCGGTGCGAGCGCGCTGTCACCGGAGGCACTCGTCGCCGAGGCGAGCTACACCGATGTGGAGATCGCGACCATCGTCATCGAGTGTTCCTCCGGTCGTGAGCTCACGGAAGGCGGGTTCGCCGAAGACGTCGCGATTGCCACCGAACTCGATACCACCGACGTAGTGCCGCTGCTCGTCGACGGCGTCTTCATCGATGGCCGGCGCAGGTGATCACGGCGTAAATCGTCACCCGCGACTTCTTCGGCGCTGACGACTGTGTTCCTGGCGCCGGCGCCGACCCTTCAGCCGGGCGCCGGGAAAGGCTCGCGTGGTCTCCGTAGCATCAGCATCAGCATCAGCATCAGCATCAGCATCAGCATCAGCATCAGCATCAGCATCAGCATCAGCATCAGCAAGGATGCCGAATTGGCATGGCGTGCAACATTGCTCGCGCTGCGCCAGTGCGCAGCGCGTGTCTCCGCATCGGCCGCCTCTCGGGTTCCTACGTCGTTGTGGGCGGCGGGCTCATGCGGCCACGAAGAGGCCGAGAGATCCGGCTGCAAGCACGAGCCACGGCAGCGGGTAGGCGATGTCGGAGTACCAGCGGGCGCGCACGATGGTAACGACCGCACCGAGGAAATACAGAACCAAGCCGATAGCGGCAGCCAAGCCGATGGGAGGGATGGCGAGGCCGACCAGGAGGCCGAGCGCGCCGATGGCTTTGATGACACCCAGCAGGCCGAGCACCTGCGCAGGGATGCCGTAGTTCTGCATGTTGTCCAGCAGCCACTGCGGCCGGACAACATCGATGGCTGCCGCGACCGCGGCTGCCACCGCGGCGAGAACGGTGACGACGATGTAGGCGATATGCACGGGAAATACCCTCCTGTTCGATGGCACCCGAGGTCTGCGATCGTGATGGGGCCCGCGAAGCGCCGCACCCGCGGTCACTCGGGCGGTGTTGAGTTCGTCATCCAGATGACGGATGGCGACGAGGAAAGGTGACCGATGCACGCACAGGATTTGCTGGCGCGCCGATTCGAAACGCATCGCGACCACCTGCGGTCGATTGCCTATCGGATGCTCGGGTCTTCGAGCGAAGCCGAAGATGCGGTTCAGGAGGCATGGCTGCGGCTGGCGCTGTCCGACACCGGCGATATGGAGAATTTGGCGGGTTGGCTGACGACGGTCGTCTCACGGATCTGCCTGGACATGCTGCGATCGCGAGCCGCGCGACGCGAAGACCCCGTGGACTCCATCGCCGATCACGGCGACACGGCCTACGACAGCGACCCGGAACACGAAGCCGTGCTTATTGATTCGGTGGGGCGCGCGCTGCTGGTGGTGCTGGACACCCTCGGCCCCGACGAGCGGGTGGCGTTCGTGTTGCACGACATGTTCGCGGTGCCGTTCGATCAGATCGCGCCGATCGTGCGGCGCACGACTGCCACCACCAAGAGACTCGCGAGCCGGGCCCGATCGCGCGCACGCGGTGACGCGACCGCATCCAGCGCCGAACTCGCCGAGCAGCGCCATGTCGTCGAGGCGTTCCTCGCCGCCGCACGCAGTGGTGACCTCGCTGCTTTGCTGGTGGTATTGGCACCGGAGGTGGTGCGCACCGCTGATCCGGCCGCGCTGCCCGCCGGAATGGCCTTGGTTGCCCGTGGCGCGGATGCCGTGGCGAAAGAGACTCTGGTGCTTCGCAGGCGCTCGCAGGTCGCCGCCCTTGCCCTGGTCAACGGCACAGTCGGCATCATTGTGGCGCCGCGCGGTCGGCTGTTGCTTGCGCTCACGGTGACCGTCGAAGGCGATCGGATCGCGGCCTACGAGGTGTACGCCGATCCGGCTCGCCTGCGGCAGCTCGAGCTGGCCGTGCTTCCTGACTGACCGTCGAACCGGTTCACGCAGTGGCGATACGCAGCACAAGTGCGACGATCGACAGGATCAGAATGGCTGCGGGCACAGGCATGCCCTTCCAGTCCTTGGACTTCACGTGGAAGCCGATACCGCCGAGAAAGTAGAGAATCAGCCCGACCGCGGCAGCAATCCCGACCGGCGCGAACCACAGGCCGATGAGCAGACCCGTCGCACCCGCGAGCAGCAGTGCGGCCAATGGATTCAGCCATCTCTCCGGCACCCCGATGGCGGCATACCCCTCGACGAACTGCGGGCGCCGAGTGATCTTGAAGAACGCCGACATGGACAACATGCCGGCAAGCAATACAGAAATAATGACGGTCGCAACGAACATAATGCGTCTCCTCGAATGTCACTCCCAGTGACTGCGTTCAATGTAGGTCGTCGCGACGATCTACGGAACACGAATAGCGGTCGGCAAGCCACGGAATGCCTGCGCCTCCATACGGTCCGGTGCCCTACCCGGTCTTACGGCCGACGACGAACACTCGGCGGAAAGGCAGCCAGGTGGTGCCGTCGGTGTGGCGCGGGTATTCCGCCCGCAGGAGTGGGGCGAGTTGTGCGGTGAATTCTTGCCATTCGGTGTCGTCGATCACATCGCGAACGGGACGTAGGGCAGTTCCGGTGAGCCATTCCAGTACGGGGTCTTCACCCTCGAGGCGCTGGAGGTAGGTGGTTTCCCATGCGTCGATCTGACAACGTGTGAGTAGCCGGGCGTATCCATCTGGGTCGAGCACCGCTCGCGGTTCGAGGATGCCCGACGGGGCAAGTTCCGCGCGCCACCGATCCCGGGACGCCAGTTCGCGGATTGTTCGGTGGGACGGCGCGTCGAAGTTGCCGGGAACTTGGAAGGCCAGCCAGGCTCCCGAAGGCATGCGGTCGACCCATCGTGGCAGCAGGGTGGTGTGGGTCGGCCCCCATTGCAACACGGCATTGCAGATCACGACGTCGGTATCAGGGGCAGGGTGCCACGCTTCGACGGTGCCGAGGGTGGCGTCGACACCGCGATCTCGTGCGGCCGCGACCATGTCGGGTGAGGAGTCGGATGCCTCGATGACCGCTCCCGGCCAGCGCTGGGCGAGTGCGAGGGTCAGATGACCCGGCCCGCATCCGAGATCAACTACCCGGCGCGGCTGTTCGGCGGCCACGCGGTTCAGCAGATCGAAGAACGCGCGTGAACGGTGATCGTCGAACGCAAGGTACTTCTCGGGATCCCACATCGGACCTCCAAGTCATTGGATCGCGTCAAACCGTACGGACGTACTGTAAAGCACGGTGAGCACTAAGGCCAGCACCTACCGCAGGAACCCCGTCACATCAGCACTCGTCAACGAGGCTTACCCCAACGGGATCGCCCCGAAGGCAGGCCGATCGATGCCCGACCAGGCGTTCACACTCGGCGTCGAACGGTTCCGTCGGCGTCGGCATCGAAGTTCGAGAAGTTCGAGACTGCACGATCGAACACCGATCGACGCGACCCGAATCACTATTTCATAGTGATCCCAGACACATCACGTAACAATAACTGAAAATTGTAATATTGCATTTTCCCAGCGCCATCCCTGAAAACGAAGTCACTCTATCGATAGAGTTCAGGCAATTCGGACGTTATCTCGACGTGATCCTCCGCGACTTCTCGGTTAACGTCGCTGGCGGCCCGGATCAACATCCGGTTCTGACTCGAATCGCCGAACACCGGCAACCCTGCCCCACGGTTCGAGGATCCCCGACATCCCTGGGGGCAGGGACTCGTGTGCGGCTTCCACGGGCCGGTAGGGCGCAGGCAGGGAATCCATATGTTCAAGAACCGTAAGTTCACCACCCGCGCGCTTGGCACCACCGCCGTCATCGGCGCCCTCGTTGCCGTCCCGTTCAGTGTCGCCACCGCCACCGCCACCGCGTCGGCCGCAGGCCACAACTGGGACGGCGTCGCGCAGTGCGAGAGCGGCGGCAACTGGGGCACCGAGACCGGAAACGGCTTCTCCGGCGGCCTGCAGTTCACCCAGAGCACCTGGGAGGCCAACGGCGGCGCCGGCAGCCCGAGCGGCGCCAGCCGCTCCGAGCAGATCCGCGTCGCGGAGAACGTGCTCGCCACCCAGGGCCCCGGCGCATGGCCGGTGTGCGGCGCCTACCTGTAAGGCCGCAACCCCCCGTTCGACCAGCACGGCCCTGTCACGCGGATTCCGCCGACAGGGCCGTTCTGCGTCACCAGCCGGAACGCGCTCTTGCTTACTTGCTCCGACACTGATGGCATTACTGAAACCTGTGTCAGTCCAAGGAGGCGCGCATGCTGTCGTTGCAGGAGATTTCCGATCGCCTGGAGATCCAGGATCTGATGGTCCGCTACTCGCACGCGGTCGACACTCGGCAGTGGGACCTGCTCGACGACGTCTTCACCGCGGACGCGCACATCGACTACTCGGCAATGGGCGGTGCGATCGGCGACCTCACGTCGACGAAAGCCTTTCTCGCCCAGGTGCTCCCGAACTTCCCGGCATTCCAGCATTTGGTCGGCAATTCGTCGATCACTGTCCACGGCGACACCGCGACCGGCCGCACGATGTGCCATAATCCGATGCTTGTCGAGAACGGCGACGGACAGCAGAGCGTCATGTTCTGCGGCCTGTGGTACCTGGACACCTTCGTCCGCATCGACGGCCGATGGCGCATCAAGCAGCGCGTCGAGGAGAAGAGCTACATGTATCTCACGCCTGCGACGCCGAGCATGGGCTGAATTGCCGAGGGCATCGACGCAAGCGGCAACAGTGCTACCGAGCTGGCGCTGCCCCGCCTGGTTAGAGCGAACCGGCGGGGCAGCTGCCGTCATTCAACGGGTCGGTCCTGAGATCAGAGCGCGGATTTGTTGAGAGTTTCCTGAGAACGCCTGCGCGACATCGCCTATTGCGCATAGGCCCGCGTCACCGCGGAGGTCAACATATCGACGACTCCGCCGGCGCCGGGCTCGCCCCCGCTTTCCCAGGTGCACGCCACCGGCTCCTCGACCGGACCAGCCTGGGCCAGAGCGGTTTTCACGCTGTCACGCACAGCGTCGTGCACCGCTTCGATGGGGATTCCCGCCGCGGCGCAACGGGCGGCAGCGTGCTCGAACCATGACATCACCATCGAACCCGAGGCCTCGGCCGCATCCACGAGGACGAGTGCGAGCTCGAACCCTGCCTTGAGCAGCGCGTCGGGGCCCGTCGCCCAGGCCTCGTCGGGTGGGCGCATCGTCATGGGACTCCCTCCGCGTAACGCCCTTATCGGATTCCGACGCTACGGGCTGACGTACCGGCCTTCGAGCTGACGGGCCCGTTTCGGCGAATGGACGAACTCGGGTGCGGATTGATTGTGAACCCTCACAGGCATGCCCTCGCCAGGTTCGGAACATGCCCGGAACCGACGACGGCCCCCTTGTTCTGCGAGGTCGCCGCGTTACCGTGGGGTGCTTCGCCACGTTGCGACGCCGGAAGGGAGTCACGATGACCGTCACCAGTTCGGATCGACCGGATCTGACCGTATCGGGCAGGCCGGTGACGTCCTCACTGCAGGATGTCCGGGCATTGTCACAGCAGATGGTCGGGCACTTCGTCGAGAACGTCGTCCCATGCCGGACGCTGCCGGGCGAGGCGCTCAACGGCGACATCACCACTGTCACCCGGGTCTGCCTGGAGTTGGCGGTGAGCATGTTCGACGGCACCGATATTCCGGAGAAGACCCAGCAGCTGCGGAAGGTCGCCGCAGGGTGGGCCCGCGAGGGCATCCCGATCGACACGATCCACCATGCCGTGCACGAGGGTTTCAAGCTCGGTTTCGATCTCATCCTGGCCAATGCCACCGCCGCCGACTTCGACAATCTCAAGCAGATCAGCCGGCGATTGCTCGAAATCCTCGACACCATCACCTCTACCGTCTCGCAGGCCTATGTCCGGGAGCTGCGGGCGGTGGTCAGTGAGCACCACACCGCCGCACACACTCTCACCTCGGCACTGCTCGGCGGCCACCCCACCTCCACCATGGCGCGCGAATGCGGGATCGAGATCGCCGAATCGTATTCCGTTCTCGCCGTGTCGATTCCGCAACACCCCGAGGAATGCAATCCCAGGGTCGACAGCACCGTGGTCGCCCGGCGCAAGTTGCGCCGCGTACAGGCCGAGCTGGCGACCCGATGTGGCGAGGGCGCGCTGTCACTATTGAGCGTCGACGGCGGCACCATCCTGCTTCCCGCCGCACTGTTCGAGGACGACACCCTCGACTCGCTCGTCGACCAACTCTCCCACGCCGCACAGGTCCCGATCACCGCCGCGGTCATGCCCGCGACCCCGCCCCAGGTGCCCGCCGCAGCTGATCAAGCCCACGAACTGCTCGACATGGTGGCCCGACTGCACTGCGCCCACGGCCTGTATCGCTTCGACGATCTCGCCCTGGAATACCAGCTCACTCGGCCGGGCCCCGGCCTCGACCACCTACGCACCCTGCTCGACCCGCTCGACGAGCACCCCGAACTGCTCGAAACCCTGCAACGCCATATCAGCAACAACCTCAATCGTCAGCGCACCGGACGCGCCCTGCACGTGCACACCAACACCGTCGACTATCGACTCAAGCGCATCGGTCAGCTCACCGGCTTCGACCCCGCCCAAGCCTCCGGCGTCTGGTACCTCAGATCCGCGCTGATCGCCCGCAGCTACAAGCAACCGAGGCCAGGGGGCCCACAGCGCGAAGCGAGCTAGGTGTACTGACCATGGACGTTGGTGACGGCGTGGCGAGCTGACATGGCGAAGACCTCCGAGTGAAGTGCGAGCTGTCTAGGAACGCATTCACCTGTCGGAGGTCTTCGTGTCTCACCGTAATGCCCCGCTCACGGAGTTGGGCCGGTTGCGTCTTGCTCGTTGTGTCGTCGATGAAGGTTGGCCGCTCCGCCGGGCGGCCGAACGGTTCCAGGTCTCGGCCACCACCGCGTCGAGGTGGGCGGGTCGCTATCGCCTGCAGGGCCCGGCGGGCATGGTCGATCGGTCCTCGCGACCACATCACAGCCCGCGCCGGACACCGACTCGCACCGAACGCCGCATCATCAAAGTTCGTGTGCTGCGCCGATGGGGACCGGCCCGCATCGCCTACCTACTGGGCTTGCATCCCTCGACGGTGCACCGGGTCCTGACCCGCTACCGGCTGGCACGGCTGCGCTGGCTCGACCGCGCCACCAGCCAACCGGTACGCCGCTATGAACACGATGCCCCGGGCGATCTGATCCACATCGACGTCAAGAAACTCGGCAAGATCCCCGACGGCGGTGGCTGGCGCAAGCTCGGCCGTTCCGCTGGCAACCGAAATTCCCAGGCGCACAAGCTAACCAGGGTCAACAATGTTCACGGCAACCCGATGCACGGCTACCACTACCTGCACACTGCCCTCGATGATCATTCCCGGCTGGCCTATACCGAACTCCTCGGTGACGAGCGCAAGGAAACCGCCGCCGCGTTCTGGGCACGCGCCAACGCCTGGTTCACCGCCAACGGCATCATCACCCGAAAGGTGTTGACCGACAACGGGTCCTGCTACCGATCCCGCACCTTCGCCGAGGCCCTAGGGCCGGTGGTCCACAAACGCACCCGTCCCTACCGGCCCCAAACCAACGGCAAGGTCGAACGCTTCCACCGCACCCTGGCCGACGAGTGGGCCTATGCGCGGCTCTACCGCAGCGATGTTGAACGATGCGCAGCCTTCACCACCTGGCTCCACACCTACAATCACCACCGCGGCCACACCGCACTCGCAGGCCACCCGCCCGCTAGCCGCGTTACTAACCTCTCAGGTCAGTACAGCTAGGCCACCAGCAAAGACCAGCGCCCGGAGGTCCAGTTCCTTCCGACTGGACCAGGACAAGTCGGGTGGTGCCCTCGTAACGTCTGCGGATGTGGACCAGAAACTTGCCGACGATCTCGCAGAGCTGCCCGCGCTGCTCGAAATAGTCCGCCATGCTGCCGAACAGGTGTTGACCGGAATCGCCGAACGTCCGGTGGCGCTGCCGCAGGATCCGGTTCCGGCGGCACCCCTGCCGGAACGGGGATTCGGTCTGCGCCAGGCGCTTTCGGAGTTCCAGCACCGTTGGGAACCGAACTTCTCCGGTAGCGCGGGCCCGCGCTACCTCGGCTTCGTCACCGGTGGCGCGACGCCTGCGTCGATCGCAGGCGACTGGCTGACCAGCACATTCGACCAGAATGTCATGTCCGGCGGTGATTCCACGGCGATCGATCTGGAGCAGGAGACCGTCGGCTGGATCGGGCAGCTCTTCGGCTTGACGCAGCACACCGGCGCATTCGTGAGCGGAGCGACCACCTCGAACCTGGTCGGGTTGGCGATCGCGCGGGAATGGCTCGGCGAACAACTCGGGGTTTCCGTGGCCACGGCCGGGGTTGGCGCGCTCGGGCCCGTCCATGTGTTGTCCGGGTCGCCGCACTCGAGCGTCACCAAGTCGTTGTCGATGCTCGGCATCGGCCGCGACCGGCTCCAGCGGATACCCACGCTGCCGGATCGGGAAGCCGTCGATGTGGACCAACTCGCCGCGGCACTCGCCGCATTGGACGGTCGACCCGCCATCGTGGTCGCCAACGCCGGAACCGTGAATACCGTCGACTTCGACGATCTGCGTGCCATTGCGGCATTGCGCGAACGATTTCCTTTCTGGCTGCACGTCGATGGCGCTTTCGGAGCGTTCGCCGCGCTTTCGCCGCAGCATGCGCATCTGGTCGACGGTCTCGCCGAGGCCGATTCGGTGTGCGTCGATCTACACAAATGGCTCAACGTGCCCTACGACGCCGCGGTCCAGTTCACCCGGCGCCGCGACCTGCAGGCCAGGGCCTTCCAGAACTCCGGCGCCGCATACCTCGGCGCACCGACCGAAGAACCGGAATTCGGGGATCTGGTACCGGAGAACTCGCGGCGACTGCGTGCGCTCCCCGCATGGTTCACCCTGTCGGCCTACGGCCGCGACGGACACCGAGAGATCGTGCAGCGCAACATCTCCTGCGCAGGCCGCCTCGGCGATCAGCTCGCCGCGACCGGCGTGATCCGGCTACTCGCCCCGGTCCGTCTCAACGTCGTCTGCTTCACTCTCGCCGACCAGCCCACCACCGAACGGGTGCACGCACTGGCCGAGGCGATTGCCGCGAGCGGGAAAGCGTTCGTCACCCCGACGGTGTACGACGGGCAACCTGGCCTGCGCGCCGCCGTGAGTAATTGGCGCACCACCGACTCCGACATAGACCGGGTGTGTGATGCCATCACCGCCGCGGCCCGCAGGCTCCCCTAGATCCTCGTTGTGGTTCTGCCGGCGGCCCCACCTTGCAGTGGGGCCGCCGCAGCCGAACCAATCGGTGCCCGAGTCGATGCTCACACCCCGATCTCGAGAAGCAGGTTGCCACATCGGAACCGCTTCGTCGACTCGGGAAGCATCGATGCGTTCGTGCAAGCGCCCATGCTGTTGTGCGTTCGCAAGAGTGCGCGCCGACCAGGCAGATCGCGGCCTAAGCGCATGCATCGATAACGAAATGGCATCGAGGATGGCCCGTTGTTTCCGAACTGTTCCCGAATGGAAGGAATTCGATCAGAGGCTGAACACTCGGTCAGCGGTGTCCAGACGACCGATGGTGCGGGAGATCTGCGCGCACAGCTGCCACGGCCGCTTGGTATCGGTGGTCGCCTTGCCACTGGTCAGAATCGCCCCGGACAGCCCGCGGGCCGGATCGGCCCAACCGTATTGGGTCGTCAATCCGCTACGCCCGAAATGAGATTCGGTGTTGCGGCCGAACTTCGACCGCCGCCCACCCAGTTCGAAGCCCGCTCGGCTCACCGCCCCGGCCACACCCGGCATCCGATTCGCCGGTTGCACCGCCTGCCGTAGCGTGTCCGGTTCGATGATCCTGATGCCATCCAGTTCGCCACCGCGCGTGAGGATTTCATAGAACCGCGACAGCTCGTACGCCGTGGTGACGAGATTGCCCGAAGGGAGCTCGGCGGTGAGGAGCGCCCGGGTCGCGGCATCGGATACCGAACCGTCCAGCCGGCCGCCGAGCGCTTTACGCGCCAGGAAGGTCGACACCCGAGACGCTCGCGGCCCGGTCTTCACGCTGGGAACCACCTTGTCGACATCCTCCGGGGACACACCGAAGTTCGTCCACCGGAACCCGAGCGGATCGAGCACCTGTTCGGCCAGATGCTCACGCATCCGTTTTCCTGTCGCCCGCTGGACCAGCAGCCGTTGGATGAGCCCACTGGTCAACGCGTGATAGACCCGGAACCGCCCCGGCGGCCAGCTCGGGACGAGATCGGCCAGTCCCCGCACCGCCAACTCCTCGTCGACCACCATTTCCATGCCCTTGTACGGCGCCGTGACAAAGGGGACGCCCGCCGAATGGGACAGGACGTCTCCGATGGTGATGGTCGCCTTGCCGTTGGCGGCGAACTCCGGAATGTACTGACACACACGATCGTTCAACGCGAACGCGCCCTGCTCGATGAGCATGAACATCAGTGCGGCCGACACGCCCTTCGCTGTGGAGAATCCGCAGAACGGTGTTTCCGGCGTGACCAGCACTTTCGCCGCGCCGGGCCCGTCTGCGGGCGCGTTCCCCCAGCCGTGTCCGATGGCTCGGTTCAACACGACCTTCTCGTTGCGTCGCAGACACACCTGGATCGCGGGAGTGGTTCCCAGTCGGTACCACCCCCGCACCGACTCCCACAGCGACTCGACCTCACCACGAGTCAGCCCGGCGTCGGCCGGATCGTCCTCGTTCCCGACCGTCGTCACCGATTCCATATCCTCGGCCACCATCACCAACGAGCCAGACGATGTACTCATCCACCCACCATAGGTGCGTTCACACCACCGCCCCTTGCTGGTCAGACCTGATAGTCCACTGAGAACATCGCAAAGGTGACACTTTGGACCTCACCGGCCGCGTTGATACCGGTAGAACGGCCGACCCGGCCACTACGAAGGAGTTCGTCATGACCCTCATCGGAACGCTGATCGGGTACGCGTTGACGGTGTTCGTGCTCCTGCTGCTCGCCAGGATGGTGCTGGACTGGGTGGGGATGGTTGCCGATGCGCCATCGTGGACGAACCGCGCTCGCACGCTGACCCATACCTGGACCGAACCGGTGATCGCACCGGTGCGCCGGGTGCTGCGACCGGTGCGAGCGGGCGGGCTGTCGATCGACCTGGCGTTCACGGCAGTGTTCGTCGTTGCGCTGATTCTGCGCACGATCGCCTTCAGCCTGTAGCCACACCCCTCTCGGGCGTTTACCTGCGACAGATAAGGCGCTCGATGACTCAGGCTTGCCAATGTCGGGAATGCCCGATAATCGAAGACGTTGAGGGTCGGCCGAGCGGCCGGATGGGTCGTGACCGAGTGAGGTAACGGATGTCGCTGTTCGTAAGCCCGCGGGCGGGTGCTGCCCTGACCGCCTGCAGTCAGGTGCGTCGATGACCACCGAGGAAGCCGATATTCGGCTCGATGTGCACATCCCCACGGCTCCGACCGATTTCATCGTCGCGTTTCTCGATACGATCGAGGAGAAGATCCACGATATCGTCCTCACGCTCGCCACAGGCAAACCCGCCGAGCGAACGGATCTCAAGGACGAATTTCGTAATGCGCACCTACTCCGTGAAGGCACACCCGACGGCACCAAGCCTGGGTCCATGATGGTGGACGACTATCAAACGAAGGTCGGCGAAGTTCTCAAAATCAAGTCCAAGCTGCATGCCGACAACGAAAAGGTCAACAGCTCCTCATTTGCCACCTTCAGCACGTCGAATGACACCTTCGATGGCATCGAGCAGGAAGTTGGTCGGCTCAACGACATCATCGACGCAGCCCCCCCACCGAGCAATGACGTGACGATCTTTCGCGCTAGGGATATGAGTTTGGTCGACTCCGCATTCCAGACCCTTGGCAAGATATACGACAGGGCCGCGGCGGCCGACAAGCAGATTCAGAAATTTGCGGATAACATTCGCCGTTCGACGCCCTCCGCCGGGCCCAACTTTTCCCCCTACGCAGCGGGCGTTGGCGGGGGCCCAACCGCTATCCCCCGGCCACACAGCAACGGTGAGTACGTGGCTGCCACTCCACGGGACAGGGTCGACGTGGCAATCAAAGCCGCATGGGGCGAACTCGCCAGGGGCGTCAGCGAAACCAATGGCAACAACCACGTCGACGCGCCGTACAACATCGACGACGCGTGGTGCGCGTCATTCGCGACCTGGGCGTGGCAGCAGGCAGGCATCGACCCCGGCTGGGACAACAAGAACTACGTGCCTGCCATCTGGGCCGAGGCTGCGGGTGGCCCTAAGGGCATAAGCCAAGGCCACATATCGACCGCCACCGCGGGCGACCTCCTCATCTGGGGCGACCAAGGCCACATCGGCCTCGTGGTCGCCCGTAACGGCAACATGATCACCACGATCGAAGGCAACTCCGGCGACCAGGTGTCCGAACATACCTACGACATCACGAAAGGGGGCTTCGCGGGTGTCGTCCATCCGCCCCCCGGTTCCAGGTCTCCAGGTGTGGGAAGTCTGCAGCAAACCGCTCCGTGATTCCTTGGCTACGGTCCTCCCACGTCGTCTGCACTGTGACGGCCGCGACACTGAGTCCATGGATCGAGCTCGTCACATGTGGCGAACCTGCCCATCGACGTCGCTTCACCTACCAGGATCCGCGATCTCAGCGCGGATCCCCCGAAAAGAAGAGTGAGCAATGGATATTCAAGGAATCTTGGGACTGATCCTCGGCGCTGGCAGCAGCGTGCTCAGCCTCGGTAGCAGCCTGGTCCGCTAAGGCTCCGACCACAGGCAGGCAATCGCTCACCTGGCGAATGCACGCCGACACGGAAGACCGGGCGCTCGCGCGAGCGTCCGGTTCGCCGATCAGCAAGGCATCCGTGGACAACGAATATCATTGCCATACAGCAGTATTCGGCTGATCCGCCGGAGCAGGGGTGATCACACCTCACGCCCCGGTTGTGGACCCGGGACGAATGATCATCAAGACCGTCACAGTCGCCCACAGCAGGTTGAATGTTCCGGTGTACATCGCCAATTGACTGATCACGGCGCGCGCGGGCGCAGTGGGATGCGACATCCCGGTGAGCCCGGTCAGAATCTTTGCCTGGTCAGGAAGCACCATCAGCGCAAGGACCCCCGCCGCAGCGGCGGTCAGGGCAATCGAGATCATCAACCACGTATCCCCCAGCACACCGAGGCTGATCGCGGTGGCGATTCCGAACACCGGGACGACGATCCCGACGGCCGCGTACACCCGGCAGATGCGATGCAAGGTCCGCAGCACCACAATGGGTTGTCCAGCAACGGATTCGGCTGCGGCGCGACGGGCGAAGGCGGGGAACATGCTGGCGGCGACGGTGACCGGTCCGACCGCGATGATCGCGGCGAGGACGTGGACCGAGAGCAGGAACTCGGTCACGACGCGACGACCCCTGACGACACGAATCCTGCGGACACAAGCATGGGCATTCGTTCCTCTCCGTTGGCGCTTCCCGCTGACGGTAGCCAGTGCGCGCGATCACCGGAATCGGCTGGATTGCCATATCCCAACGGATTCTCGCCAACATGCTGAACTCCTTCTTTCAGGCCGGCCCCAGGCCGGAATGCTTGGCGGGAATTGTGGTCAGGCCTAGTTTGTAGCCATGCATACCGTCGCCGTCCTGGTACTGGACAAGGTGATCCCCTTCGACCTGTCCACACCGATCGAGGTGTTCACCCGCATCCGGCTGCCCGACGGACGCACGCCCTACCGGGTCCGCGTCTGCGGTGCGACGCAGACGGTCGACGCGGGCGCGTTCACTCTCCAGCCGCGCTGCGGCATGGAAGCGCTGACCAGCGCCGACACGATCATCCTGCCGGGCTGCTCCGACCCGACCGCCCCGATACCGCCCGAGGTCATCGACGCGCTGAAACTGGCGGCGCACAACGGAACCCGCATCGCCTCGATCTGCTCGGGCGCGTTCATTCTCGCCGCCACCGGGCTGCTCGACGGACATCGCGCCACCACACACTGGCTCGCCGCCGAAGAACTCGCCGCACGCTATCCGCTGATCGAGGTCGATCCGAATGTGCTCTACGTGGACAACGGCCACATCCTGACCTCGGCGGGCGCCTCGGCCGGAATCGACCTGTGTCTGCACCTGATTCGCCGCGATCACGGCTCCGCGGTGGCCGCCGACGCGGCACGTCTTTCGGTCATGCCGCTGGAACGTGAAGGCGGACAAGCCCAATACATCGTCCGGGACAACCCGCCCGCACCGCGCGGCTCGGTTCTGGAACCGGTGTTGCACTGGATGGAAGACAACGCGGCGCGCGAACTCACCCTCGACGACATCGCCCTCCGCGCAGGTATGAGCACCCGCAGCCTCAACCGCCACTTCCGCGAACAGACCGGCACCACACCGTTGCAGTGGCTGCACCGCACGCGCGTCCGCCATGCCCAATACCTGCTGGAGGCCACCACACACCCGGTCGACCGGATCGCGAGCCAGGTCGGGTTCGGCTCGCCGACGGCCTTTCGTGACCGCTTCAAGCGCATAGTCGGCACCAGTCCGAACGCTTACCGGTCAGCGTTCCACAACGCCGAAAAGGCGTGATGGTTCAGGAGTTTTCCGTTGATTGTTTCCCCCGAGCCGACTCGGCGAGCCGAAGGTTGGTTACCTTCAGCTGGTGGGCGGTACTGGCTGCCAGGTCTCGAGCCTGTTCCGGGGTGAGGCGACCGCACAGGCGACCCCAGTGCACGCCGACCTCGTCGCCGACCTCGACGTCCGGCACCGAGCTGTATCCATCGGACCAGATGTCCGCGCGCAATATCGACGGCATGGACAGCTCGAGCGTCTGCCCATTCCACGCCAGAGTTCGACATCGCAAGGCGACGCCGGTTCGGTCACGGGAAACGACTGTTCCCCAATTGATCCGGCAATTGTCGAGGACGCTCACCGGATGCTCGTCCATCCCCCTGCCCAACAGTCGCGACCACGGGTACACACCGAACACATGGAAACAGTGGTTGGCGGCGGCTTCCACGGCCAGTTCCGGGGTGAGGTGCGCCCAGTAGGCTCCTGCCACCGGACCGATCACCGAAAGCAGCTCGGTCATGAAGGCCCCTGCGTCGAGCTGAGCGCCGATTCCGCCACCATGCCAGTAGGATTCGACAAGGCGATGGTCCAGCGGATCGTCGATCCCGGTCAGCCGGGACATCACCTGTAGGTAGGGCCACACACCGGAAAAGCGGGTGGCGACCGCCCGAATCTCGGCGCCGGAGCCGCCGCGCAATGCCGCCGCCTCCGCAGGGCCACAATAGCCGAGCCGGTTGGGCGCGTAGGTGTATCGCGCGAACATGTCCGTACCACGTGCGTCCATCACCCCTGCGGCTTCCCTGCCAGGTCGGCCTGCCAGCGATGCTCGACATCGCCGATGCGCCACACCGCAAAGGCCGCGATCCAGGTGAGCGCGAACAGTCCGACGATGATGAAACCCATCGCACCGAGATCGAGGTTCCCAACCCAGGCCAGCGGGCCCGTGGTGACATCGAGCTTCTCGGTGAGAATCGAAATCACCTCCTGTGCACCGATCAGCAAGGCGACCGCCACCGACAGTCCCGTCACGACAATGTTGTAGTAGATCTTGCGGATCGGCCTGGCGAACGCCCAGCCGTAGGCAAAGTTCATGAAGGTCCCGTCCAAGGCGTCGAACAGCGACATACCCGCCGAAAAGAGCACGGGCAGAACCAGAATCGAGTACCACGGCAGATCTGTCGCCGCGGCCCCGCCCGCGATCACCAGCAGACTCACCTCGGTGACCGTGTCGAAGCCGAGGCCGAAGAGCATCCCGACCGGATACATCTGCCACGGCGTGCGCACCGCACGCGTCATCGGTGCGAAGAGCCGATTCAGTGCGCCCCTGGATTCCAGTTGCGCTTCGAGCTGTGTCTCGTCGTAACTACCCCGGCGCATAGTGCGGTAGACGCGCCAGATCCCGATCAACGATGCTGAATTCAGGAGCCCGATAAGGATCAGGAAGGTGCCCGAGACGACGGTGCCGAACACGCCGGTCCACTGTTGCAGGTCGGAGTTCTCGTTCTGGATATTGGCGGCCAGCGCTTTCATACCCAGCGCGAGCAGCGCCACGAGAACGAACACGATCGTGGAATGCCCGAGCGAGAACCAGAATCCCACCGACAGCGGCTGCTGCCTATCGGCCACCAGCTTTCGAGTGGTGTTGTCGATCGCGGCAATGTGGTCGGCATCGAAGGCGTGCCGCATGCCGAGGGTGTATGCGGTGACCCCCAGCCCGACACCGAATACCGTGCCCTCTACAACATAGTTGTTCGGGACGACAAGGAAGAACAGCGTGGCCCAGCCGACGATGTGCAGGGTGAGGATGGTGGCGACCATTCCGACAATGCCGACCCGTTGCCGAGATTCCAACTCGATCCACGCAGGCCGCAACGCCCTCGGATGGTTGGTGATCGACACGATGACGTGGACCTCGCTATCTCTCCAGCGGCGAATCACCGCCCCGCTCAACAAATCCGCGGCAGCTGCTCTCCGGCCGGCAGGGCGACCACCCTGGTTCCACCCAATGCGGTACGCGCGACCACCATGCCCGGATGCTCCGCGACACACACCCCGATCGCCTCCGCCCGCGCGCCGAGCGGATGATCGCGCATCGCGGCCAGCACTCGATCCGCGTCCTGTGGTGCGACGAAGGCGATCAGCTTGCCCTCGTTGGCGACGTACATCGGGTCCAATCCGAGTAGGCCGCAAGCATCGCGCACCTCGGCGGGCACGGGAAGATTCCGTTCGTCCAGTGAGACACCGACTTTCGCCACGCTCGCGATCTCGTTGAGCGTCGCCGCCACACCACCGCGGGTGGGGTCGCGCAGCACGTGCACATCCGCTCCGGTCGCGAGCATCGCCGCGACCAAACCGTTGAGCGGCGCGGTGTCACTGACCACGGTGGTCCCGAATTCGAGCCCTTCGCGACAACTCATCACCGCAACCCCGTGCACACCGATGTCACCGCTGACGAGCACGACATCGCCCGGCGCGGCGCGCTGCGGACGGATATCGACGCCCTCGTCGACGATGCCGATCCCCGCGGTATTGATGAAGATGCCGTCGCCGTGCCCGGCATCGACCACCTTGGTGTCACCGGTGACGAGCGTGACCCCGGCAGCGAGCGCCGCTGTGCCCAATGCCTTGGCGATGTGCGCGATATCGGCAAGCGCGGTGCCCTCCTCGAGGATGAACGCGGTCGAGAGCACCATCGGCCGCGCACCAGCCATCGCCAGGTCGTTGACGGTGCCGTTGACGGCGAGGTCGCCGATCGAACCGCCGGGAAACACCAGTGGCTTCACCACGAACGAATCCGTCGAGAAGGCCAGCCGAGCGCCGCCGAGCGTGATCACCGCGGAGTCGCCCATGCCTGCCTCGGCGGCGGACCCGAACGCGGGCAGGAAGAGATGCTCGATCAACTCGCCCGACATCGCGCCGCCGCCGCCGTGCCCCATCACAATATTCGGTGAGTCCCGCAGGGGCATCGGGCACACCCAGCTCTCCATGTCGATCGTCGGAGCCGGCGAGGGCATTCCGATCTGATCAGGCATGAGCCACCTCCGCGGGTTGATCGAGGCGCCGGTAGAGGTAGTAGGCCGCGCACGCGCCCTCTGACGACACCATGGTGGCGCCCAACGGGTTTCGCGGTGTGCACTCCTTGCCGAATGCGGCGCACTCGTGCGGTTTGATAAGACCCTGCAGCACCTCACCGGAGCGGCAGATCGACGATTCCGCAGTGTGCAGATCGCCCACCGAGAACCGCTGCTCGGCGTCGTAGTCGCGGTATCGCTCCGAGAGCCGCCACCCGCTCTGCGGTATCACCCCGATGCCACGCCAGGCACGGTCGGTGACGTCGAAGACATCCCGCAGCATCGCTTTCGCGGCGGTATTGCCCTGGGCCATCACCGCGCGGGGATACGCGTTCTCCAACTCGTGTCTGCCTTCCTCGAGCTGAATCACGGTGCGGCGGATGCCCTCCAGGATGTCGAGCGGCTCGAAGCCGGTGACGACCATCGGCACCCGATACTTCTCGGCGAGCGGCGGATATTCCTCGGTGCCCATCACGCTGCACACGTGCCCGGCCGCGAGGAACCCCTGCACTCGGCAGCTCGGTGACTCCATGATCGCGGCGATCGCGGGTGGCACCAGCACATGCGAGACGAGCAGCGAGAAGTTCTCGATGCCGAGCCGCTTTGCCTGATAGACGGTCATGGCGTTGGCAGGCGCGGTTGTCTCGAATCCGATACCGAAGAACACCACCTGGCGATCCGGGTTCTCCCTGGCGATATTGAGCGCGTCCAGCGGTGAATAGACCACTCGGACGTCGCCGCCCTCGCTCTTGACGTGGAAGAGGTCCTTCTTGCTGCCGGGCACGCGCAGCATGTCACCGAACGAACAGAAGATCACACCGGGTCGTGCGGCGATAGCCAATGCCTTATCGATCACCTCGAGCGGGGTCACACAGACCGGGCAGCCCGGTCCGTGGATCATCTCGATCTGATCGGGAAGCAGCTGGTCGATGCCGTGCCGGATGATCGAATGGGTTTGGCCGCCGCAGACTTCCATAATGGCCCAGCGTTGTGTGGTGGCCCCGCGGATCTTGTCGAGCAGCTTCTTGGCCAGCTCCGGATTGCTGAACTCGTCGAGATACTTCATGGCGCCACCTCTGTGTCGTGTTGCGGCTTTGTTGGTTCGGCCTCTTCGGCCGTGGGGTCGGCGAGACCGGCTTGTCTGGCTGCCAGCGCGAAACCGTCGCCGAATTCCTCGTTCAGCACGCCGAGGTGCTCGAATTCGGCCAAGGTCCGCAGCGCGGACTCCTCGTCGAGACGCTGGATGGCGAAGCCGACGTGGACGACCACGTAGTCACCGACAGCCGCGTCCGGGATGTATTGCAGGCACACATCTTTGTGCACGCCGCCGAAGTCGACGACGGACATCAGCGTGCCGTCGCGCTCCTCGAGGCTGAGCACCTTTCCTGGGACTGCCAGGCACATCGTCGGCTCTCCTTTCGCTCAGCCCGCGCCCGCGGCGAGTATCTGCCCGAACGCGAGACCGCCATCGTTCGGCGGCAGCCGACGATGACACAGGACGTGGAATCCGTTTCCCCGCAGCAATGTTCGCGACTGCGACAACAACAAGGCGTTCTGGAAGACCCCACCCGACAGGGCGACGGTCGTCGATTCGCTCGCGTAGGCGAGCGCCAGTTCGAGGACAAGGCGCGCGACGGCCCGGTGGAATCGCGCGCCGATCACAGCGGGTGCGACGCCGCGCGTCGAGTCGGCGACCACCGCCGCGACTACCGGCGCCGAGTCGATCACAACGGGCTCGACGTCGTGATCCAGCGCGAACCGGTAGGAGTGTGGGCCGATGGCGTCGGCAGCGACGTCGCGGGACAGGCCTTCCAGCTCGATCGCGGCCTGCGCTTCATAATCGGCGATGTGCCGCACGCCGGCCAACGATGACACGGCGTCGAACAGCCGCCCCATGCTCGAGGTCGACACACAGCCGAGGCCGGTCTCGAATTGATGAGACAGCACACCTCTTTCGTTTACCGGGCATGCCGCGACCGACGCGATGGACGGCGACCACTCGATATCCGCCGCTCGCAGGTGTGCCAGCGCCATCCGGTACGGCCGCTGCACACTCACATCGCCACCGGCCAGCGGCACGTATTTCAGGTGCGCGAGTCGCCGGAACCCCTTGTAGCCGGCGAGCAGCACCTCACCACCCCAGACTGCCCCGTCGGGACCGAACCCCGTCCCGTCGAAAGCGAGACCGACGACCGTCGCCGATTCGCCGAGCCCATGCTCGCCCATCACCGCGGCGATGTGGGCGTGGTGGTGCTGGACCGTCCGGATGGGCCGGTCACCCGCGTGCTGCCGCGCCCACGCGGTGGACCGGTAGAGCGGGTGCGCGTCGACCGCAAGGTGCGTCGGGCGGACACCGGTGAGGTCCTCCAGATGCTGTTCGGCAGCACCGAAAGCGCGCAGGGTCGCCAGATCGTCCATATCGCCGATGTGCTGACTGAGCCACGCGTAGCGGCCATCGGCCACCGCACAGGTGTTCTTGAGGTCGCCGCCCACCGCGACGGTGGGCGGCACGGGGACCGGTAGCGCCAACGGCATCGGCGCATAGCCACGCGATCGCCGGATCGGGAGTTCGATCCCGTCGACCAGCCGCACCACCGAGTCGTCGCACGGTACGAGGATGCGACGGTTGTGCGAGAGCCAGCCGTCGGCGAGATCGGCGAGCCGCTCGCGCGCATCGGCGTCGTCGTAGCAGATCGGCTCGCCGCCGAGGTTGCCCGAGGTCATCACCAGGGCCTGCGGGCCGGGTGGATCGCCGGGCAGACCGAACAGCAGCACGTGCAGCGGAGTGTAGGCGAGCATGATGCCGAGATCGGGGTTGCGCGGCGCGACGGATTCGGCGAGCACGCGGTCACCGCGGGCCAACAGCACGATCGGTCGTTGCGGACAGGTCAGCAGGGCGGCGCCGGTCTCCTCGACATGGACGATCGAGCGCGCCGCGGCCAGATCCGCGACCATGACGGCGAAAGGCTTGTCGCCGCGGCGCTTTCTCCTGCGCAACTCGGCAACAGCGGCCTCGTTCCCGGCATCGCAGGCGAGGTGGTAGCCGCCGATGCCCTTGACCGCGAGAATCCCACCCGTGCGCAGCAAGTCCCTTGCGGCGGTCAACGGATCGCCGGGACGGCAGCGCACCTCTTCCGAGATACTCTGTGACACAGGTACATTCGTGTCCCTCGCAAAATAGTCGAGGGTCGGACCGCAGTCCGGGCACGCGATCGGCTGGGCGTGGAAACGCCGGTCGGCCGGGTCGGCGTATTCGCGAGCGCAGCGCTCGCACATCGCGAAATCGGCCATCGAGGTTTGTGCGCGGTCATAGGGCAGACCGGCGATGATGGTGAACCGTGGACCACAGTTGGTGCAGTTGATGAAGGGATGGCGGTAGCGGCGGTTCTGTGGATCACGCAGTTCGCGAGCACAGTCCGCGCACATCGCGACATCGGGCGAGGCCAGGGTGCGCCCGCCGCCGTCTCGGGTGGTGTCGGCAATGTGGAATCCGGTGCCACCACGCACCGCGACAGCGACCTCGTGCACCGATTCGACTACGGCGAGCGGCGGGGGGCGATGTCGAACCCGGCGCGTGAACTCGTCCAGATCCGCAGGCGCGCCTTCGACTTCGATCATCACACCGGAACTGTTGTTCGACACGCTGCCGGACAACGCCAGTTCGGCCGCTGTGGTGTAGACGAACGGACGGAATCCGACGCCCTGCACCACGCCGCGGATGATCAGCCGCCGCCGTGCTCGCGCGCCGGTCACGGCTCGCCACCGCTCCCGAGCAGGCGAAGTCCGTCCAACGCCTGCGCCGCGCCCGCCTCGTCGGTCTTCTCGATCACGAAGCCCATGTGAATGATCACCCAGTCGCCGGGTTGCACCGGATCATCCTCGAGGAGGCCGACATTCACCTTCCGCTTCTCGCCGGAGACATCCACCAGCGCGATCTGGTTGTGGTAGCCGTCGAGAATCTCGACGACCCGGCCCGGGATACCGAGGCACATCGTTCACACCTCCTGTCGTGTGTTCAGCAGGTCCGCGACGACCCGATCGACGGCGTCCACCGCCGCGTCCACTGCCGCGGCGACCGGTTCGGACAGGCCGATCCCCTCCGCAACGGACTCGACCTGACAGCCGACGACGACCGTCGGCGGCACTGTCCCGCCGAGCGCTCGCACACCCGCGAACACGGCATCCGGATTCATGGCATGGGCATCGAGTGGCGCCGCGCTCGTCGGATCGGGCTCCGCGTGAAAGACCACGAGCGCACCAGGAGTGCCGCGATTCGGCACGGCGTCGATCAGCACCAGTGCGTCCCACTGGTCGAGCAGGTCGTAGGCGAGGTGCATGCCACGGATTCCGTAGTCGACCACGCGCACGGCACTCTCGGGATGCGGCGGCAACCGCCGCACCACCTCCGGTCCGAATCCGTCGTC
Organism: Nocardia sp. NBC_00403; assembly: GCF_036046055.1. Taxonomy (NCBI): domain Bacteria; kingdom Bacillati; phylum Actinomycetota; class Actinomycetes; order Mycobacteriales; family Nocardiaceae; genus Nocardia; species Nocardia sp. NBC_00403. Next base: position 5,962,482 of record NZ_CP107939.1, read on the forward strand.
GCCGAAGAAGATATTGCCGATCCCGGCGACCAGTAGTTTGGCCGTCTGCTCGCTCCTTTCCCGGTGCGCTTCGGCGTCGGCTACATGTGCCGAATCTTCAAATAGCGCTTGAGGTCCGGTATCGACCGGACACCGAGGTAGAGACCGCCCACTACTATCAGCGCGACCACTCCTGTCGCGATCAATCCCACCGTTTCCATGGCAGACCTTCCTTTCCGTTCTCCGGGCTGCTGAGTGGTTCGATTTCCTCCGGCGCGAAATACAGATAGCGGCCATACCATTCGTGCAGGTCGGCAGCTGGGTCGTCCGCGATGACGACCCCGACATGGGCCTGACCATCGACGTCTTCGTGCACCGAGGTGACACGCGCGAGCTTGCCGTCGAAGAACAGATCCTGGGCGTCCGCACGCCGTGCGGGATGCAGCCGGACCAGGCTGCCTCGGCTCACGCGAACACCCCGAACCGAGACCGCGTCCGATTCCGGCGCAACGGCGTTGTCCGCCAATGGATCCCACCAGTCGACGCCTTCGGGGATTTCCGGTACCAGCCGCGGTAGCGCAGCGCCCGAATCGATGGGGTCCAGTGGACCGGGATCCGGTCGCCCCAGGTGTGGATCTCGCAGCACACCGTGCAGTAGCTGCATCGCCTCCGGAGTCATGCCGTCACAGCGATCGATGATCTGGGCCGCGCGCGCATCGGTGGCGCGGGCCTGCGCTTTCTCTTCGTCGGTCATCGTCATCACACGCAAGGTGAGGATCTCGTCGATCTCGGTCGAATCGAACAGCGGTCCCTCGCTCTGCTCGGCGATCTCGGGGTGGTCGTAGAGAATGATCGGGGAGATCAACAGCAGGCTGTCGTCATCGGGCGGGCCCGCCAGCACCGGAAAGCAGCGGTGCTGGTGGCAGCGCGCGATGGCGTCGGTCGCGTCCGAGGGCGGTTCGAGTAGCGAAATGAACCGCGCGCCATCGACTTCGGCGATGACGTGCGCCCCGATCAGTGAGCGCGCGATGGCATCGTCCTTATCAGTCGCGGCCGGGCCGACATTCCGGACCTCGACCGTGAGGCGCAGGTAGCCCTCATCGCGCTGCACCGACATCGCCAGCCGGCCTTCCACCGGCAGACGGGTGCGTACCAATCGGCCCGCCGCCCGGCCCTCGGCGTCGACGATCTCCTCCACATCGAAGCCACCGGGAATGTGCACCGGCTGTGTCGTATCGGTGGCCGGAAGTGGGCCGAAGCTCAGTTCACGCTCGACGGCTTCGTCCCACGTGATCCAGGATCGTGCGCCGACCACGAGTTCGTCGACCGAGTGACCGTCGGCATCCACCGCGAGGCGGTGTTGCAACTGCAGAAAGCGGACGGTCAGCGTGATCGATACCGCGTCGCCCGCGGTGAGCAGACATTGCGCCGACAGGCTCGACTCCTCGCCGAGACCTGCCTGCGCCGCGCCTTCGGGCCCCAGCACACCGAACTGCCAGCGGGATTGGTTCTTGCTGGAATTCGCCCGGTAGGGGTAGAGCAGATAGCCCTCGTAGAGCACAGCATCGGCGACCGCACGGGCCCGCGCTGCGCCGGGAGATATGGCGGCGCTCATGGGATCTCCTCGGTCGAGGAATCCAGCAGGCGTGTGACCGCGTCATCGAAGCCGAGCATGCCGTGGCCGGACTTGTACGCGGCGAGCGCGTCGAGGGTGTCCCTGCCCAAGCGGACCCAGCCGGAGTTCGGGAAGTGCGCGGCCACGAGGTCGTGCCAGACCGAAACCGGCATATCGAACTTGTCCTCGCGGTCCCATGGAATCTGCTGGATGGCGAAACCGGTCTGCCCCTTGAAGAAAACGGTGCCGCTGAACAGGAAGATCAACGGCACGGTGCCACCGCGCAGCGCGTGCAGATATTTGGACCCTGTCACCTCGAAGTCGTAGGTGCACGGCATCGGCAGGTCTACCTCGGTGCCGCCATTGAATCCGGGAATCATGGTGGCGCAATGCATCCAGAGAAACGAGCGCTGCGTGTCCTGCCACCGCTCACGCGGACCGAACAGGTCGGCCAGACCTGCGCTCTCCTCGTCGGTATAGGTACGGCGGTACGGCTCGATGCGCACCTGCGCTCGCAGTGCGATCGCATGCACCGGGTCTTCGCCGAGCGCCGCGATGCCGACGCGCGCGGACAGGATCGGCGCCACCGCGTAGGGCTCCGGCTTGATCCCGAGAACGGCGAAGGTGGTCGAGTAGACGGGGCTCATCGCAGACCACCTGGCCGGGCACGGGCCGACATCTCGGTGAAGAATTCGTCCATATAGCGGCGAACATCCTGACCGCCATCGAAACCGCGCCACAGCATCCGCATCCGGCCGACGAATTCGTAGCACGCATCGATCGGCAGCAGCAGGCATACGGCGTCGGTGGTGCCGCGCTCGGGCACGCGAATCAGTAATGCCTCGACATCGGCGGCGAGCACGTCGAGTTCCGGATGTCGCTCCAGCACCGAGCGCCACTGTTCCAGCGGCAATTCCGATTCCGTCGCTCCCGCCGGACCCGGATAGAACGCGACGGTCTTGCCGAGCGCGGAATTGCGGAAGAAGAACGCCAGGCCCACCGGGATCTCGAGTGCGTCCCACTCACCCTGGCTGATGGTGAAGTCGGGGAAGAACAGATAGCGATCGGGCACCGCCCGGTACCGCAGGGCGGCGTTCTCAGCTGTGAACAGCAGGTAGCAGCCTCGGCAGACGCACATCAATTGCCTACCTTCGATATCCACCACGTGCTGATGGACATCGGCAATCGGCTCGGCGCACATTTCACACCGCTCGCCCGCACGTACCGCCGGTCTCCGGTCGGCGGTGATGCGCTGTAGGACATGGAACGGTGTCGTCACCCGCGCACCCCCACCGGCACCGCTACCGACAACTCACCGGAGCGCACCAGCACGGGCAGCGGATCGAGGTGCCCGTCACCGTCAACTCGGGCGCCGGCGTGCACGACATCGAAATGGGCAAGGCAGGTCGGGCACCGCAGCACCGCGTCGCCGACCGGGAATCCGACCCGGCGCTGCAATGCCGCGCCCGCCAGCGATTTCCCACACGCCGGACACTGGTCCCGGTAGGCGAACAGACCCTCACCGACCCGGCAGGCCAAGATCGGCAGGCCGCCGACGGAGAACCCACCGACCTCGCCCGGCTGCAACTGCGCAAGCTCTGGCACGGCGATCCAACTGCCCGACTGCGATTCGTGCGCATGCACCCGGGCGAACAACGAGTCGGTCGAGATCAAGCTCGACGCCGACTCCTGTTGTGCGGCAACCACTTCGATGCGTTCGATCTCCGGTGCGGCCGCGCGCACCGCGTCCTCCACCGCCAGCTCGAGCGTCACCGACGACGACGGGCAGGTACGGCAGCTGCCCGCGAATTCGAGCCGCACCACCCCGTCGGCGACACCGAGCAATTCCACATCTCCGCCGTGCGATCCGAGGTAGGGCCGCACACTGTCCAACGCGGTCAGCACTCGCGTGTGCAGGTCGTGCGGATGCAGGCCGTGCACGAGCAGCAGGCTGGCCACCAGGTCGTCACGCGCCAGCCGGTCGACGGCGGGGCCGTCGACCAGCTGTAATACGCGTGCCAACGCGGCGCCGTACAGATCCGCGACCTCACGCACCAATTGCTCGGCGCGTTCGCGTGCCGCCGTGCCACCGACGGCGCTGGCTTCCAGCAGGGATTCGATGCGCTCGCCGGCATCTCGCCAGCGACCCGACTCCGCCTGCTCTGGTTCGTTCGCCGCAGCGACGTGCTGTTGCCCCGGGCGATCGTCCACTGTCGTCTCCTGTCGCGTCGCCCGGTTCGGCTCACTCAGCGGTGAGCGTTTGTGTCGGGGAGTGCAGCTTCTCCAGCGTCTTTCCGTTGCCGAGATACATGTGCACGCCGCATGGCAGGCACGGATCGAAACTGCGCACGGTACGCATGATGTCGATGCCCTTGAAATGATCCCGATCGTTCTCCTCGAAGATCGGTTGACCCTGCACCGCATCCTCATAGGGGCCGGGCGTGCCGAAGCTGTCGCGGGGGCTGGCATTCCACGGCGTCGGCGGATACGGATGGTAGTTCGCGATCTTGCCGTCCCGGATGACCATGTGGTGCGACAGCACGCCACGCACGGCCTCGGTGAAGCCACAGCCGATACCCTCGTCGGGCACCTCGAACTTCTCCCAGGTCTTGGTGCGGCCCGCGCGAATCTCCGCCAAAGCCTGCTCGGCGAAGTGCAACGCGCTCGCCGCCGCGTAGGCCTGGAAGTAGGTGCGGGCGCGGTTGCGTTCGATGGTGTTGCTGCCGTAAGAGGGGATCTTCCATTCGAAGGTCACCGGGCCTTTGAGCGCGGTCTTCGGCAGGTCGATCTGCACACTGTGCCCCGTCGACTTCACATAGCCGTTGTCGACAAGACCGGCCAGCGCCGTCGCCCACAGCCGCGCCAGCGGCCCGCCGCCGGTGTCGAGTGCGAGATGGTCGGTGCCGTCGAACCAGCGAGGTGACATCACCCAGCTGTACTTGTCGTCCATGTCGCGCTTCTGCGGCTTGGGATTGGTGTGCTGGTTCCACGGATGGCGACGATCGACCGGATTACCGAGCGGGTCGGTTTTCACGAACATCTCCTGATCGGTCCAGTCCTCGTAATACGAACTACCCAAGAGGATTCGGAGGCCGAGGTTGATGTCGACCAAGGAGGTGGTGATCAGCTTGCCGTCGACCACGATGCCCGGGGTGACGAACATCTTGCGGCCCCACGCCTCCATGTCCTTGTAGGCGAAGTTGCACACCTCGGGATCCTGGAACGAACCCCAGCAGCCGAGCAGAGTGCGACGCTGGCCCACCTGGTCGTAGCCGGGCAGTGCCTCGTAGAAGAAGTCGAACAGATCGTCGTGCATCGGCACGACCTTCTTCATGAACTCGACGTAGCGCATCAGCCGAGACATGTAGTCGGTCATCAGCTGAATCGTCGCGACCGTACCGACACCGCCGGGATACAGCGTCGACGGATGCACATGTCTGCCCTCCATCAGGCAGAACATCTCGCGGGTGTAGCGGCTGACCTGAAGTGCCTCGCGATAGAACTCGCCGGTGAACGGGTTGAGGGCCCGCATGATGTCGGCGATGGTTCGATAGCCATGTTCATCGGAATGCGGTGACAGTGTTTTCTCCGCCATCGCCAGCACGCCGGGATTGGTTTCGGCGACCATCTTTTCGCAGAAGTCCACGCCGACGAGGTTCTCCTGAAAGATATTGTGATCGAACATGTACTCGGCGGCCTCACCCAGATTGACGATCCACTCTCCCAGGTTCGGCGGCTTCACTCCGTACGCCATGTTCTGGCAATAGCAAGAGCAGGTGGCGTGATTGTCGCCGCAGATTCCGCAGATGCGGCTGGTGATGAAGTGCGCGTCACGAGGATCCTTGCCGCGCATGAAGATCGAGTATCCGCGGAAGATGGACGAGGTGCTGTGGCACTCGACCACCTCACGATTCTCGAAATCTATTTTGGTGTAGATGCCTAGGCTGCCGACGATTCGGGTGATCGGATCCCACGCCATTTCGACGAGACTGTCGGGATCGATCTTTCGGTGCGACGGCTCCGGGATAATCTGTGTCATCGAAGATTCTCCTACCAGGTGCGCGACGCGCCGGATTCCAGCTTCTTACCCTTGTGGCGCCAGCGGGGTTCTTTATCGAGTGTGTTGCCGGTGATGTGACGCAGGCTGCGAATCACCGACCCGTAGAGGCCTGATGCGGAGGAGGAGAGCTTTCCGCCCGGCGGCTCGTCCATGAACGGCATGAACTTGTCGGGGAATCCGGGCATAGTGCAGCCGATGCAGATGCCACCCACATTCGGGCAGCCACCGACGCCGTTGATCCAACCGCGTTTGGGCACATTGCATTTGACTACCGGGCCCCAACATCCCAGTTTCACAATGCATTTCGGCGAACCGTATTCCGTGGCGAAGTCACCCTGCTCGTAGTAGCCCGCCCGGTCACAGCCCTCGTGCACAGTCGCGCCGAACAGCCACTTCGGCCGCAACGCTTCGTCGAGCGGGATCATCGGCGCCTGGCCGGTTGCCATGTAGAGCAGGTACGTCAGTGTCTCCGATAGGTTGTCCGGCTGAATCGGGCAACCGGGAACGCAGACGATCGGGATATCCGCCTTGCTCTTCCAGGTCCAGCCGAGGTAGTCCGGCACGCCCATGGCGCCCGTCGGGTTGCCTGCCATCGCATGGATGCCGCCATAGGTGGCACAGGTGCCGACCGCGACAACAGCGGTCGCTTTGGGTGCGAGGCGGTCGAGCCATTCACTGGTCGTCATCGGCTGACCGGTGTCGGGGTTATTACCGAACCCGCACCAATAGCCTTCTTCGTGCAATTGCTCGTTCGGAATCGACCCTTCCACGACCAGCACGAACGGTTCCAATTCACCGCGATCCGCTTTGAAGAACCATTCGAGGAAGTCGTCGGCACCGCCCGTCGGTCCGCATTCGAAATCGATGAGCGGCCAATGAACCGCGATCTTCGGCAAGCCGGGGAGCGCCCCCAGTGCAATCTCTTCGATGCTCGGCTGAGTGGCCGCAGTTAGAGCCACCGAGTCACCGTCACAACCTAGGCCGGCGTTGATCCACAAGACATGGATCAACGTTTCTTCGGCTCGGACTGCTTCCTGAGTTGGCACAAACGCCACCTTCCGAAGTCCGGACACCGGGTGACGGTCTCGCCCATTTTGAAGAACGTCACCGCTATGTGACCCTGATCACAAGAGTTTAGGCTCGCTCGACAACATGATCAAGACTGGCCGCACCGCGTTCCTTCGCAAGCCAGTCGTACCAGCGCGCCACGCCGTCGCCGGTGGTCACCGACATCGGCAGCATTTCGACGCCCGGGTTGATCGAACGGGCATATTCGCGACATTTATCCAGATCGAAATCCACATAGGGCAGCAGATCGGTCTTGTTGACAATGACAAGCCCTGCGGCCGCGAACATATGTGGGTACTTGAGTGGCTTGTCGGTCCCCTCGGTCACCGAGATAACGACGACCTTGCTGCGCTCACCCAGATCGAACAGCGCAGGGCAGACCAGGTTGCCGACATTCTCGATGAACAACAGAGTGCCCGGTGCAGGCGATAGGGCATCAAATGCGCGCCGCAGCATGTCGGCATCCAGATGGCAACCGGCGCCGGTATTGATCTGCACCACCGCGCAGCCGGTCGCCTTGATGCGCTCGGCATCCAACAGGGTCTCCTGATCGCCCTCGATGACGGCGATCGGTACCTCGCCGAGCTCTCTTATGGTGCGCTCGAGAAGTGTTGTCTTGCCCGCGCCCGGCGAGCTGGTCATGTTGAACGCCACGATATTTCGCTGTTCGAGCCATTCACGATTATGGCGAGCCAGCAGGTCGTTCTTCGCCAGGATCTTCTGCTCGAGGGTGATCGTTTCGGTCACCGGTAGGTGTACATGATCAGCGCCGTGATCATGGTGGTGATCGTGACCGTCGCCATGATCGTGGTGATGATCGTGATCGTGATCGTGTGGGACGGTGATCATGGCTGTTGTGTCGTTACCACATCCGCAGGTTGCGCACATTCTTCGCTCACTTCCATCGACCGGATTCGCAGTTCCCGCCCGGAAATCACATCGACGTCGGCACTTCCGCAGTGACACAACACGATCAGGTCGGTCAGCGCGAAGTCCGCGCCGCAGGACCGGCAGCTCGCCCGGCCCGGTACCGGCTCGATCTCGAGCCGTGCCCCTTCCGCGACCGTGCCTTCGGCGGCTAGTTCGAAGCAGAACTGCATCGCGTCGGGAACCACCGCACAGAGCGTACCGACCGCAACGGTGACACTGTGCACCTTCCGTCCCGCCGCGTGTCCACACACGGCGGCGATGACACTCTGTGTGATCGCCATTTCGTGCACGAAAGCCTCCCGCTCGGAGAGTGGACGGATAACGTTACTCCTGCACATCAGCCGCTTCCAGGCATTCGATGTCCCGTCGCGGGTCTCAGACACGTATGGTGTCGATGCTGTCGGCCGAGATCCAGCTTGCATCGCCGGAGGCCAGAAACGCAACCACATCGGCGATGTCCGCGGGGCGGCCGGATCGGCCGGGCGCGGTCATCGGACCCACCGTCGCGGTGGCATCCAGGATGGCTGCGGTGCCGTCGGTCTCGGTTGCTCGGGGTGCGACCGTGTTCACCGTTATCCCGCGCGGCCCGAGTTCGACGGCGAGGGTTCTGCCGAGGACGTCGATGGCGCCCTTGCTCATTGCATAGGCCACCTGCGACGGTGCAGCCGAGCGGGGCGCACACGAGAAGATGTTGACGATGCGACCGCCGTCGTTGAGCAGGCACAGCGCATGCTGGAGGATGAAGAACGGGGCGGCCACATTGACCGCGAAAAGCCGATCGAACTCCTCCGGCTCCACCTGGGATATCGAGCCACCAAAATCGCCACCGCCCGCGTTGATAACCAGAATGTCCAGCCGCTCGCCGAACGGTCCGGCCGCTAGACCGGCGAACAGGGTGTCGACACCGTCCGGAGTGCCGAGAGCGGCGCGCACTGCGAACGCCTTTCCGCCGCCGGCCTCGATATCGGCCATGGTCTGTGCGGCAGCTGACTCGCTACCGTCGTAGTGGACGATGACGCTCGCGCCGTCGGATGCCAATCGCATCGCGACGGCCCGACCGATGCCTCGCGACGCCCCGGTGACCAGTGCGGTCCTACCGTGCAGATTCGACATATCGAGTCCCGAGCCCTACTTCCGAAGTGATGGATTACGGTTCGGGACAAGCCTCGGCCGAGGTGCTCACCACTTGCTCACCGACGACTCACCGCTTGGTGTCGCCGAGATCGGTGCTGGCATACTCTGCGGCATGGTTACCCCAGGTAGAGTTGCGATTTCGAGCGATACCTGATGCTTTTCGGAATTCTGGGACCGATCGAGGTGTGGCGCGAGGACGGTAGCCCGGGCGTGGTCGGGGGGCCGCAGGTTCGCGCACTGTTGGCATTGCTGCTGCTGGATGCCGGACACGCCGTCGGGCGTGAACGGCTGATCGACGGGTTGTACGGCGAAGAACCGCCCGGAGACGCGGCGCACGCTCTGCAGTCGCAGGTTTCGCGGCTGCGACGTGTATTGCGTGACGTGACGGCGTCCGGCACAACCGTCGAGCACAGTTCGACGGGGTATCGGCTCGCCGTCGACCCGGAGCTGGTCGACGCGCACCGCTTCGGCTGTTTGGCCGATCACGGGCGGCGGGCGCTTGCTGCCGGGGATCCGGCCGCCGCGGCGACGCTGTTGACCGAGGCGCTCAGCCTGTGGCGCGGCGAGGCCCTCGCCGATGTCGTGGACGCCCCATTCGCGCGGCCGCATGCTGCACGCCTTGCCGACGCACGGGCCGCCGTGCTGGAGGATCGCGCTGCGGCACTGCTCGCGCTGGGCGACCACCGTGCCGTCGCGGCCGAGTTGCCCGAGTTGCTGGCCACCGACCCGCTGCGTGAGCGAGCCGTCGCACTGCTGATGCGGGCGCTGTATGCGGGCGGGCGGCAGGCCGAGGCGTTTGCCGTGTACACACAGGCCAGGCAGCTGCTCGCCGACGAGTTCGGCGCCGAACCAGCCGCGGAGCTCACGGCGGCACACCTGGCCATCCTGCGGGCCGAGTCTGCGGCAACCCCGATCGCGCGTCGCATGCCCGCCCAGCTCACCAGCTTCGTCGGTCGCGACCGTGAACTCCACGAAGTGGCGGCCCTGCTCTCGCAGGAACGACTGGTGACCCTCAGCGGTCCGGGCGGCACCGGTAAGACCCGCCTCGCCATCGAGGTCGGTGCCCGCGCGCGTGGCGAGGTGTGCTTTATCGATCTGTCGCCGTCGGTCGACGGTGCGCAGGTGGTACAGGCCATCGCCGGGGCATTCGGGGTGCGCGAAACAGGGCTGCTGCCTTCGGATTCCGGCCCGGCAGACGCCGAATCCCGGCTCCTCGACGCACTCGCCGACCGTGCGCAGCTGATCATCCTGGACAACTGCGAGCAGGTGATCGACGTCGTCGCCGCGCTCGCTCATCGGCTACTCACGGCCTGTCCCGGCCTCCGAATTCTGGCCACCAGCCGTGAAGCACTGAATATCACCGGTGAAACCGTGTTCCCAGTTGGGCAATTGGCCGTGCCTGCACCAGATGTGGAGCTTGCTGAGGCATCGGGCGCTCCCGCAGTGCGGCTGTTCGCCGACCGCGCGGCAGCGACGCGGCCAGGGTTCGTCGTGGATGCGGGCACCATCGGGCCGGTTCGGCGGATCTGCGCGGACCTCGACGGTCTGCCGCTGGCGATCGAACTGGCCGCCGCCAGGCTGCGCACGCTCTCTCTCGAAGAGATCGAAACCCGTCTGGCCCAACGATTCCGGCTGCTATCACGCGGCAGCCGCACGGCCGCACCGCGACACCAGACGCTGCGCGCCGTGGTCCAGTGGAGCTGGGACATGCTCGACGTCGACGAACAAGCGCTCGCACGGCGGTTCACGGTATTCGCGGGTGGCGCCACGCTGACCGACGCCGAGCGCGTGTGCGGCTCATCGAACGCCGGCGATCTGCTGGCGAGTCTGGTGGACAAGTCCTTGGTCGACGTCGACGCCGGCCGATACCGCATGCTGGCGACGGTGCGCGAGTTCTGTGCGGAGCGGCTCGCCGAAGCCGGTGAGACCGCACAGCTGAACCGGCGTCACGCCGAGTACTTCGTAGCATTGGTCGAACACGCAGACCTCCGGCTGCGCGGGCCCGAGCAACTCGAATTCCTGGCCCGGCTCGCCGCCGAGCATGCCAATCTGCTCGCTGCCCTACGCTGGGCCGTCGGCGCGGGCGCAACCGTCTCCGACCTCGATGCGCCGCCGGACCCCGGCGACGCGAAGTTGGCTGTACGACTCATCGCGGCGTCATCATGGTTCTGGTGGTTGCGCGGGCTGCGCGCCGAGTCCGCGCCGCTGGCCACCCAACTGTTGGACCGGCTCGGTTCCGACACTCCTGCTGAGGAATACGCCCTGTGCGTCGCGACCGCCGCCCAAGATCACGGCGATCCCGGCGACCACCTCGCGCACGCCGCGACCGCGATCGCGAACCAAGACCGGCCGTTGCAACGACCATATCTCTTGCTGCTCTTGATGATCGGCGGCGGCAAAATCGACATGCCCGCCGAACAACAGCGCACCCTCTTCGGTGCCGATCGGTGGTCGCAGGCGTTCCGGCGCGTCGGACAGGGGCTCGAACTCGTCTTCGCCGGACAGCCGTCGGCGGCGGAGCGCGAATTCACGTCCGCGCTGGATGGTTTCCGCCCGCTCGGCGACCGGTGGGCGATCGCGACCGTGCTGGACAAGCTGGCAGCGATCGCCGACTGTCGCGGCGAACCTGCGCGCTCGGTGGAGTTGATGGATGAGGCCATCGCGCTGGTCGAACAGCTCGGCACGGTCGAGGACACCGCAGACCTGCTCAACCGCCGGGCAGATGCCAGGGTCCGGTGCGGCGCATTCGATGCGGCTCGCTCGGATTACCAACGTGCCGAGGAGTTTTCGCGCACAGTCGGATGTCCGAGCATGCGCGCCAACGCGCGCAGAGGACTCGGCGATATCGCTCGGATCGAAGGCAACTCCACGCTGGCAGCCCGGGAGTACGCGCTGGCGCTCGAACTGAGCGAGCACATCTCGTTCAGCGCACAGGAGACGCGGGCACGGATCCTCATCGGATCGGGCTGGGTCGCCGCGGCGCACGGCGACGTGGAGCAGGCCAGGTCGGCACACCTGGCCGGTCTCGCCGCGGCCATGGCCAGCGGCAACCTGCCCGTCGCCGCGGGCGCGGTGGAGGGCTTGGCCGATACTTGTCTGCTGGCAGGCGACGTTGAGCGCGCAGCCCTGCTGCTCGGCGCCGGAGCTGCCCTGCGCGGTGCGCCACCGTCGGGCGACCGCGATGTCGCGCGGGTTGTCGCCGAAGCCGAGCGTCTGCTCGGGCCGAAGCAGTACCTCGATGCCCGGCAGCGCGGCAGCGCTCTAGCCCGTCATGAGGTGCTGCAACTGGCGGGTGCGTAACGGTCGGCAGAGGGTGAGCGTTCGGTGAGCGCCGACACCGACGCTTGCCATATGACAAGGACACAGCGCTTCGCCAATAAGACCGTCTTGATCTCCGGCGCCGGCGTCGCAGGCCCGGCCCTCGCCTACTGGCTGCACCGATACGGGTTTACCGTCACCGTCGTCGAACAAGCTCCTGCCCTTCGGGAGGGCGGCTACAAGGTCGACCTGCGTGGCGTCGCAATGAATGTCATCGAGCGGATGGGGCTGCTATCCGAGATCCGGAAAGCGAGCACCCAGATGCGCGGCGGCGCGTGGGTGAACCGGTCGGGCAAGACGCTCACGACACTCGGCCCCGACCTGATCGGCATGCGCGCCCCCGGTGAGGAGGAGGTACTGCGCGGTGATCTCGCCCGAATCATGTTCGACGCGAGCAAGAGTGGGGTCGAGTATCTGTTCGGGGACTCGATCACCGATATCGCCCAGGTGCCGCACGGGGTGCACGTGAGTTTCGAGCATGCCCCGACGCGAGTGTTCGATCTGGTTGTCGGTGCCGACGGATTGCATTCGACCGTGCGGCGCCAGGTGTTCGGGCTCGAAACCGAGTTCGTCCACCACACCGGGATGCACGCGTGCGTATTCAGCGTGCCCAATCACCTCGATCTGGACCGCTGGGAGCTCATCTATCCCACGCCGGGCAGAGTGGTGCAGGTCTACAGCACCCAGCAGTCGACCGCGAAGGCCCAATTCGTCTTTCCGACACCGAAAACCCTGCCCGACCGCCGGGATGTCGCCGGACAGCAGCGCCTGGTCACCGATACGTTCGCCGACGGCGGGTGGGAGACCGCGACGCTGCTGCAGGCGATGCCCCACTCCCCGGACTTCTACTTCGACTCGGTCAGCCAGGTCCGCCTCGACCAGTGGTCGCTGCGGCGCGTTGCCTTGGTCGGCGACGCCGCCTACAGCCCGTCGCCATTGTCCGGCCAGGGCACCAGCCTTGCCATGGTTGGCGCGTATGTCCTTGCGGGGGAACTGAACTCGGCCGGAGGCGACCACCACGTCGCTTTTCCGAGGTACCAGGAAAAGATGCGCGACTATGTCGAGCTGAACCTCACCCTCGGCTGGAACAACGCCGGCCAAATGGTGGCGGGCAGCAAGAGCGCCATTCGGATGCAGACCACCATGATGCGGATGCTGCGCTACCTGCCGTGGCAGGACCTCGCACTGCGCCCGATCATAAAGCCGCTCAACCACGCTGCCAACGCCATCACCCTCGAGGACTACTGAATCGAACGTCGCGGGTCAAGCGACATAGGGCCGCTCGGACCTCGCCGATCGGAGGGCTTCGCCGAACCAGACAAGTTGGTCGAGCAGCTTGGTAGCGGCGGCCTTGCTCGGTGCGGGCTCGGTCGGCAGGCCCAGAGCATCGAATCGCTGTGCGGCACCGTGGAAGCTGACGGTGTCACGCACAGTGACCGCGTGCAGCTCCGTAAAGACCTGCTTCAGGTGTTCGACAGCACGTAAACCGCCCGAAAGGCCTCCATAGGACACAAATCCGATCGGTTTCGCCTGCCACTGGGTGAAATGCCAATCGATCGCGTTCTTCAGCGGCGCGGGATAGCTGTGGTTGTACTCCGGTGTCACCACGACGAACGCGTCCGCGTTCGCGAGGCGGGCACCCATCTCCGCCAGAGCCCGCGCGCCCCGCTCACCCGGGTCGTCGGACATGTGCGGCGGCAGCTGTATGTCCGCGAGGTCGATGAGGTCGATGCCGAGGTCCTGGCGCTGTGCGGCGAGTTCGACGAACCACTTGGCGACGGTCGGGCCGAATCGCCCGGAGCGGGTGCTTCCGACGATGACGGCGAGCTGAAGCGGACTAACTGTTGGGGTCATACACAGAGCGTCGAACATCAACGAAGGTTGAGGTCAAATCGGCAGCGAGCCGAGGCTCTCGAACGACGCCCACCACACCGCACACCACCCGCGCGGGCCGAGGCGAATCCGGCGGGCTCAGCGCCTGGTCAGCGGTGGGCGGAGGCCGAGATGATGGCGGAGTGTCGTTCCGGTGTATCCGGTGCGGTAGGAACCACGTTCCTGGAGTTCGGGAACCAACCAGTCGACGATCTCGTCGAGGCCGGTCGGCACCAGGTAGGGCGAGATATTGAAGCCGTGGGTTGCGCCGTACCGGACCCAGCGAGTGAGTTCGTCGGCAACCTGGCCGGGCGTGCCCCGGAATCCGGATCGCTGCGAGGTTTCGATTGCCACCTGCCGCAGCGACAGGTTCTTCGCCTCGGCAAGTGCCCGCCACTGCCTGGCAATCGCCACCGGGTCCTGGCCGTCGCGCTGTGCGCCACGGGCTCCCGAGATCACGGTGGGCACCGGGTCCTCCGCGGGCAGCGGACCGTCCGGATCGAGATCGGAGAGATCGCGGCCCCACACCTGTCCGACCAGTGACAGCGCGGTCTGGCCGGTGAACTGGCTCTCCAGCACCCAGCGGGCCTTCTCTTCGACCTCGGATTCCCGCTCCGCCAATACGATCTGGGTGCCGGGCAGGATCTTGATGTCGTCGTCGGGGCGTCCGACGGTGCGCAGCCTGGCCCGGATGTCGTCGGCGAACGCGAGCGCGGCATCGAAATGCGTTCCGTGCCTGGAGAAGATGACATCGGCGTGCGCGGCGGCGAACTCGCGACCGGCGGGTGAATCGCCGGCCTGGAAGATGACCGGATGCCCCTGCGCGGAGCGCGGCAGTGTCGGGGTGATCGAGACCTGGAAGTGTTCGTTGTCGCGTGCCACGGTGCGCACCGCGCCCGGTTCCAGCCAGGCGGCGCCATCACGTGCGGTCGCAATAGCGTTGTCCGACCAGGCATCCCACAGTTCGCGGGCGATCCGGATGAATTCGCCCGCGCGCTCGTAGCGCTGAGCGTGGTCAAGGTATCCGCCGCGCCGGAAGTTCTCGCCAGTCCAGGCATTGTCGGTGGTGACTGCATTCCAGCCCGCGCGTCCACCCGAAAGCAGATCCAGTCCGGACAGGCGGCGCGAGAGGTCCGCCGGTTCGTTGTAGGTGGTGTTCTGCGTGGCGACCAGCCCGATGTGGCTGGTGATTCCGGCCAGCGCCGCGAGTTGGGCAATCGCGTCGGGACGGCCCGCGATGTCCAGGTCGAGGATCTTGCCGTTCTGCTCGCGCAGGCGCAGACCTTCGCCCAGGAAGAAGGCGTCGAAGAGTCCCCGTTCGGCGGTGGTGATGGTGCGTCGGAAGGTCTCGAAGTCGATCTGGGACCCGCTGGTGGGGTCCGACCAGATGGTGGAGTGGTTGACGCCCTGGAAGAAGACGCCGAAATGCACCTGTGCGTCGGGGAACGGAACGTCGGCCATCAGTGCTGATCCTTCGCGTATCGATTGTCCGGCCGGGCAAGTCCGAGGTTGGCACGCAGCGTCGAACCAGGCACGGGACGGTGGGCCAGGCCGGATCGGAACAGAGCGGGCAAAACATAGTGCGCGAGCACCGGTAGGTCCTCATCGATGACCGCCAGGTGCAGGCGCACGCCGTCGACGTGGTGGGCGAGTTCGGTCAGCAGCGCGATCAGATCCTTCGATTTGCCCGAGAATCGTAGGCGAGCAGCATGTTTCGCGGTCGCGTAGCGGTCCAGATCGGCGAGCCGCTCCGCCGCAGAAGCCAGCGGAAGGTCGAGGGCGACATCGAGTTCCACGAAAACCAGCGCACCGGACTCATGAGCTCGATCGGCGGCCGCGAGGGTCTGGGCGAGATCCACGCCCGACACCAGTGCTACATCCGCTTGCCCGGGTTCGGCGGCGCCGTTGGAGAAGACAACCACTTGGCCCTGCGGCGGGCGTGGCACGATCGAGGGGCCCTTCACCGAGAAGCTCTCGCCGACGAAGTCGACGTAATGCAGCTTGTCGCGGTCGAGGAATTTGCCTGTCGCATAGTCGCGAACGACCGCGTCGTCTTCCCAGGAATCCCACAGGCGGCGCGCGACCTCGATCGAATCACGGTGTTCCTGAGCAAGTTCCGCCTCGGCGGTGCGTGCCGGTCGGCCCCAGGCCGTCGCCGCGGCGGGGTCGGCGATCGTTGTCGCGATCCAGCCGCCGCGACCGCGCGAGGTGTAGTCGAGAGTGGCCAGTTGCGAGGATGTGTGGAACGGCTCCGCATACGTGGTCGCCACCGCGGGAACAAGGCCCAGGGTGCTGGTCGTCGCCGCAACGAAAGAGGCGCGGGTCACAGCATCGATCCGCCCCGCGGGTTGATCGCTCGGTACCAGGATCGAATCGTCGAAGGTCGCCAGCGTGAAGCCGGCATTTTCGGCCGCTGCCACGCGCGCCTGCACCGTGTGGCCGGTCAGGAACCGATCGGGTTCGTGCGTGGCTCGGCGCCATGCGGCCGGGTGGTAGCCCTCGCCGTCCACTTCGACACCCAACGCGAAGACTTTTCTGCCGTTGCTCACCGCCATAGGTATGACGATCGTCAAACTTGTCCATCACCGCCATGTTTTGCGTCGTGGTGATCGCAACCCTCGGCGACCGCACCGAGCCGGCGCGCACCCGGCGGCGAATTCGATCGCGGTGACGCGAGCACTCTTTACCTTCGACGTAATTGCCCCGGATCCACCGGCGGACAAGGCTGGTCGGTATGACAAAAATCGGCGTGCTGCTGCCGAGCCGGGAGACGGCGATGACCGGCCGGCATGATGCGGCCGGGTTGGTGGATTTCGCGCGGGCGGCCGAACATGCCGGGTTCGACTCGGTGTGGGTGGGCGATTCGCCGTTGGCGCGCACGAGGGCCGAACCGCTCACGGTGCTCGGCGCCGTCGCGGCGAGCACGTCGCGAGTGTGGTTGGGCACGGCCGCCTACACCGCGACGCTGCGCCACCCGCTGCTCGGTGCACACACTGCGGCCACCGTTGATCAGCTCAGTGCCGGCCGACTGGTCCTTGGGCTCGGCGCCGGTTTCCCGGTGCCGGAGAGCGCGGCCGAATTCGAGTCTGTCGGAGCGCCTTTCGCACAGCGGGTCGGCCGGCTGGACGAGACAGTGGCCATCTGGCGGCAGAGTTGGTCGGGCGGCGGCCGGTTCGACGGCCGCTACTGGCATCTCGATGACCTGTCGCGCGCGCTGCCTGCCCACGACATCACCGGGCCACCGCTCTGGCTCGCAGGTGGCGACACGCCACGGGTCCTACAGCGTGTCGCCCGACTCTACGATGGCTGGCTGCCGTTCCTGCCGGATCCGGCGGCCTACGCCCGCGCCTGGGACACGATTCGAGAGCTGACCACCCGCACGGTCACCGCCGGTTTCTATGCCACGATCAATATCAACGACAACACCGCAGTGGCCCGCGCCGAGCTCGACCGTTACGTCCACCAGTACTATCGGCGGTCGCTGGACGAAATGTCCATGATACAAGCATATTTCGGCGGCCCCGCCGATCAATGCGCCGAGTGGCTCGGGCGCTACTTCGAGGCCGGTGCGACACATGTGGTGCTTCGCATCGGCTCGCTCGACGCACGCAATCAGCTGGACGCGATAGCCGACACCCTCCTGCCTGCGCTGCACACCGCGCCGACATCGTAGCCGTTGCCGCGCCGGGATCCGGATCGGTGCCGCGGGCTACCCGATCGGAAACGCCACCGACTCGGCAATGATCATCGATGCGTGGCCGCCGACGTCAGTAGCGGGATTACGTATCGAAATTATTAGTACCGAACGGTATTCGGCTACTCGTAGTGACGGAAACCGAAAGGTATCGATACCGAATGGTATTCGACGTCTTTTATCCAGCAGGATACCGAAAGGTATTGATACCGAGAGGTATTCTTGTGCCATTTCCGGGGGAAATGCTCGCCCGATCGGAATTCTCCTGACATTTGCTGTACATCACTCGTGACGGTGTGTACCGTCTGGAATCCTGAAACCCTCACAGGACAGGCCAGGGGCGCGTGATCGGAATCGACGGCTGTGTGCAACGCATTATGAACATTCCTGGTGCGCGCAGCGTGACGTTCGTGGACGGCGCGAGCGGCCTGGCGATCGCCGCAAGCGGCAGGCACGCGCTGGTGGACGAGCACGAGGACGCCGCGGCCACCACCGACGTGGTCCGAGCGGTACTCGACTGCCCGGCGCTCGCCACCGGCCGTGACGACGCCATCACCGAGCTCATTGTGTGCGGCACCCGGGGATATCACCTGTTGAATCTGGTGAACGGCGACTTCGATGGTCAACTCTTCGTGCACGTGCTATTCGACGACGACACCGGAAATCTCGGGATGGCGCGATTTCGGCTCCAGGGCATTCTCGCCGAATTGGCAGCTGACGGTCATGAGCGTTGAGCTCGCGGTCCAACCACATCGGCTCGAGAAGGAAAGGCGCACCGGGATGTTGGAAACCCTGGCGTTACTGCCGGAGTCCGAGCCGTGTCCTGCGGAGCGGACGTGACCGCGCGCAAGAAACTACTCGGCGAACTGATGGGAAGGTTGACCAAGGTGGCGATGCCAGGACCCGAACCGAATGCGGTGGTGCTCACGCAACTACAAGCGCTACGCGATCGCGTCCCGCGGCTGACCGGCTCGCTGGTGGCATCCAACGACGGCCTGCTCGTCGCCCACGATCTGCCGCGGCACATAGAGCCCGACACGATGGCCGCGATGGCCGCCGCACAACTGTCGCTGTCGCACCGGTTGGCCACCACCGCGTACGGCGGTGGTTTCCACGAGGTCGTGGTGCGCGGCACCGACGGGCATGTGGTGATCTACGCGGCGGGTTGGACCTCGCTGACGGTGCTGGCGGGCCCCGAGGTGAATGTCGGCCGGCTCCATCTGGAGTCGCGCCCGGTGGCCCGCACGATCGCCGACCAGCTGGCGGCGACGTCGAACGAACTCGACAAAGACAACTAATACCGATTGAAAGGAACAGACATGTCCACCATGGATCTGGCGCTCAAAGACATGATGGTGATCGACGGCGCGATCGGCGCCGCCGTCGTCGACTACAACAGCGGCATGGCGCTCGGCATGCTCAGCAGTTCCAAGTCCCTGGACCTGCAGGTCGCGGCGGCGGGCAATACCGAGGTGGTGCGCGCCAAGATGCGCACCATGGAGCAGCTCGGGCTCAATGACGGTATCGAGGACATCCTCATCACGCTCTCGGGCCAGTACCACATCATCCGGCCGATGACCGGCCGTAAGTCCAAGGGCCTTTTCCTCTACCTCGCCATGGACCGAGGCCGGGCAAACCTCGCGATGGCCCGACACCGCCTCAAGGGTATCGAGGAAGAACTCGACGTGTGATCGGCTCGTTTGCGGTGCCCGGGCCCGGGCACCGCAAGCGCAACGCCGACCTACTATTCGGGCGCGCCGAACCAGCGAGTCACTGCGCTCGACAGTCCGTCGATCTCGGTCGAGTCCGCGGCCCATGCCACGTAGCCGTCGGGGCGGATGAGCATCGCCGCGAGAGAGCGCGAACGGGTGGGTTTTGCGGTGACGACTCGGACTCGGGAAGACCAGGGGGCCACCAGGTTTCGGAGTTCGGCGGAGTCGGCGAGATCGAGCAGAATTGCGCCGCCGTCCACGAAATGGTCTTCGACGCGGCTGCCATCGGACAGTTCGAAATCGGGGGCGGGCGCTCCGGTGAGTGCGTGGCCGCCGCCGAGGTCGTAGCGGTGGCGAACGCCCGAAAGGTTCTTGAAGACAGTGGTTGCCCCGTCGGTAGTGGCCAATAGTTCGGCGAAGACGGTGCGCAGTGTCCGGCTTCGCTGGTCCAACCGCATCAGTGCGACTTGCGCGCGGGTCCAATCCAGCACCCAGGCGCCGATCGGGTGCCGCTCGGCGGTGTAGGTGTCCAGCAGGTTTGCCGGCGCCCAGCCGCGCACAACGGCGGCGAGCTTCCAGCCCAAGTTCACGGCATCGCCGATGCCGAGGTTGAGACCCTGGCCGCCGAACGGGGAATGCACGTGCGCGGCATCGCCGGCCAGCAGCACCCGGCCCTGGCGGTAGTCGGTGACCTGCCGAGTGTTGTCGGTGAATCGGGTAGCCGAGTGCACCGCCGTGATTTCGACCGGCACTCCGGAGACGGCGCGCAGACTTGCCTGTAGCTCGTCCGCCGTGATCGGTGCGTCGCGATCGGCGGGCGGCCCATCCATCTCCACGGTGAGGAAACGACCCGGCGTCGGCCCGTAGGCGTAGATGCCCGTAGGCGTCGAGCTCCAACCCGGCACCAGTGCTTCGGCGCCCGTCATCTCCACAACCGCCTGATGACCGGTGATCTCGGGATCGAGGCCGGGAAATTCGAATCCCGCCAGCTTGCGTACGAGGCTGCGGCCACCGTCACAACCCACCAGCCATGCCGTGCGGACCTCGGCATCGCCGAGCTGAATGACGACGGCATCGGCGGCGTCGGTGAAGCCGGTCAACTCGACACCGCGGCGAATCACCACACCGAGTTCCTCGGCACGCCGGGCGAGGATTGCTTCGATGCTTTGCTGCGGCACCAGAAACACCGCGGCGGCGGGACCGAGATCAGCGAATTCCTCGTCGTCGTAGTCGATATCCTCGACATCGAGGAATACCCCGGCGAAATGACCGGCGCCCGGCCGCTTACTCGTCGTCCCGATCACCGTGCCACCACGCTGCGCCTGAAACTTCCGTATCACCGCCAGCATCTCGTCCTGCCGCTCGACCAACTCGGGCAGCAGGCCACGCCGGGCGAGCGCTCGCGCCGTCGGCACATTGATAGCGCCGGCCTTGAGCGTCATGTCGGGTTCGTTCAGCCGTTCGACCACCAGCACATCGACCCCGGTCAGCCGCAATTCGCAGGCCAGCATCAAGCCGACAGGCCCGGCTCCGGCGATCACCACATCGAATGTCTCGTTCATGAATCACACTGTGCCGAGACCTGATTGCGCCCACCTTGCGTCTTCTTGCGTGCCGCTTGCGTCGATATCGCGGCGGCGGTGCGGCACGACGCTGCCGACCTCGAGACCGCACGCGGACGCTCGGATCACCGCATTGCCGGGCGCCGGCAACGGCGGCACGGGTTGTCCCGGCGGCGGAATCTCGAACAACCGGTCGTTGCTACTTTGGTCATATGACCAGCGAATCGCCAGCGGTAACACAGCGGCGCCGCGAGCAGCTCCGTGACTTCCTGCGCACCCGCCGGGCGCGGCTCACACCCGTTGATGTCGGTATGGCGGCGACGGGCAGGCGACGGACGCCGGGGCTGCGGCGCGAGGAGGTCGCCATGCTGGCCGGAGTCGGCGTGTCCTGGTACACGTGGCTCGAGCAGGGACGCGACATCAAGGTTTCGGCCGAAGTACTCGACGCCATCGGTCGTGCGTTGCGGCTGACCGAGCCCGAACGTATGCACCTGTATGTGCTGGCCGGGCTCAACCCGCCGATGAGCGGCGGGCCGCGCAATGCCGTCGTCACCCCGGAGCTGCGAGCGCTGCTCGACGCGTGGGCGCCGCGGCCCGCGGTGCTGCGGGACCGGTACTGGAACCTGCTGGCGATCAACGACGCGGCGCACACCGCGCTCGGCTACGACGGCGTCGACCACAACTGCCTTTTCACCTTCTTCACCAATGCTCGGCACCGCGCCATGCACCTGCACTGGGAGTCGGTTGCGCCCGATGTCGTCGCCGCCTTTCGCGCCGAAGCAGCGCGCGCTCCCGGCGACCCGGAGTTCGACAAGGTGGTCGACGAGCTCACCGCCATCAGCCCCGAGTTCGCCGAACTGTGGGCTCGCCACGACGTGGCCGGCCCCACCCAGGCCGTGAAGGCGGTGCGCCACCCCGAGGTCGGCGACCTGATCTTCGACATGCTGCCGTTGGCCGTCGCCGATCACTCCGACTGGCACGTGGAGTTGTACAACCCGCGCCCGGGCACCGGGACAGAGGTTCGGCTCGAACGCCTGACGCACGCTCGGCTCGCCGCCCCGGCCTGAACACCAGCCTGGTGGTGCCACACCCTGGATAACTGCACACTGTTTGTCGTTCGCATCGTTGGGGAGGCTGATTGCCATGCCCCACAGCAACTCTCGTTTCGACAACAAGATCGCACTCATCACGGGCGGCAGCAGCGGCATGGGACTCGCCACCGCACGCCGGTTGCTCGCCGAAGGCGCACAGGTGGTCATCACCGGGCGCGACAAGGTAAAGCTCGACGCCGCGGTCGACGGACTGGACGGCGGGGACCGCGTCCTGGCGATCCGCGGCGACGTGGCGAACCTCGCTGATCTCGATGCCATGACGACCGCGATCCGTGCACGCTACGGGCGGCTGGATGTGGTCTTCGCCAATGCAGGTGTCGGCGTGTTCCAGCCACACAGTGAGATCACCGAGGCCGCATTCGATCGGGCCGTCGGCATCAATTTCAAAGGCGTGTTCTTCACCATCCAGCGGACCGTTCCCTTGCTCCCCGAGCATGCGGCGATCGTCATCAATGCCTCGTGGACGCTGCACCGTGGCCTGGCTGACGCCTCCCTCTACTCGGCGACCAAAGCGGCGGTGCACAATCTGGCGCACACACTCGCCGCCGAGTTGGGGCCCAAGGGAATTCGGGTCAACTCCGTCAGCCCCGGCTACATCGAAACCCCGATGTTCCACGACAACGTCTCCGCGGCGGCGGCCGCCGCCGTGGTCGCCGAGGTGGCCGCCGGTCGCATCGGCACCGCCGAAGATGTCGCCGATGCGGTCGCCTTCCTCGCTTCCGATGCAGCGTCCTACATCAATGGACAGGACCTCATCATCGACGGCGGCCTGGTCGCGGCCGTCGGCGGGCCGAGGAACTAGCCCGAATGCTCCACCGGGCGCGGCAATGCTCGCGTTGCCAGCTGTATACGACACGACTACTCAGGGAAAATCCATGACCGCCTTCATTGTTCAGCGCAACGGCCAAGCAGCGACCGTCGAAGAGTTGGCGCCACTCGCTTTTGCAGGCTACGCCCACTTCACGGCAATGCAGGTGCGCGACAGCCGGATCCGGGGCCTCGACCTGCATCTGGAGCGGCTGCGGGTGGCCTCGGTGGAATTGTTCGGCCAGGCGTTACCCGACGATCGGGTGCGGTCCTACCTGCGGACGGCATTGGCGGCGAGTCCGCCCGATGTCTCGCTGACGGCCACGATGTACTCCCCCGCGGGCGAATTCACCGCGACCGGAATCGATGTCGAGCCCGATGTGCTGGTCCGCACCGGACCGGCAACTGCTGGTCCGCAAGGCCCGTTGACACTGGCGACGGTCGAGTACGAACGGGTCCTGCCCACGGTGAAACACGTCGGCGAGGTCGCCAAGACGTACTTCCTGCGCAGCGCCGTCGGGCATGGCCTCGACGACGCGGCCTTCGTCGACCGCAAGGGCAGGCTCAGCGAGGCCTCGATCTGGAATCTGGCCTTCTGGGACGGCACCGCGGTGGTGTGGCCGGTCGCCGAGATGCTGGGCGGGACCACCATGGGCATCGTGCGCAGGCAGCTCGATCGCCTGGGCATTCCCCAGCGCAACCGGGAGATCTCGCCCGCCGACCTGCCCACGCTGACCGGAGCCGTGGTCATGAACTCATGGACCCCGGGCATCGCGGTACATCGCATCGACACTGTCGCTTTGCCCGAGGCACCGGCGTTCGTGGACCTACTGCACCAGGCCTACCAGGCCGAACCACCCACTGCGCCGTAGCGGCTGCGAGGTGCCTCAGCCTGCGTCCACCACGAATGCCGTGGCATTATCGGTTCCGCCGGATCGCAAAGCATTGTCCACCAACGCTTCCGCGGCGATCCCCGCTGTCGCCCCGCCGGCGAGTATCGCCTTGATGTCGGTCATCTCCATGCGCTTGTGCACACCATCGGTGCTCAGCAACAGCCTACCTCCGCTCGATCCGGTGGCGGTGTGCCCGACGGCCGCCGGACCCACGGTGCGCGCCGACGTGGTGACGAGATGATTCAGCCGTGGCGCGGCGTGTAGTCCGCTGGCGCGAAAGTGCTCGGCGACAGTGTGATCCGTCGTGATCTGGTGCAGCACCCGGCCGTTCCACCGGTACGCTCGACAGTCGCCGACCCACGCTATGTCGCACGGACCCTTGGGCTGATCGGTCTCGAGCACGGCGACGACAAGCACGCTGTCGGCGCCCTCCTGCGGAAACTCGTGCAACAATTTCTGCTGGGCCGCAAGGATTCCCGCTACCGCCCCGCTGCGCGCGCCCACCCGCGCTGCGATATTCGCGACGGTACGTGCCGCTCGCGCCGCGAGCAGGTGATCACCGACACCATCGGCTACGACGAAAGCAGTACGTCCCACCGTCGAATCGGTATAGGTAGCCGCGGCATCGGCGTTGATCGACCGCGGGCCGCGTCTGCTCACCGACTCCCCCGCGATACCGGTGAGCAACACCGGCTCACGAGGAATGATGGCGGTCGTCACTGCTGTGTGCACGGCCTGACCTCCTCGGACTGCACTCTGCCAGTGCTGCCGATCAGCACCACCTCAGTCAACCGCACCATCATGAGGACAGCGCCAGAATCACCCGTGCAGTTCCTGTGAATGTAGCGACCGCCCGCAGCTGAGCAGGCGCGCCCGCAGCTGCTCGAGCACCGGCTCCCCGAGCCCGATGAGATATCGGCGCGCCGATCCGTCACCTCCGCGAATCGAGTGGCAGTGCGTGGCGCCTGCCTCTGCCGACCTGGCGCTAGCGCTCGACAGTCAGCGCCGACCGGTTCAGGAGCACCCAGGTAGGGTCACCCGAGTCCAGACCGAGGTGGTATGCATCGTAGCCCCGCGCGGTGGCGTAACGCCCCATATCGGACAGGATGAGGTCGCGCTGGCCGTTTACCTCGTCGCGTCGGAGGTTCTGTTCGGGGCTGCGCTCAACTCCTTCCAGAAGCCGCAACTCGGAACCGAGTTCCCTGTCGACCTCGGCCATTTCGGTGCTCAGACTATCGATGTCTGTCACTCGCGCGCCCGGTCGCAACGCCATGCGTATGACACCTTCGGGTCGATCATTCGCGTAACCGAGCGCGACTTCTCTGTCAGTGCTCGCATAGGTCCCCGCCCCGAACGAGGAGGTTTCCAACTGCCCAGCGAAATACGGGCCTGTCTTGAATTCCTCGGCATAGCGTGGATTGTTCACACCACGGAACAGTTCCTGTCCGCGGGCGGCCACCACCGCATCCACATCCGCCGGCCCGCCGAGTACAGGCAATCGATCAAAGCCTTGGACTCGCGCCAACTCCGCCAAAACCCCGTCGGCAGCAGACTCGTTGCCCCACACAGAGCGCGACTCGAGGTCAAGAGAACGGAGTCGACCGTAGTCCATCTCTTCAAGAACATCCCGGCCATGAGCGATGTTCAACGCTTCATTCGAGAAGCCGACGGCCGCCGCAGGGGTGTTCGACAAGCTCTCCAGCGACGCGCGGCCATCGCTATCTCCTCCTCTTAAAACCTCCCCCGAGGAATGGAGACCGACGGAAGTCTGCCGAAGGGGCATCGACACGCCGATGCCGATGTCGCAGACCGTCGTATCGAGCTGCGCGACAACACGACGGAGAGCGGAAGCCGGGGTTAGCGTGTGCCAGTTCGACATCATCGAACGCGGCCGATCTTCTGAGGGCCAGCCCTATCCGCTGCTTGGGCCCCTGTGTAAACGATCCGCACGTGCACTCCGCTTCGTGGGCTTCCTACCTGAAGGATAGGTTATCGACGAGCGAAGATCGCCTCGGGGAGCTCAATTCATTGCCAGCACCGGTCGATGTGGAGAGTCTGCATGGCATGAGCATTGTAGGCGGCCGACTGAAGCGCCCACGGCGATATATTGCCCGATCGCCAACTTACGCAAACAGTTCGAGTCGCTCAGTGTCCTGGCAGCACGCAGACCGCGTCAAGGCCCAGGACGTGGTTGAGGCGGCCGAAAGCCAGCCATGAGCCGATGCTCATGCTCAGTTCCACGATTTCGGTTTGGGTGTAGTGCGCGGTCATACGGTCCCAGAACTCTTGGTCCAGGTTGTGGTGGTCGAGGGCGTAGCGTTCGGCATATTCGGCGGACAGGCGGGTGCGCTCGTCGAAGGCATCGGTGGTGCGCCAGTTGGTCACCGCTTCCGCGAAGCCCTCTTCGACCTTTGTGCCGTCGCGTTCGGTGCGCCAGTCCAGGCAGAAGATGCACCCGTTGATCTGGGCGATACGCAGCCGTGCGGCTTCGAATTCGCGCAGGCCGAGGGTGGTGTGCGAGTAGACCGACAGGGAGAAGTTCGACGCAGCGAGGCCGATGCCGGGAACCATTTCGCCCCAGACGTAGCCGATGGGATCTTTGCCTTCGGGGATGTCGATGTTCATGAGTGTTTCCTTCCGAGCTTGCCGACCGCGGGACGCAGTGGGACATCGAGTGCGTCGTAGAGACCCGGTTCGGCCTCGACCAGCCAGTCGATGGCGTTCACCAATCTGCCTACGGCAGTGGCGTTTCCGCCCGCAGCGCGGTTGCCGTCCTCGTCGCCGGCTTCGATGGTGACCTCGATGCGGGGGTGACCTTCGACGATCACGCGGTGCGCGCCCGCCCCGTCGGGTGGTGTCGGCCAGTCCGGTGCGCAGGAGGGATGGATGCGGGTGACGTGCTCGATGACGATGCGCGGCTCGCCTTCGACGACGCCCTGCACCTCGAACCGCACCGCACCCTGCGTGCCCGCGCCGAATTCACCCATGGTCGTTGTTGTGACGGCGGATTCGAGGGCACGTCGGTCCAACGTTTCACGGATCTCGTCGAGTTCGACACCGAGTGCCCGCGCCATCAATCGAATCTGCCCGCCCCACACCATTGTCGGGATACCCGGCGCGGTCATCGGCGGCTGGTAGTCCATCGGCTGGCCCATACCGACCAGGTAGCGGACCGAATCGGGCTGGTCGTAGGTCGAGTAGTCGAAGATCTCCTGGCAGCGGATCACCTCGACGGTATGGCCGAGGCCGCTGAGCAACAGCGGCAGCACGTCGTTGCCCCAGCCGGGGTCCACCCCGGAGACGAAGAGCGATCCGCCGCCGTCGGCAATCGCGGCCAGCACCGGGTCGCGAAGTTCCGGTGGAGCGTTGCGCGGATCGTAGAGCGCATACAGCGCGGGCGTGACGACAACAGCACCGGCACGCAGGGCTCCGATGATGTCGGCGAGCGCGTCATCGGGCCGGATATCACCCGACGCCGCATAGACGACCGCGCGCGGTCGCGCGGCCAGCGTCGCAGCGACGTCATCGGACGCCGCGACACCTATCTCGTAGTCGAGCCCGGCCAGTGCGCCCGCATCGCGGCCCACCTTCTCCGGGTTGCGCACGAGCACACCCGTCAGTTCCAGCTCGGGATGGGCCGCGACGGCACGGATGGCCGACCGGCCGACATTGCCCGTGCCCCAGACGATCGTGGGGATCATCGGCCGAGACTAGCAAGCGCTTGGTTCGGGCGTCCGGGATATGCGCAATGTCGAAGTGCGACTGAGCAATTCGCGCAATACAGTCAGGACGTGGCGTTGTATCTTGCCAAATATCCGGCGAGGCGCCGCAGATCGTCGTCGTCCCACTCGAGGAAGCGCTCGGTGAACGCGTCCCGACGCCGCCGTTCGGCCTCGCCCGCAATGCGACGCCCCTCCGGCGTCGGGCGCAGCCGTCGAACTGGTTTTCAAACAGGTCGCCGGACAACAGGGCGTGCCGCTGACCGTCACCGACGTCGCGCCGCCCGCCAACGGCGACCCCACCGCACAGGGGATCTTCTTCCTACTGGTGGCATTGAGCGTCGGCTCGTACGGCAGCGTCGCGGCCATCGGTGCAGCAGGTACCGGGTTGCGGATCGGCGGGCGGGCGCTCGTCGGTGCGGCGACCTCGCTGGCGGTGAGCATCATCGGGATCACAGTCGCCGGACGGCTATTCCATGTGGTCGACCACGACTACGCCGCGATCTGGGCGCTGTCGTGGCTCTACTGCGTGGGCATCGTCCTGGTCGGCATCGGAGTGCATACCTTCCTGAAGCGCTGGACCACGCTGGTCCTGATGATCCTGTTCGTCATGCTCAACTTCACGACCTCCGGCGGCATCTATCGCCCAGAACTCCAGAGCGGATTCTTCGGTGCGCTGCACAGCTTCTGGAACGGCGCGGGTTTCGTCGAGGGCGCACGCAGCCTGCTCTACTTCGACGGCGGCGCCGGCTTGGACGGACGCCTGGTGAGCCTGTTCCTATGGCTCGCCGCGGGCGCGGCACTCCTGGTCGCGGCAGGCCGCCACGAGAAGCGCCGGTCCCCGATCGTCGCGCAAGCCGACCCGGCGAGCGTTCGACAAAAGGCCGAAGAAGAGATGGCGGAGGCGGTCGGTGTCTGATCGCCGATCCCGCAGCACCTATCGACATCGGCAAGGTACGCTGTTCTGCATCGGCTGCCGAATGTGTTGAGTAGGCTAGCCAACGGGGGCACTTCCACTTCTTCCACAAGAGGCAAAGTATCTGTAACCGCGAGTAACAGATATATGCACTCGCCCAGCCCCGGTTCCGCCCATCGATACGGGCACGTATGAGCGCATGCGAGGCCCGGCGGTGCGTTTCGGATTTCATCAGCCCACAGTCGATCGAGCATCCGTGTCGGCGTGACCGGGTTGATCGCCGAGTTGCTGTCGTGCTAATCATGAACCGTGTCGCGTCGCGCCGCCGAGTGGACGGCGGTCGCCATGGAGGCGCCGTGATCGAGGAGACCGCCATGCGTCCACATTCGCGTCCGCAGTGACGCCGAGCCGCGCCTTCGGCGCCGGCCATATCGCATAACGGAGCCCGCTTTTCGGGCCACATACCGCCGATCTATTGCGATCGGTCGGATTCTCCCTCGATCGAAGGACTTCCCATGCCTGACAACACTCCCCCGCCTGCAACAAACCGGTCGGTCGACCGCGTCCGCGCCCTCGGGCGTGAACTCACCGAGGTACACCAGGACCTGCGCACCGAACTGCGCCGTGTCCGTAATGAATTCGACCGCTACCTGGCGAGCGACGAGGTACCGCCCACGCAACTTCGCACACACTGCACGGCCTTCTGTGCGGCCTTGACGCGTCACCACTCCAGCGAGGACACCACGGCCTTTCCCGCCCTTGGCAACCAATTCCCGGAATTGGCGCCGGTGCTCGCCGAGCTCAGCGCCGATCATCACCTCGTCGCGGACATCCTGCGCAGGCTGCAACAGCTTCTCGCCGAGGTTGGACCGGACAATGCGGTCACCGCCAAGCGCGAACTCGACGGCCTCGCCGCGATCCTCGAATCCCACTTCCAGTGGGAAGAGCGGCGACTCGTCGAGGCGTTCGACGCGCTCGAAATCACTGCTTCGACGGGCGAGCAACTCTTCGGCGTAACGGTATGCGCCCCAGCGGAGGATTGAGCCGCGGGCCTTCTGGCCCGCCGAGTACGGTATACCCCGCCACACCGCACAGGACGGGGGCGACAACCATCGGTGGAAAGGCGGGGCGCGAATGACTGAGCCGCATTCACAGTGGCATGCGCGGAATTCGGCCGACAACCTACCGCTGGCCGCCCGCTACCAGTCCGCCGATCCGATCCGCTGGAACGGCAGCATGGTCTATCCCATGTATACCGAGCGGGTCGGACCCGCACCCATCTTGGTCAGCATGACACTGCTGTCGGCGGCACCACCGGCCGGACTTCGCGGGCACGGGATCGGTCTGTCGATGACCGATGGCCATATCCGCCTCGCGGGCAGGCAACTCGGCGGCGTCGATGTGTGGAGTGATGCTCTCGCCTCGGGCATCACTTTCGAACTGTTCCCCAACAACCCCGGCGCCCTGTTCAGTCTGACGCCGGTCTGGGTCGACCCGTTCGGAATCGAGCAGTCGTATTCGGGCAATTACGGCATGCTGATCGAACAACCGCCGAGCGGCCGACTCGTGCTCTGGTGCAGCGTCGGCGAAGGCCCACCGAATTTCGCCAACCTCGTGGTCGAGATCGAGACAACACTCGCCGACACCATGGTCCCCGAAAGCACCCCCGCGCAGCGCCCGCCGACCCACAGCCCGCCCACGCACACCCCGCTCCCGCAGCACCCACCCGTACCCGATCCACTTCTGCAGAACCCATTGCCTCAAAGCTCCTTGCACACCCCACCGCAGCAAAACCCTCTGCCGCAGAACCCGCCCCAGCACGACCCGCGCCTGCAAAACCCCCTCCCGCAGAACGCGCCCCAGCAAAGCGCCCCATACAACCCACCCCGGCAAGACCCACTTCCACAGAACCCACCCCAGCACGACCTCCCCCTACAGAACCCACCCCAGCACGACCTCCCCCTACAGAACCCACCGCAGCACGACATCCACCTGCAGAACCCGCTCCCGCAGAACCCGCTGCAGCACGACATCCACCCGCAGAACCCGCCGCAGCGCGAGGTCCACCTGCAGAACCCCCTCCCGCAGAACCCGCTCCTGCAAAGCCCCCCGCACGACCGACCCCGGCACGATCCGCTTCCACAGAGCCTACTTATGCAGAACCCATCCCGGCACGTCTCGCCTCAACAGGACCTCCTTCCCCAGAACCTGTTCGTACAGAACCACTCCCAGCACGAGCCGCTTCTGCTGAACACCCCTCCCCAGTACCCAACTCTGCAAAACCCACCCCTGCACGCGCCATCCCTGACAAGCCCGGCCGCGCAAGCTTCACCCCTGCAAACCCCGTCCCTCCCAGACCCTGCCACGCAAACCGCACCCATCCCGGTCACGACCGCACCTGCGCCCGAACCCCGATATCGCACCGCCCTCTACGATCTCGGCGTCGCCATGTACAGCCGCGGCGAGGAGGACGGGGCGTGCAGCCTATGGGCGCAGGCGGCCGAAGCAGGCCACGCCGGTGCGGCCTACGACCTGGGCGTTGTCCGTTTTCGCGGCGGCGACCTCGCCGGGGCCGAACACTGGTGGCGTACGGCCGCCGATCGCCGCGAGTCCCGCGCGATGATCGGACTCGCCGAACTCCTGGAACGCCAGGGCAATTCGTCGGAGGCCAGGGTCTGGCGCGCGTGCGCCGCCGAGGAGCACACGGCCGAGAACGATCATTCGGTCGGTTCCGGCTGAGCCACCCGCAATTCGTCGCGCGCCGCCATCAAGGCGAACCCGAGCAGATTCAATCCGCGCCAATGCGCCGGGTTCTCGGCCCGTGGATCGTCGGCGGCCAGCCCGATACCCCAGATCCGGTCCACCGGACTGGCTTCCACCAGCACCCGGTCTCCCGTCCCGAGCAGATACTGCTTCAGCTGCTCGTGCTGCCCGAACTTCGCGACACTGCCGGCCACCACAATGTCGAAACGTTGTGCAGCCCAGATGATGTCGTTGAATCCACGCACCTGTCGGCCCAGCTCCTTCGCCTGCTTCGGATACCTCGCCGCCACAACCCGTTCGGCAGTATCGGTATCCCCGAACAACATCGCCTTGCCCCACATCATGTAGTGCTCGGCGGTGGCGAAGGTCAGTCCGTCGACCTGGAACGGCGCAGGCCACCACTGGCTGAAACAGCCGTGCCCGACACTGCCGTCCTGCTGCGGCTGATGCCCCCAGAACCGCACGTACTTCACCCGCCCCGCACCCTCGGCATAGCTGATCAACTCCGGAACCGACCCCACGCGCATGCCAGACAGTGTGCCCGAACAGCATCGCCGCCGCAGGTCGGATTATCGGGTCACCGATGGGCAACGCCGCTGCCCGTATGCAATAGGCCGATAATTCGTTCGCGCACCGAGACACGGTGTCGTAGGTTGGCCGACATGGGAACACCTGGCATGAACGGAGCGTGCGCGGCCGGCGTGCACTACATGCGGCTGCGCGCGGAGGCCTGGGCCCTGCCTGCGCATCGCACTGCTCGGGTTCCCCGTCACCTCTGATCGGGGCCCTCCCGCACGGTCGATAGCGACCGGCACTGCACTGTGACCTGGCATGGGTCCGGGCGAATCACACCTTCCTGATTCGACCACTCCGTTCGGAGGACACCCATGTCCCGCACCCGTTCTCTTGCGCGTGCCCGCGACACGCACACCCGGTCCAGCAGCACCCGCAAACGGCTGTCGCAGAACTTCCTCACCGATGTCGACACCGCACGCATGTTCGTGGCGTCCGCACGTATCGGGCCCACCGATTTGGTCGTAGAAATAGGTCCCGGCGACGGGATGCTGACTCGGCAACTACTGGGCAGCGCCGGTCGGGTGCTCACCTACGAGAAGGACCGCCAGTATGCGGACCGCCTGCGCACCAGGTATGCGGGCAACGACCGCATCCGTTGCGTCCACGCCGACTTCCGCGAAATGCGCACGCCGGCCGAGCCGTTCACGGTGGTTGCGAATATCCCGTTCGCCAGTAGCACCGACATCGTCCGCTGGTGTCTGTCTGCGCAGCGGCTGAGCTCCGCGACATTGCTGACCCAACGCGAATTCGCACGCAAGCATTCCGGCGACTATGGGCGGTGGACGAAGCTCACCGTCACCCATTGGCCAACTGCGACAATCGAATTGGGGGCCACTGTCGATCGCCGGAAGTTCCGTCCCGTCCCCGGCGTCGACGCGGCGGTGCTGCGGCTCGTCAGGCGGCAGCAACCGCTGCTCACGCCGGAAGCGATGGCCGATTACCGTCGCATGGTCGAGCTCGGCTTCGCCGGTGCCGGTGGTTCCTTTGCCTCGTCCCTCCGGCGCGCCTTCCCGAACAAGCGTGTGCGCACGGCGTGCGCACACGCCGGGATAGCCGCCGATCTGCCGGTGGGATTCGTACCGCCGGACAGTTGGCTCGACGTTTACCGGGCACTGAGGTAGCAACTTCCCGGCTCAACAGTCCGCCGATGTGGCGCAGCGGCGATACGATGCGCAGATGTCGCACCCCGCTCCGCCGGTATCGGGGGCGACGGTCACCCCGGACCGATCGCCGAATAGTTCACGTGGGGTCGCCGAGGCGTGGCGGGCTTCGGACACGCCACCGGACCTGCCCGCGTACCTTCCGGACTCCCCCGCCATCCGCCGGGTGTCGCTGATCGAGTTGATCAAGGTCGATCTCGCCAACCGGTGGATGCGAGGGGCCGAGCCGAAGCGGCTGTCGCAGTATGTCGAGGATCTGCCGGAGTTGGGCACCTGGCCGTTGCCGCCGGATCTGATCTACGAGGAGTTCCACGTCCGCAGGCGGGCAGGCCGTTCGGTGGAGGTCGCCGAATACACGGCCGCGTATCCCGAACAGGCCGACCAGCTTTCCGAAATGCTGGCCACCGACGACTATCGCAGTACGCTCGTGGCCGGGGCAGCCGAGCCTGCGAACCTCGACGATATCGAGGTCGGTCAGAAGATCGACGACTTCGACCTGATGACCGGGCTGGGGCGCGGTGCATTCGCCAGGGTTTTCCTGGCTCGGCAGCGATCGATGCAGCGCCTGGTCGCAGTCAAGATTTCGCAGGACAAGAGCGCCGAGCCGCAGACCTTGGCGCAGCTGGATCACGACTACATCGTGCGGGTGTTCGACCAGCGCGTGCCGGAGGGACGCAGGCTGCGGCTGCTCTATATGCAGTACGTGCCGGGCGGGACGCTGTTCACGGTGCTCGAACGGGTGCGGGCGACACCGGCCGGGGAACGCAGCGGCGCATTGCTGGTGGATGTCATCGATTCGGTGCTCACCGACAAGGGCGAGATCCGGCCGAGCGAATCGGTGACGCGGGCCGAATTGGCAACGTTGTCGTGGCCGGAAACGATCGCCTGGCTCGGTCGCAGATTGGCGGAGGCGCTGGACTACGCCGGGCGCGTCGGGGTCCTGCATCGCGATATCAAACCGGCGAATGTGCTGTTGACCGCGGAGGGCATCCCCAAGCTCGCCGATTTCAACATCAGCTTCAGCGGCAATGTCTCCGGCGACAGCCCGATCGCCTACTTCGGCGGATCGCTGGCCTACATGTCCCCGGAGCAGTTGGCGGCCGTGCATCCGGACAAGTCGGCCTCGGCCGCCGATCTCGACACGCGCAGTGATCTCTACGCGCTGGCCGTCATGCTATGGGAATTGCTCACCGGTCGAAAACCTTTCGACGATGATGTGATGACAGGCGGCGATCGCACCGCGCTCGACGGCATGTTGCTGCGCCGCTCGGGCAGCCCGCAATCGCTGCCGTACGGGGATCTTCCGCCCGACTGCCCAGCCGCGCTGCGCCGGGCGCTGGTGCGTGCGCTCGACCCGGATCCGGACCACCGGTGGCCGCGCGGCGCGGATATGGCCCAGCAGTTCGACGTCTGCCTCGATGCCCGCGCCCGCGATCTCGTCGATCCGCCGCCACACAGCGGACGCCTGCGGGCCAGACCGCTCATGCACCCGATCATGGCACTCGCCATCGCGGTGCCCAACGCGCTGGCGATCCTCTACAGCTACAGCCACAATCGAACACTGATCATCGACAAACTGGACGAGCAGGCGCAGCACCGCTTCGACCAGGTCGCTCTCACCGCCTACGGGATCTGTTTCTTCATCGGATTCGTGGTCACCAATGTGTTGCTCGCCCATCTGTGGTCGGTCGCGCGTGGGCTGCGCGCGGGCAAGCCCTACGATGCGGCCACCCTCGCTCGTGCTCGCACCGACACCCTGCAGCTCGGTCGGCGTAATGTGCTGACCTGCTTCGCTTTATGGGCTCTTTCGGGGATCGTCGTGCCGGTCTCCGTGCAGCTGTCGGGCAATCAGCTCAGCGCTGAGGCGTACGTACATTTCTTTATCACCCAGATCGTCTGCGGCGCCATCGCCATGGCCTACCCGTACTTCCTGGTCACCTTCTATGCCGTGCGTAGTCTGTACCCGATGTTCCTTCCGCACGGCGGGCTCGGCGCCCAGGACGCGCGCCAGCTGGAGCAATTGGACCGAGCCAGCACCTATTTCCTCGTCGTCGCGGCCGCCGTTCCGCTGCTCGGTGTCGCGGGCGCAACTTTCATTCCGCCGCAGGACCTTCCCGCAGTGATCATCGCCTTGCGTGTGTTGTGCGTCGGCAGCGCCCTGGCCTTCGTCGGCGTCTACTGGCTGTTCCGCATGCTCGAGCAGGATCTCGCGGCGCTACAGCGCATCGTCTCGCGCGGTTGATCTGCCAGCTCGGCTGAATCAAAGTGCGTAGGTCAACCCCCCGACACTTTGCTGATGGATTGCCAGCAAGTCTGTCTCAGACGAACCCTCCCGACATCCGGCCGAAGCCTGCACAATGTGATCGAGAACGCCGCCCGGACAGTCATGTCCGCGCGGCCGAACGTGGGGAGACACGGATGAGCTCGAGAACCGACCTCGAACGCGAACTGGGCGGGCGGCTTTCGGCCCTCGATCTACTCTCCGACCAGGAGACCACGGAGCTGTTGACGATGTTCCGTACGGCACAGCGGATCGAGACCGAGGGATTGACCGACGCCGTGGACAAGGTGGTCGGCGCGCTGCCGTGGCCATTGCGCACCGCGGCCAAGAAGATCATGTTCGGGAATGCGCTGGGCTGATGACGTACTTGGTGACCAAGGCCCAGATCATTCTGCTGGCCAGAACTTTACACGTGCAGGCCGAGAGCCTCGCACACCTCGAGAAGCTCGGCGCGGAGCAACTGCACGATCTACAAGAACGCATGGCAGGCATAATTTTCGATCAGAACAACGCGATCTTCGAGCGACTCAGTGCGCTGGTTCCGATCGTGCCGCTGCGCATCTCGCTGCCGCTGGTGACGCGAGTCGTGCCGCCGACGATGGCTGGCCGGGCGGCGGGCGCGGTCGGGGTCGACCATCCGAAGAAGGCCGCCGAGGCAGTCGGCATGTTGGATGTCTCCTATGCGGCGGACTGTGCGCCCTTCATGGATCCGCGCAGCGTCGGTCAACTCGCCGACGTCGCTCCTCCCGGCCCGGTCATCCGAATCACCAACGAGCTGTTGCGTCGTGGCGACTACATCACCGCGGGGCCGTTGCTCGCCTACGCGACACCGGAATTGATCCGAGCCGTCGAGCAGGGTGTGCACGATGACGAGGCGCTCATCCGGTCGGCCGCGTACGCGTTCTCCGGCGCAAACGTCAGTGCCATCGTGCGAGAACTGCTCACCGGACCCGCCCAACGGATTCCGCGCATCGTCGCCACCGTGCTCGCCGGCGAGATCGATCTGCGATTGGCCGCGCTCTCGACGTTCGCCCGCTGCGACGAGGACGTGATCGCCGCGGTCGGCGACATCCTGTTCGACATCGGTTCGACCGGGGCGATCACCGACTTCGCCAACTCCGCCATCGAGGCGGGCGCGGTGCCCGACATCCTCATGTTCATCGGGCATTTCAGCCCGGCGGCGCTGGACAGCCTGGCCGCCAACCCGTTGACGGCCGACGCAGCGGCGATGGCATCGCTGGTTGCCGGGCTCGACGAGCGTGCCGAGGCCGCACTCTGGCGCGGACTGCTGAACCTGGTGGAGCGCGCCACGCCCGATGTACAAGGCCGAGTCGCACGGCATCTCACCGAACTGACCGATCCAACCCTCGCGGCGCTGCCCGTCGTCGCAACGACGGCACACCTGTGGCCGACGCTGCTGCGAGTGCTCGCCGCGGCGGAGATCCGCACTCAGACGCACATCGGTGCGGTGTGGTCGAAGCTGCCCGCCGCCGACCGCGAGAAACTCGAACGCCGAGTCAGCGACCTGGCGCTCGACACCGAACTGGCCACCCTCACCGGCGCGCTCGACAGCTAAGGCCGTTGCCTATACCGGCGTGAAGTCTCGGCTGCCGATGTAGCCGGGCCGCCGCGCGGGCGCGGCAAACGGTTCCAC
This sequence comes from Nocardia sp. NBC_00403, assembly GCF_036046055.1. Lineage (NCBI taxonomy): Bacteria > Bacillati > Actinomycetota > Actinomycetes > Mycobacteriales > Nocardiaceae > Nocardia > Nocardia sp. NBC_00403. The sequence continues at coordinate 5,999,307 of NZ_CP107939.1, forward strand.
CAGAGTGTTCTCCACGCTGTTGAATACCAGGAAGATGTTCGAACGTGGGAACGGGGTGATGTTGTTCGACGACCCGTGCATGACATTGGAGTCGAACAGCAGCGCCGATCCGGCGGCGCCGGTGAACTGGGCGATCCCGCACCGGTTGGCCAGTGCCGCCACATCGGCCCGGCTCGGCACGCCGATCTCCTGTTCCTGCAACGACTCCCGGTAGTGCTCGGCGGGCGTACTCCCGGTACAGGGCACGAAGGTACGGTGCGAGCCGGGCATCATCATGAGGCTGCCGTTGATCGAATAATTGTTGGTGAGCGCGATCGACAGGCTCACCGCGCGCGGCGCGGGCATCCCGTCCTCCGCGTGCCAGGTTTCGAAATCCGAATGCCAGTAGAAGCCGGCGCCGCGGAAACCCGGCATGTAGTTGACTCGGCTCTGATGCAGATAGACCTTCGAACCCAGTACCTGCCTGGCCAATCCGGCGACTCGTGACTCGCGCACGAGCTCGGCCACCGCCGCACTGAGCCGATGCACCTCGAAGATCGAGCGCACCCGGTTCGACGACTTCTCCACGATGACACGGTCGTCGCCGTACAGCGCCGGATCCCCGGCGAGGCGGTCGATTTCGGCGCTGAAATCGACCACCTCACCGGGAGTCAGTAGCGCGTCGAGGATCGCGAACCCGTCGGCGTCGAAGCTCGCCAGTTCCTGGTGCTCGATCCGGCCCCATACCGTCGGATCAGGGCGATCCAGGTGCGGCGCGGGGCCGCCGAGCCGGGTCGGGTAGCGATCAATGATGCGAGTGTCAGTGTGCGCCAACACTATTACAGATTCCTTTCACACCGCGTTGGCGGCGACAAGCGGGTAGACGCCGTTGCTGTCGTGGACTTCCTGCCCGGTCACCGGCGGGTTGAAGACGCACATCATCCGCATCTCGGTGCGCGCGTGCAGCCGGTGGCGCTCGTGCTCGTCGAGCAGGTACATCGAGCCGGGTTCGAGTTCGTAGGTGACGTCGTTGTCCAGATCGGTGAGCGTCCCCTCCCCCTCGATCAGCCACACTGCTTCCACGTGATAGCGGTAATGGAATTCGTGCTCGGTACCCGCGTCGATGGTGGTCTCATGGAAGGAGAAACCGACGCCGTCACCGCCGAGGACGATGCGCTTGCTGCGCCAACCCGTGCCCGCGACATCGCGTTCGGTACCAGTGATGGCCGCAGTGGTTCGTACGATCATCTCAGCGACCCCCGATGGTGTCGATGGCCGTGCTCAGCAGATCGAGGCCGAGGTCGAGTTCCTCGTCGCTGATGGTCAACGGCGGCAGCAACTTCACTACCTCGTCCATGGAACCGGAGGTTTCCACCAGCAGCCCGCGCTCGAAGGCGACCTGGCAGACCTTGCTCGCCTGGGACGGGTCGTCGAACACTACGCCCTGCACCAGCCCACGCCCGCGCAGCGAGACGCCGGGGATCTCCGCGGCCAGCCTGCCGAGCACCTGCTCGATCCGTTGGCCCTTGGTCTCGGTCGAGACCTGCAGTGCGCCGTCGGACCAGAAGTGTTCCAGCGCCACCTGTGCCGTGACAAAGGCCGGGTTGTTGCCGCGGAAGGTGCCGTTGTGCTCACCCGGCGCCCACTGGTCGAGTTCCGGCTTGAACAGCACCAGCGCCATCGGCAACCCGTAGCCGCCGATCGACTTCGACAGCGTCACGATGTCCGGCGTGATGCCTGCGACCTCGAAGGAGAAAAACGGCCCGGTCCGCCCGCAGCCCATCTGCACGTCGTCGACGATCAGCAGGATCTCCCGGGCGGCGCACAAGCCGGCCAGGTGGCGCAGCCATTCCGGGCGTGCCACATTGACGCCGCCCTCGCCCTGCACGGTCTCCACAATCACCGCGGCCGGGCGATCGAAGCCGGACGACGTGTCGTCGAGCACGCGCTCCATCCACTGGAAATCGGCGGTGGTGCCGTCGAAATAGCCGTCGTAGGGCATCGGCGTCGCGTGCACCAACGGCACGCCCGCACCCGCACGCTTGGCGGCGTTGCCGGTCACCGACAATGCGCCGAGCGTCATACCGTGGAAGGCGTTGGTGAAGCTGAGGATGGTCTTGCGGCCGGTGATCTTGCGCGCGAGCTTCAGCGCTGCCTCGACCGCATTGGCACCCGTCGGGCCGGGGAATTGAACCTTGTAGTCCAGGCCGCGCGGCGCGAGGACGGTGTCGCGCAACGTCTCCAGCAGCCGCCGCTTGGCCACCGTCGACATGTCCAGTCCGTGCGTGATGCCGTCGCTCGCGATGTAATCCAGCAGCGGCTGCTTGAGCACCGGATTGTTGTGGCCGTAGTTCAGCGCGCCCGCGCCCGCAAAGAAATCGAGGTAGTCCTTGCCGTCCTCGTCGCGCAGCCAGGATCCTTTAGCGGTGGTGAATACCGTGGGCCATGCTCGGCAATATCCACGAACATTCGATTCGAGTTCTTCGAAAATGGTTGTTTCAGCGGTAATCATCGGCGATCCTCCTGCGTGGTACGGGCGGTCGGGGCGATTCGATAGAGATCTTCTGCGGCGTGGCTGTCCGGGAAGACTCCGGGTTCGAACAAGGGGCGCTTGGTGATTCGCGCATCGCGGCGGCGCGCCACCGCCGTGAACATGGCGATGGATCCGGGGTTGTCCGGTGCGATGGTCGTTTCCAGCACCGAAACTCCAGCTTCGGCGACGGTGTCGAGCAACTTGTCGAGCAGCGCGGCACCGATGCCGCGCCCCTGCTGGGCCCGCTCGACCGCCACCTGCCAGACGAACACCGTGTATGGCGCCTGCGGACGGACATAGCCGATCACGAAACCCACGACCCGGCCGCCCACTTCGGCGACCACCGAGGTGCCGGGGAAGTCCCGGCACCAGAGCAGGTAGGCATAGCTGGAATTGGTGTCCAGCACATGGGAATTCTTCGCGATCCGCCAGATGTCGGCCGCGTCGCCGACCCGCGGCGCGCGCAGCACAACACGCGCTCCCGGCGCGGAACTCGCTGCGGCCGAGGGTGACTCAGCATGTGGTCGATCGATTGTTGCGGTGGACAGTGTTGGCAGTGACATACATCTCCCAGGTTGGGTCTGCAGTACTTATCCAGGCTTACGAATCAACTTTGAGGTGATACGGTCGAGTTGTTTACGGTCGTGTTACGAAAAGGTCACAGAGCCTCGCCGGCGAGGCCGGGCAACCGGAGGGCGAACCGGGCACCACCGCCCGGCCGGTCCAGGCACTCGACCCGACCGCGATGCGCGGACATCGTTTCGGCGACCAATGCCAGACCGATGCCGGTGCCGGTCGCCGAACTGCGACCCGACCGCATGGTCACGAAGCGCTCGAAGATACGACCACGATCCGCCGCGGGCACACCGGGCCCTGCGTCGTCGACGGTGATCACCGCGTCGCCGCCCTCGCGGCGCACGGTCACCGCCACAACGCCGCCGCCGTGCCGGTCGGCATTCGCCAGCAGATTCACCAGGGCTCGTTCCAGCTCGAGTTTGCGGCCGCGCACGGTCACGTCCTCGACTACGGTCAGCAGCTCCGGCGCGTGCCTGCTGCCGGCCAGTGTGTGGGTCAGCAGCTCGCGGACCGATAACGAATCGGCGTCGCCGCGGTGCATGCCCGCCTCGGCGCGGGCCAAGGCCAGCAGATCGTCGAGCAGCCTGCGCAGGTGATCGACCTCGTCGGTGACCAATCCCAGCGCCCGGCGCGGACGCTCCGGGAACTCGCCACTGTGCCGATTGAGCACGTCGACGCCTGCCATCAGGGTGGTCAGCGGGGTGCGCAATTCGTGGCTGACATCGCCGACCAGGCGATGTTCACGTTCGATCCGCCGCTGCAGCGAGTCGACCATGGTGTTGAACGACCCGACAGTCGTGGCCAGATCCGGGTCACGGGTCTCGGGCAGCCGGGTGGTGAGGTCACCGGCCGCAATCCGAGCGGCGGTCTTGGAGACCTGCTGCAGGGGGGTGAGCACCCGCTTGCTGGCCCACCAGCCGACCGCGGCACCGATCAGGGTGGCGACGAGCGCACAGCCGATCAGAACATTGCGCAGCAACTCCAGATCGGACTGCAGATCGCCGGCCGCGTAGCCCTGTGTCTGCGGCCGCTGTGCCTCCAGGTAGCTGCGGCTGATGGCGAAGACCGAAATCACCAATACCAGGGACATCAGCGCGGTAATCGCGGCGAACGCCGCCACTACCCGGGTGCGCAGGCTCCAGCGCTCCGGATCGAATCCGAATGCGCGCCTGGATTCCGCCGCAGAGTGCCACCGTTCACCAGCGGAGTGCTGCCGGTCAGCAGCATGCTCCCAGCGCTCGGGCGCGAACTGCTGCCGATCAGCGCTGCACATCTAGCCGGTAACCGAGCCCGCGCACCGTCACCACGATGCGTGGGTCGGATGGATCCAGCTCGATCTTGGTGCGCAACCTGCGCATATGCACGTCGACGATCCGCTCGTCGCCGAAAAAGCCACGGTCCCATACCCTTTCGAGGAGCAGGGTACGGCTCAGCACCCGGCCGGGAGTGTCGGCGAGTTCGCACAACAGGCGGAACTCGGTCAGCGTCAACCCGATCTCTTCGTCGCCACGGCGCACCGCACCGCCGTCGGGGGCCAGGACCAAGGGCGCTTCCGGGTGCGCGTCGAGCACTACTTCCTGCGGGGTGTCCCGCTCCGCGGACAGCCGCGCGCGCCGTCGCAGCGCCCGCATCCTGGCGGTGATCTCTTTGATCTCGAACGGCTTGGCGACGAAATCGTCCGCACCGGCCTCCAGCGCCGCCACGACGTCGTGAGTATCATCACGCGCGCTGACCACGATGATCGGCACGTCGTGTTCGCGCCGGATCTCCCGGATGCAGTCGAAGCCGTCCATGCCGCCGAGCATCAGATCGACGATCATCACATCAGGGACGCCATTGCTGCGCAGATGGATGAGCGCGTCCTCGGCTTCCTCCGCCTCTGCGACGTCGTAGCCCTCGTCTTCCATGGCCAACCGCAGTGCACCACGCACACGATTGTCATCTTCCACGATCATCAGGTTCGCGCTCAAGACCCTCATCCTTTGCAGACACGCGTGGAGCGTGCCGCGACGCGGAGAATCGCATCCCCATACCGACGCGACAGTTTCCGCACTTCGAGCAACTTGCCGAACACACAATTACCCGGACCGACCGTTCGATAAACGTCGCGGTTCTCGGTCAACGATGTGTACAGCGGCCTCCAGCCTGCTCATGTATGCGGCGGCGACGCAAGCTGGGCGTGATGTCCGACACAATCATGCGTCGACTCGGACGGGTCATCCGACCACGCGATCCACGCCCTCCAGCCGGTTGAAATTACTGAGCGATCCATCCGCCCACTGCTCCTGATACAGGAAGCTCAAACCTCGGGCATCGAAGTCGGCGAACCATTCGTCCCAATCCACCGGCTGCAGGACGGCACCGCCGTACCCGGGGAAATCCAGGCGCAGTACACCGAGGTGCCCGTTGTAGGCACTGCCCGGCATCGTCGCAGGACGCGCGCCACGCCGCTCGGCCCACCGTCGAATGACCTCGTGATCGGTAGTGACCAGCGCGCGACCCGGCCGCGCGGGCCGGTCGGTGGGAGAGGAGATTTCTTGCGCTTGTTTCAGCAACCGTGAACTATCCGGAGAGGTGTGCACGTTCCGGGTGCTCGGTCGTCGCTGATAGTTCATGACGACCTCCTGCGCCGTAGGCATCGAAATCCGACTACTGTCTGCGTACCCCTTGGTCGCATCCGGCAAACCGATACCACAGCACGACGAAATACCTTCGTGAGCAAGGCAACTCGGAGGCATTCCGAAATTGTGCTCAATCGCGCAAAGCCTGTTCGCGCAGCACCTTCAGCGTGCGCGACAGAATGCGTGACACGTGCATCTGGGAGACGCCGAGATACTCGGCGATCTGGTTCTGGGTCTTCGACTCGAAGAAACGCATGATCAGCACCCGGCGCTCGCGCTCGGGCAGCTCCGCGATCAGCGGCTTCACCGCCATGAAATCTTCCACCAGGTGGTAGGAGGACTCCTCGGCGCCGAGGCTTTCCAGTAGCGGCAACAGCGCATTCTCGTTGTCGTCACCGGCCAGCGCATCGATCGAGGACGACTGATAGGCGTTGCCCGCTATCAACGCCTGGGTGACCTCCACCAGGTCTACTTCGAGTTCGGCGGCGATCTCCCTTGCCTTCGGAATTCGTCCGAGTCGCTGCGCGAGGGCCTCGACCGCAGGTCCGATGGTCAGCTGAATCTCCTTGACCCGCCGCGGAACTCGTACTGCCCAGGTGTTGTCGCGGAAATGCCTGCGCACCTCGCCCATGATCGTCGGCACCGCAAAGGACAGGAACGACGATCCACGATCGATGTCGAAACGATCGGTCGCATGCACCAGTCCGAGCCGCGCCACCTGTAGCAGATCGTCGAAAGCCTCGCCGCGCCCGGCGAACCTGCGGGCAATGTGCTCCGCCAAGGGCAGGCAACGTTCGATCAGCTCATCCCGCAGCGCTTCCCGGCGCGGGTCTTCGGAGTCCAGCGCGGCGACCTTCTCGAAGAGCGGCTCGATATTGTCATAGCTGTCGCCCGGCGATCTCGATTCACCGGACATCCGAGGCACCTCGTACCCAGCTGAAGTCGACTGCGGTCGGATATCCCGAGACTACGCTGTCGAACGGGGACTGCACCGCGGCGATGGAATCGGTGAGGGTGCGCACAATATGCCAGCCGAAGCCCGCGTGCGCCACCACTGTTTCCGCCGCCGCGATCGAGGCGACGTGTACGAACATCTGCGTCTGGTCATAGCTGAACTCACAGTCGATGGCCGAGCCCGGCACCGCGTCCAGGATCAGCGAGGTGGCCACCTCGTCGAGCGCGAGTCGGATATCGGTCACTTCGTCGAGTGCGAAATCCGCAATCATCGCCACGGTTTCGGCGAGTGCGCGCAGCATCGTCAGCTGTTCCAATTGCGCAGGCACCTGGATCCCGATCGTTGTCGTCTCCACCGAATCGCGCTCCTTCCGGGATCGTTCGAACAGGTACCCGAGGGTTCAGGGTCGAAACCCGTATTCGCTACTCGCTTTTCGCCATCGCCACGGTGCGACGCCCCAGGCCGCGGCGAACAGGACCGCTACGGCCGCACCCGCAATCGCACCCTCGGTGGTGCCCTCGACGACGTCGACCACCAAAACCAACGCACCGAGCAGCGACGCACCGAGCAGGGCGATACCGACCATCGCACACTGGTGCGCCGCCGCGACCACGCTGCCCAAACGGTGCCGCCGGAACAGAATCCGATGCCAGGAAACCGGTGCGACAAGGAAAATCATCGCGGCGACAGCGGCCGCAACGGTGGCGAGATAGAGCAGCCGCAGCGGGTGCGACAGCGTGGCAAACCCGGCCTGGAACGGCAGAATCAGCAGCGATCCGATGAGGAACTGCACGCCGGTTTGGACCACACGCAATTCCTGGACCAGGGTGTTCCAATTCCGGTCCAGCTGCTGAGTCTCAGTTTCCCCACGAGGGTTCCGATCCGAGGCGTGATCTTGTGCGGCCACGAACAGCTTCCTAGCCCTACCGTTCGCATACCCAGGTTCCCAGCGCATACACACCCCGCTCCGGGGTATTCGGACGAATGCCCCTGTTCGACGGTTCGACCTGAAAGGACACATTATGCCCGGCGAACCGAGCGATTCGAGCCGAAACAAAGACATCGACCGGCCCGAACACGATTTTCCGGACGACTCACGCACCACAAGAACCCATGCCGGTGAATCTATAGAAGATACCCGCAACTGGCCGGGAATCATTCTCTTCGGCATCGGAATCGCCTTGATCGCGCTCACCCTGACCGCCGCGGGATACGGATTTGCCGCCTGGGCGGTTATCGACGGTATTGCGTGCATCCTGCGCCTGGGAATAGGTGCGGTGTTGGTGACCGCCGAACACCGGCGGGTCGAGAACTAGGAAGGGCTCGTCCGCGGCGAACCGCACGGCCATTGATATCCATTTCGTCAGGAGAATCCGACATGAGAACAACCGAACGACCGAGCAGGATGGCGATCGCCGCGTTTGTGGTCGCCGCCGCGGCCGCCCTGTTCACCAGCGGCTGCGACGACGCGAAGAAGGCAGTCAACGCGGGTGGTGACACACCGTGCAACGAGTTCGTCGCGCAGGACAAAGACAAGCAGCGCATTACCGTGACCAAGTTCCTCGAGCAGGAACGCAGCGACAAGTCAGCACCGACGAACGACCGGGCGATCGACGCCGCGATTGCGTCCATCGAATTGATGTGCAGGGCCCAGGCCAATCCGGATACGCCGATCAGGAAGGCCGATCTGACGGGCATATTCGTTCCCAAGTAGGCTGATACAGTCGAAACAAAAGGGTTGCCGGACGAAACT